>UQOE01000010.1 GCA_900542575.1 uncultured Oscillospiraceae bacterium
GCTGCTTTGTCATGGCCAAAAAGGCCGGCGCCACGGACAGCATCACGCTGACCGGTGGATGTGCCAAGAATGACGGCCTGAAGAAGGCAATTGAGCAGGTACTCCACCTGAAGGTCATCGAGCTCAAGACCGATCCGCAGCTGATGGGAGCTCTTGGTGCCGCAGAGTATGCACGGCAAAAAGCTTCCTGATGGAAAAGAAGGAGGATCTGACAATGGATGTTTTGAAAAAAATCGGCCAGGTTAGCCTCAAGGTACTGAAAGTGCTGGGCAGGATCTTAGGCGTCCTCTTCGTCGTCTATTTCTGGAATCTCGACGAGAAGCTGATGGCCTGGCTCTATAAGAAAATCAATATTCTGTTTGACCGTAAGTCAGCGGATATTCAGTTCTGATGAAACTGTACGATTCGCTGATCGCCGATCTGGACGAAAAGCTCTCCGCACAGACGCCGAAGACATTCCGCTGCGCCCCGGAAAGGGCGTGGCAGGATGCCGGCAGTACGGAATTCATCATGATGAAGGACGCGGCCTATGAGCTTGGCGGGTTCGGTAAGGATTCCGTCAACTGTACCTGCGTCACGACAACGCCGGGCATTGTCCCGGAGGATGAAATTTTCGTCTATGGCCCCGATCTGAATGAGATCAAGAGCGACGTCTCCTTTGCCCGCATCGTCTGCCTCGAGGTCGATGACCTCGGGGAGGACGAGGAGGCGTACAATGCCATCCGAAATCTCGAATTTGTCCGATACAACGTTTTCCCGAAGGGCTATATGTCCCGTATTTCCGCCGAGAGCAATCAGGAGCAGGTGCGCCTGAGCAGAGAAGCCGTTCAGAACGGAATCACTTTTGAAAAGGTCGGTAATCTCTATATCCAGAAATATAAAGAGGATCCGCATGTAAAACATGTTAAAATAGTATTTGCTACAGAGGCCCCTGCAATGAAAGACCTCATCGCGGATGCGAAAAAGGTGAACGATATCACTAAAACACTGACCACGATTCTGGATGGCATTCCGACAGACTGTGCCAGCTGCCAGATGAAACCGGTCTGCGACTCTGTGGATGGCCTTCGGGAAATGCATATGAAACAGCGTAAAAACGCAAAATAAGTTAACTGGTCTGTCAATGGAACCTGGCGGAAGGGAGTGTCCAACGTATGGCATGCAATTGCAGCGATTCCAATCAGAAAAAAGACCTGGAAGAAGCAGTCGCTCTGCTCAAGTACATGGTCCATCATAATCAGCACCACGCCGACGAGCTGTATGACGTTGCGGGGAAACTGGACGGAGAGGCCAAAGAACTGGTCCACGCCGCAGTTATCCACTATGAAACCGGAAACGGCAAGCTGGAAGAGGCACTGAAAATTCTGCAGAAGGAAGGCGACTGAAATGTGTCTGTCAACGGTTATGAAGGTAAACGGTCCTAAGCCGTCCGTGCTCTGTAATAATATTCAGAACGTGACCATAGACCCCAATGACGGCAAACTGACTTTTACCGATATTATGGGCGCCCGCTTTGAAGCCTACGGCACCATTCGACAGATTGACCTTGTGGAGAATAAGATCCTATTTGAAGAAAAATCCTGAACAAGGAGTGTATGAGATGAAAGAAGAATTACAGCCTCTCCTGACTCCCTGGAAAATCCGGGACGTGGAGATAAAAAATCGCGTCGTTCTCGCGCCGATGGGCGGTACCTGTCTGTTTGGATGGATGGAACCCTGCCATTTCGACCGTGAGGCTGCAAAGCTGATTCTCGGCGTCGCCAAGAATAACTGCGGCCTGATTATCCCGGGCATTGCACCAATCCGCGATGTCCTCGGCCGCCGCTGGCTCTACACCAACAAACGCATGTTCAAAGAGCTCGGCGAATTCATGACCGAAATCCATAAAACCGGTGCCAAGCTGTTTGTCCAGCTGACCGCCGGATTCGGCCGCGCTATGGCGCTGACCGGGCCGATGGCTCTTCTGGCCAGCCATAAAGTGCTGAATACAATTGCTAAACCGATTATGGATGCGGAATTCCTGACAGCCGCGCCCTCTACGTCTCCGAACCGCTGGGCGGACAATGTCACTGCCCGTCCCATCACCGTGAAAGAGATCAAACAGATGGTCTATGCATTCGGTGAGACCGCCCGTCTCTGTAAAGAGGCCGGTGTCGACGGCGTTGAAATTCACGCGGTCCATGAGGGTTATCTGCTGGACCAGTTTACGCTTCCGTACTGCAACCAGCGCAAAGATGAATACGGCGGATCCTTTGAGAACCGCTATCGTTTCCCGGTTGAAATCGTCCAGGAAATCAAGAAAAAATGCGGCGAGAATTATCCGGTTTCCCTCCGGTATTCCGTTGTCTCTCATACAAAAGGCTTCCGCTCCGGTGCAATGCCCGGAGAGGACTACATTGAAGTCGGCCGTACCATGGAAGAGTCGGAAAAAGCAGCCAAATATCTGCAGGATGCCGGCTATGACATGCTCAACTGCGACAACGGCACGTACGACGCCTGGTACTGGGCTCATCCGCCGCAGTACATGCCGCAGAACTGCAACCTGGAAGAGGTTGAACACATCAAAAAATTTGTGGATATCCCGGTTGTCTGCGCCGGCCGCATGACGCCGGAAGCAGGTGCCAAAGCCGTTGCAGAGGGCGGAATCGACGCAATGGCCGTAGGCCGTCAGTTCCTTTGCGACCCGGCATGGTTCACCAAACTCATCAACGATGAGCCGGAGCAGATCCGTCCCTGCATCTGCTGCCACGCCGCCTGCTTCGACCTCACGAAGTACGAGGGCTCGGCCAACGCCCAGGACTTCAACGATTCCATCCATATGTGCCGCTGCGCACTGAACCCGGAATCTATGCACTATAACAAATATAAGATTGTCCCCGCCAAGAAGCAGAAGAATATTGCGGTTGTCGGCGGCGGCATTGGCGGTATGGAGACCGCACGTGTTGCGGCTCTGCGCGGCCATAAAGTCACCATTTATGAGAAGTCCGACAAGCTCGGCGGCATTTTCATTGCAGCCGCTGCCCCGTCCTTCAAGGAGAATGACAAGGAACTCATTAAGTGGTATATCCGTCAGTGCGAGCAGAATCCGAACATCACCATCAAGATGAACACCGAGGTCAAGGATATTAAATCCCTGAATGCAGATGAAGTTGTCATTGCCACCGGTTCCGCGGCAAACCGCATTCCAATTAAGGGTGTGGAAAATGCCATGGACGCCTGCGACTACCTCCTGGAGAAACAGACGGTGGGCGACAACGTCGTCATCATCGGCGGCGGTCTGACCGGCTGCGAAATTGCTCTCGACCTGTTCCGCAAGGGCAAACATCCGGTTATCGTAGAGATGAAGAATGACCTCATGGCCGTCAAGAATCTCTGCCTTGCAAACTCCTCCTATCTGCGCGACTGTTTCAAGACCAATCATGTTCCGGTCTATCTTGAAACCGGCGCAAAGGAAATCGGCAAGGACTATGTCATTGTAGAGCGGAAAGACAAGAGTCAGGAAAAGATTCCGTGTGACAATGTCATCATGTCCGTCGGCTATCATCCGACGCCAGCTGCACCGAAGGGCAAACATGTCCATCTGGTCGGCGACTGTGACAAAGTCGGCAACCTCCGCACCGTCGTATGGCGCGCGTGGGATGTCGCTATGAAATTCTGATCCATATATCCTTTTCCCAATATTGATATAACCCATAGAGAAAGAGACATTGTATCTTTAGATGCAGTGTCTCTTTCCCGTTTTTCTCCCGAAAACTGGCATGCGCCATACGGAAAACAATGGGACAAATAAGATGCCGAATCGAACTGAAATGTAAAAATTATAAGGTAAAATTTTGTTAATTTTTTGTATTTATTGACGAAAATAAACAAAAACAACATTGACGATTGATTATCGTGTGTTAAATTTATACAATAATACTTAGATAATTTTTTAACACTCCGAGGGACTGGGATGCCCTGTGGGTGTGGAAAGACAGGAGGAGTAACATGATAGATTTACAGCATCTGATCTATTTTGAGCACCTTCTTGAAGAGGCCAACAATGACCTGGTCAAGGAGGCGACTGCGGACGGAGAACTGGCTTTGGGCTACAACTGTTATTACATGCCGGAGGCACTGCTGAATCTGCCGGGATGTTTTTCAGTACGGCTTCGGGCACCCCAGTCCGGCTCTACGCAAATTGGAAACTACTATCTGACGCAGCGCAATTGCCCGTACACCCGTGCTATTTTGGAGCGCGCCATTGAGGGCGGCTATAATTTCCTGACTGCGGTATTCGGCGCGGAAGCCTGCTCCGCCATGGAACGGATGGAGGAACATTTCGAACTGCTGCATCCGGTTCAGCACGAGGGATTCGTCACGACGATTATCGATGCACCGCTGAAAGACGATGAAGCGGCCATGGATTATTACGAGGTGGAGCTTCGGGACAAGGTGCTCGCACCGCTGGAGGAGAAGGGGATTGACGTCTCCGAACATGCTATCCGCCAGGCTGTCGACCTGCACAACGAGGTCAGCGATGTCATTACGCAGATCGGCAATTTCCGCAAACTGCCCAACCCGCCGATCACCGGTTATGAGTTCCACGTCATTCAGCTGGTCAGCCAGGTATGTCCGCAGAAGCGAATTCTGCCCTACCTGAAGGAGACCCTGGAGGAGCTGAAAACCAGAAAACCGGAGAAAGAATTTCCGTTCCGTGCCCGCGTCGTTCTGGCGGGGTCCGAGATCGACGACCCGAAATTCACCCAGCTCATTGAGAGCTGCGGCGCTATGGTGGTCGCAGACCGCTACTGCTTTGGCTCAGTTCCAAGCAGAGAGCAGATTGAAATTCGCGACGGTGAGACGGCTCTGCGCGCAATTGTCCGCCATTATATTGAAACCAGTCTCTGCCCGCGCTTTATGACCGGCTCAAAGATCGATCAGCGCCAGGATGTGCTGGAGAATCTGGTCAAAGAGTACCATGCAGACGGCATTATCTATGAGAGCATGAAGTTCTGCGAGTTCTGGAGCTATGAGAAGGTTCTGTCCAACTATATTCTTGGGACGGAGCGGAATATCCCGACCTGCACCATTGAAAAAGAGTATGCACTGACCGGAATCGGCCAGCTGCAGACCCGCTTCCAGGCGTTTGTCGAGGGTCTGGAAATCAAGAAACACAGCGCAGCGCGCGTGGGAAAGCAGGTGTGAGAGATGAAAAAGAAAATCAAGACACCGGTCGATCTTATTGATAAGGCTCTGCAGCGGTTTGACCCGATCTGGAAGGCGGAAAACGGCAAGGGCGGAGAGAGAGACCGTTTCTATGACAAAACCGGCATTGCGAAATACCGCGAATGGCGCGGCGTCCACGACACGCTGCGCGACTACCGTGCATGGCTGAAAAATCTCGGTGCCATGGGCATGATGGTCCTGAAAGATCCGGTCCATGTGCTCAAAGGTATCTGGGAGTACCGCTGGATGGGCTCATTCCTGGGATCCTTCGCCTTTGTGGACCGCCTGTTTGAGGGCTACCGCGGCCCGGAGCTTGAAATTGCCTGTATCCATGGCAACGCCATTGTCCACGCTCTGACTGATAAAATCGGCTTCATTCTGAAAAACGATAAGCGGCTGGGCGGCGGCCCGGAATCCGACCATATCGTCGGACTGGATGAGACAATCCCATCGCTGTTTATGGCTGGTTTCCCGACGCTTTACGGCGAGCCCATGCAGACGCTTCCGGAATTCGTCATCTGCGATGTCGACCAGTTCATTGAACCATACTATATCGATGTGGCGGAATCTTACGGCCTGTCGGCCGATGTCTGCTCCCGGTGCTCCGCGGAGACCGGCGTCGCAATTGACGATGCCTTCCCCGTTTTCGGCAAGCTGGAGCTCTCCACCAACCAGCCCTGCAACGCCAGCGAATCCACATCCATGTTCCAGCGCCGCCGCTTTGCGCGATCCAATATTGAGTCCTATCCATTTGTCTTCGCCATGCAGCACAACACCGAAAACGGCCATGAGTATTCGACGGATGAGCTCAAACAGGCAATAGCGAAAATTGAAGAGGTCTACGGCGTCCAGTATGACTGGGATGCGTTCTTTGAAAAGGCAAAGCTCATGAATGAGCAGAACCGGATCGAAATGGAAAAATGGGATATCTTTGCCACTCCGTATTCTCCGCTCAGCGGAATCAGCGAATCTCTCTACAAACTGGTGGAGTGGGCGCTGGTCAACGGCCATGACAAGTATTTCAACAAAGTTGACCGCAAAGTCATCAAGATTATGAATGACTGCGTGGAGAAGAAATATGAGCCATTCCAGGGCAAGACGCGCCACCGCGCGTTCCTCTGGGGACCGTCCGCCGTCTACTATACGGATTTCCCGACCTGGACGCAGAACTGCTGGGGCATTGACATCGTTCTCAACATGGACTCCACGATGGGCCATAATATGATTAACACCGAGGACCCGGACATTGCCATCAAGGATCTGGCCAAATTCTCCGAGAAAGGCGTCATGCGCCATCACGCGGTCGGCGGATGGGACAACGTGGACGCTGTCTGGGACTGGGCCCGCAAGCTTAACTGCGATATGGTCATCATGAACGACAACATCGCCTGCAAAGGCATGAACGGCGTCCATGCCATGATGGAGGAGCGCGCCCGGGAACAGGGTTTCCATTTTGTTTTCCTGCCGCATGATCTCGAGGACAGCCGGACCATTTCCCGCCAGGATATGCGCGATGCCATCAATGACTACATGACCGTCGTCATGAATGAAAAACCGCTGGATCCGACTCTGGTCCAGTTCGACGATTCCGAAGCCTGGTAAGAGGTGCTATTATGAACGATACGCTGAAAAAAATCATCAAAAATACGCTGATCGGCGGCGCCGTCTTCTTCGTCTCCACGTTTACGATCTATATGACAAACGCGGAGAACAAGCTCATCTATTATGTAGTTCGTCCGCTGCTCAACAAGCATTATGACAAACAGGCCAGAGACCGTCGGATCTGATTCCTAAAGGTTCTGTCTCTACTCTCATCACTCCCTTTTACGGGGACAGAAAGAGCGCCGTACTCAGGTGCGGCGCTCTTTCGATCTGATTCTTTCTGGTGTATAATGAAACCCGAGAGGAGTGACTCGCATGAGCGAAGAGCTGCGCGACAAAAACGGCCTTACCGAGTCGGAATTCCTGGAACAGTACAACCCGGACCGATATCCGAAGCCTTCGGTCACCACCGATATCTGCATCTTTGCCAGAGAGGCAGGAGACCTTCAGCTTCTGCTCGTCCGCAGGGGCGGGCATCCATTCCTGGGGTACTGGGCAACGCCGGGCGGCTTTGCCAACCAGAACGAGCCTTTGGAGGAGACCGCCCGTCGGGAACTGAAGGAGGAGACCGGCATTGTCGGTGTGCCGCTTCAGCACGTGGGTGTCTACAGCAAACCGGGCAGAGACCCGCGGGGGTGGACCATCTCCAGCGCCTATACCGCACTGGTCAATCGGGAAGATATCACTGCATCTGCAGGGGATGACGCCGATGAGGTCTGCTGGTTTTCCGTCAGGTTCCGTGCAGAGGCAGGCGGAGAATTGTTTTCCATCCAGCTTCAGAACGGCAATGAGACGCTTCAGGTCCTTCCGGACGGCGGCAGTCTTGCTTTTGACCACGCAGACATCATACGGGACGCACTGCAGAGCCTCCTGAAACAAAGGCTCTTATAAATTAGGAAAGGATTTTAAAACATGAACATTAAGGAAATGGTGACCAACACGGTCAAGGAAATCAACTGGAAGAAACTTGCCCTTGAGGCAACCACAACCGTCCTGAACAAAGTTCTGGATGCGCTCAATGAAGAGAAAGCCAAAGTTGAGCAGGAAGAGGCCGCTGCAAAGAACGGCACAGATGCTCAGTAATCCATTTGCAATTCAAACACCTCCCGCTGAATTTGTCTTTTTTTCTATCCAAATTTGCTTCTGAAACGGAAAGCCGATAGGATGAAATTGACAAATTTTTCAGCAGGAGGTGTCGTTTTTTATGAGTAAAAACAAATATCCGTTTATCTTTGTCCACGGCATGATGGGCTGGGGCGAAGGGGAGGGGATGAACCGCATCTTCCCCTATTGGGGCATGGTATGCGGTAATCTGATCCATCAGCTCCAGTCGCAAGATTATGAGGCCTACAGCGCCAAAGTTGGGCCGTTTAACTCTGCATGGGACCGGGCGTGTGAACTCTATGCACTGCTCGCCGGGACCCGGGTCGACTATGGCAAGGCCCACTCCTCAGCGCACCAGCATGAGCGGTTCGGAAGAAGCCACTCCGCACCTCTGGTTTCGGACTGGGGCCCGGCGCGCAAAGTGCATCTTATCGGCCACAGCTTCGGCGGGGCGACCATCCGACTTCTGACCGAGCTGCTGACCAACGGAAGTCCGGAAGAGCGCGCCTGTACCGATCCGGATGATCTCTCCCCCCTTTTTGCCGGTGGGCACGGCGACTGGGTCTGCTCGGTCACAACGGTCTCCGCACCGCACGACGGAAGTACCTTTACATCCGACCTTCCCATATTCACCAAAGCGGCCCAGCTGCTCTCCGGAGTCCTGTTCAGCGTGCTCGGCAACACGCCGTGCAACCGCTTTTATGACAATTATATGGAGCAGTACGGCCTGACCTGTGTCCCGGGCGAGACGGCATGGCTGCGCCCGCTGAGTCCGAAACAGGCTGTCCGGCTCGGACGGATGTTCCGGACAGGAGACCATGTATTCCACGATCTGACTCTGGAGGGCGCCGCGGCGCTCAATGAGAACATCCACTGTTCCGACCAGACGTATTATTTTTCCATTACCGGCCGTGGGACAAAACCGAGCCGGAAGGATCCGTCGAAAGAGGTGAAGGCAAAGATCATGAACCCGGTCTTTACCCTCTCCGCCGCCATTATGGGGCGTACAAAGGAGAGAACGGTGGCCGGCACGCATGTAGATGCCTCCTGGCGGCCAAACGACGGCCTGGTCCCGGTGGGTTCCGGCCGATACCCATACCGGGAGCCGCACACCCGCTTTTCGGAAACAGATGGTTCAGCTCTGAAAAAGGGAATCTGGTATGTGTTTGACGAGTGCTCCGGAGACCACGGCACCGTTATCGGCGGATCGGTCAGCTTTATCGGTCCTGGGCGGGGCAAGCCATTTCGAGATGCATACCGGAGACATTTGGACCGACTGATCACGTTGGAAAAATAAGTTTGTCTTTCAAGCAGATTTCAGCTTCCCGGAATATAATAATCATCAACTATCTTTAAGGGGAGCGGATGCATGGTTATGAAACAGAATCGCGGCTATGTCTGGAGAACAGTGCTGGCGCTGGTTACACTGACGGTCTTTTCTTTTGTCCTGGCCGGTCCGGCTGCTGCTGCATGCGTAAGAGCGGCCTCGCTTCGCGCGGAGACGCGGGAGCAGGAGAAGACAGTCCAGCAGAAAATGGATGAGATGACGCTGGACGATAAGATTCTCCAGATGTTTATCGTGACGCCGGAAGTGCTCAACGGCAGCACAAAAACGGAATTCTCAGCGGAAGAGCGGCTGAAGCAGGCCGGCCCCGAGACGCTGAATTCCCTTCGGAAACGGCCGGTCGGCGGAATCATCTATTTTGCCGACAACCTGGAGAGCCGCAGTCAGACGAAGACGATGATTGCCAATACCCAGAGCTATGCCAGGCAGACCTCCGGCATCCCGCTCTTCATCTGTGTCGATGAGGAGGGCGGCATCGTGGCCCGCTGTGCCAAAAAGCTCGGGACCACCAAATTCAAGCCCATGCAGAGCTATGAAAATCAGGGGACACAGACTGCACACGATAATGCCCAGACCATTGCGAAGGATATCCGTCAGTTCGGATTCAACGTGGACTTTGCTCCGGTCGCCGATGTCAATCTGGCGAAGAACTCGGTCATCGGGACACGGGCCTACAGTTCCAGCCCGCAGAAAGCGGCAGAACTCATTCCGGCAGCGGTCCGCGGATTTCATGACGGCGGCGTGGTCTGTACGCTGAAGCATTTCCCGGGACATGGCGACACACAGGAGGACAGCCACAAGGAGACGGCCCACCTGAAAAAATCTCTCTCCCAGCTTCGGAAGGCGGAATTCCTCCCATTCCAGGCCGGCATTGATGCAGGCGCCGACATGGTCATGGTCGGACACATTGTCACAGACCAGATAGATCCAAAGTATCCCGCCACACTGTCCAAAACAATCGTCACCGACATTCTGCGCGGGCAGCTGGGGTTCCAGGGCCTGGTGGTCACCGACTCCATGGGCATGGGCGCCATCTCTTCCCATTACAGCCCAGGAGAAGCCGCGGTGCTCGCTATTGCGGCAGGGGATGATCTCCTGCTCGGTGTCTACAATGTTCCGGAGGCACTCGCAGGCGTCCGCAGCGCGGTGCAGAGCGGCAGGCTCTCACAGCAGCGAATTGACCAGAGTGTCCGCCGTATCCTGATGAAAAAAGTACAGATGGGTCTTCTGAAATAAGAGAACCCGATAAGCGCACTGCTGAACGGCTGTTCGGCAGTGCGCACGCTTTTTGTCGGACTGCTTTTCACAATTTGATCATGAAGCGCTCCCGGCAGGTCTGTTATAATAGGAAACAGGAAAAGGAGGGAGAGAATCATCGCATACTTATTGGACTATTTGTACTGGCGCGGGGACGTCCCTATGACGCCCGCCAACCCTTTCAATGAGCTGGATGCCATGCTGTTTTCCCGCGTCGCCTATCTCCCGTTTTCGGAGATCTCCCTGGAGCCCGGAGACACCCTCCGGACCGCAGCGGAAAAAATGACAGACCTGCCGCCCGAGAGCTTTAAACTGCCGGAAGATCAGACCATGATCTTCGCGGCCGGCGACAGCGCGCGCTACGGAAGCGTGCCGGTCTCGGATTACCAGATGAACAACGTCCCGGAACAGGAGGAGCAGTTCTCTGCGGTCACACTTCATATAGACCCGGAAGAACTCGTCGTTTCCTACTGCGGAACCGATGGAACGCTGGTGGGCTGGAAAGAGGATTTTAACATGGCCTATATGGAAAATGTCCCGGCGCAGGAATCCGCATGCCGCTATCTGACTGAAATCGCCGGCAGATATCCGAACAGGGCCATTCGCATCGTCGGACATTCCAAAGGCGGGAATCTTGCCATCTATGCGGCGTGCCGCGCGGCAGAACCGGTTCAGCGCCGCCTGCGGACCGTGACCAGCTTCGACGGCCCCGGATTTAAGGAGGACTTCTTTTCCAAGTACGGGCTGGCGGAGACTCACAAAAAAGCGCACACCTTCATCCCGCAGGACTCCGTCATCGGACGCCTTTTGGAGCACGGCGAAGCCTTTGACGTCATTGAGAGCGACGGACGCACCGGTCTGGAGCAGCACAATCTCTATCTCTGGCGCGCCGGGAAGGACTACATTCTCCGCTCCGTAGGAACCCGCGGAACCAGTGATGTCAGCGACGATGCCCTGTCATGTTTTGTCCGGAATACATCGGACGATCAGCGCAAATTTTTTGTGGAGAAGACCTTCTCCTTTCTGATGGACAGTGACCAGACCACTTTGTCCGGTGCTATGGCAGCTCTGCCGCGGCGTATCCCGGAACTGCTCAATTTTCTCTCCGGCCTGAGCGAGGAAGACCGGAAAACGGCTAACGTGCTGACTAAGGAAATCATCCGTGACTACCTGAACTCCATCCGAACCGTGGGGGGAGACCGAATCGCCCCAAGACGCAGCCGACAGGAGGAACCCAATGGCTAATTTGCTGGACTATATAAGCTGGCGCGGCGACCTGCCCGTCTGCAGCGCTGCCCCGCTCAACGATCTGGACGCCCTCTCTTTCGCGCGCTTCAGCTATCTCCCCCTCGGCGAAGCACCGCTCGAAGACGGCGACTGTATTGCGCAGGTATGGGAAAAGATGAAAGAGCTTCCGCCGGAGTCCTTCCGTAGGCAGGATCGAACGCTCCTGAAGCAGATGGCGGAATCGCCCCGCTATCGGGCTATGCAGGTGACAGACTACGAAAAGATCAACGACCCCGAGGAGGAGAAGCAGTTTGCCGCAGTTACCCTGCAGACCGGAAAGGATGAAATCACCGTCTCTTTCTGCGGAACTGACTCCACGGTGTACGGCTGGAAAGAGGACTTTAACATGTCCTTTATGGAAGAAGTGCCGGCCCAGGCGACGGCGCTCCGCTATGCCGGAAAGGTGTTTGCCCGCTATCCGAAAAAACGCGTCCGGCTGGTCGGCCATTCCAAAGGGGGAAATCTGGCGGTCTACGTCTACTATATGATTCCGCTGGCAGATCGCAGGCGTGTGATCCATGTCAAGAACTTCGACGGGCCCGGCTTTCATGAGGAGCTGCTGGAGGAGGTCGCCGACCGCACTATCGTCAACCGCATCTTTTCCTATCTTCCGGCTGACTCCGTGTTCGGCCGCATTCTTGAACGCCGGGAGCCGGAGCATATCGTTCTCTCCGAAGACCACGATCTGGAGCAGCACGACATCTATAACTGGCAGGTCAATCGCACCGGATTCGTGCCGGCAGAGTCGTTCTCCGACAACAGCAATATTACTAAAACGGTTATCGACAAGGTCATGTATCAGAACACGCCTTCGGACCGAAAAAAATACATCGATACTATTTATAATGTAATTGCCTCTACCTCGGCGGAGACAACGGCGGAGTTCCGTCAGGGCTTTCCGCAGAATATTCCTACCATTCTTCGGACGCTCAGTGAACTGCCCCAGGACGACTGGAAGCTTCTGACCCAGATCTCACGGGAATTCGGGAGCGCCTTTGCTACGGAACGGGCTAAGGTACAGGGCGAGAAGCTGTCCCAGGCCGCGGAACCGCTGCTCCGGCTGCTGGGCGGAGAGTCCCGAAAGACAGACGAAGAGGAGAAGTGAATAAGAGAGACTCTCTCTGCTCCCAGTACCTGGGGCAGGGGGAGGCATTTCTTGTTTTATCGTGCTGTCTATGATAAAATTACGCGAGAAAACCTGCGGCAGCTGTCTGCCTGTCTGCGGGTATCTGCTATTGACTTCCATGCCGCATGAATGTATCATTTATGCAATGGAATCGAGGAAATATGCAAAAATTCCGGGAATTTATGCAAAAATCCTCAAAAATGTGAATATTATGCACAGAAGGAGAATACCCATGAATCTTAAGGGAAGAGATTTCCTGACGCTCCTGGATTTTACCCCGGCTGAAATCGACTATTTGCTGAAGCTGGCGGCAGATCTGAAGTATAAAAAAAAGAACGGAATTCCGCACGAGTACTGCAAGGGAAAAAACGTTGCGCTGATCTTTGAAAAGACCAGTACCAGAACCCGCTGCAGCTTTGAAGTGGCGGCACATGACCTCGGCATGGGTTCCACCTATCTCAACCCGACAGATTCGCAGATCGGCAAAAAGGAGAGCATCGCCGATACGGCCCGTGTGCTCTCGGGCATGTTTGAGGGCATTGAATACCGCGGCTACGGCCAGGAAATCGTCAATGAGCTCGCCAAATATTCCAAAGTGCCGGTTATGAACGGACTCACCAATGAGTTCCATCCGACCCAGATCCTGGCCGACTTCCTTACCATCCGGGAGCATTTCGGCCATCTGAAGGGAATCAATTTTGTCTACATGGGAGATGCCCGCTACAACATGGGCAACTCTTTAATGATCGGCTGCGCCAAAATGGGCCTGAACTTTACGGCCTGCGCACCGAAAAAATATTTCCCGGACAGCGAACTGGTGGAGACCTGCCGCAGCATTGCAAAAGAGAGCGGCGGCTCTATCCGCTTTGTCGAGGACCCCATGGAGGGAACGAAAAACGCCGATGTCATCTACACCGACGTCTGGGTCTCCATGGGCGAACCTCTCTCGGTCTGGGAGGAGCGTATCCACGACCTCGCGCCTTACCAGGTCAATAAGGCGCTGATGGAAAATGCTGCAGACGGTGCGGTTTTCATGCACTGCCTGCCCGCATACCACGACCTCAACACCGCCATCGGCAAGGAGATGGGAGAAAAATTCAGCCGCGACTGCATGGAAGTGACCGACGAGGTCTTTGAAAGCGACGCGTCAATCGTCTTTGAAGAGGCGGAAAACCGCATGCATACGATAAAAGCTGTTATGGCTGCAACCATAGCAGGCGTTTAACAGAATACAGGAACCGAAGAGGGAAGATTTGCGTATGAAGAAAAGATATCTGGTGTTAAGTGACGGCACCGTCTTCGAGGGCATGGCCTTCGGCGCGGATGTCGATTCGGTGGGCGAACTGGTCTTTACGACCGGTATGAACGGATACATTGAGACGCTGACCGACCCGTCCTATTATGGACAGATTGTGCTGCAGACCTATCCGTTAATTGGCAACTACGGCATCATTGAAGATGATTTCGAGGGCGACTGCTTCGTCAAGGGCTATGTAGTGCGCGAGTGGTGTAAGCACCCCTCCAACTTCCGCTGCCAGTACGACCTTGATACTTTCCTGAAGAACAAGGGCATTCCGGGCATCTATGGCGTCGATACCCGGCAGATTACGAAACAAATCCGTGAACAGGGCGTTATGAACGCCATCCTCTGTGATGAAGTCCCCGAGGACCTCACAGATGTTCAGAACTATAAAATTACCGATGCCGTTCCGGCTGTCACCACAAAAGAGACCTGGGTCTCTCCCGCCGACGGCGAGGAGAAGTACAAGGTTGCACTTCTGGACTTCGGTGCCAAGCGCAACATTATCCGGGAACTCTCCAAACGCGGCTGCACGGTTACCGTCCTTCCGGCGTCTACAACGGCGGAAGAGGTCCTTGCTATGGACCCGGACGGAATCATGCTCTCCAACGGCCCGGGCGACCCGGCCGATGCCGTGTTCCAAATTGAGCAGATCCGCAAACTTCTTGGACAGAAACCGCTTTTCGGCATCTGCCTTGGTCACCAGCTGACGGCCATTGCCGCCGGCGGCTCCACGAAGAAAATGAAATACGGCCATCGAGGCGTCAATCAGCCATGCCGTGACATCAAAGGCACCCGCACGTGGATCACTTCTCAGAACCACGGCTATGCGGTTGTATCCGACAGTGTCAAGAAGGGCGAAGTCCGTTTCCTGAACGCCAACGACCAGACCTGCGAAGGTATCGACTATCCGGAATTCAATGCCTTTACGGTTCAGTTCCATCCGGAGGCCAGCTCCGGACCTCACGACACCGCTTTCCTGTTCGACCGGTTTATTGCAATGATGGGAGGTTCCGAGCATGCCGCTGAATAAAGATATCAAAAAAGTTCTTGTCATCGGCTCCGGCCCAATTGTCATCGGACAGGCGGCGGAGTTCGACTACGCGGGCGCACAGGCCTGCCGCATTCTGAAAGAGGCGGGGGTCAATGTCGTTCTCGTCAACTCCAACCCGGCTACCATTATGACGGATAAGGCGCTCGCCGATGAAATCTATCTGGAGCCCCTGACGGCAGAAACCGTCAAACGCATTATTGAAAAAGAAAAGCCGGACAGCCTGCTCGCCGGGCTCGGCGGACAAACCGGCCTTACGATCTCCATGCAGCTGGAAAAAGAGCACTTCCTCTCGGAACACGGCGTTCAGCTTATCGGCACCAATGTTGAGGCAATCGACCGCGCTGAGGACCGGGAGCTGTTCAAAGAGACCATGGAGGAAATCGGCGAACCCACGGTTCCATCTGACATCGCGGAGACCCGCGACGACGCATTCCGCGTAGCCCATGAAATCGGCTACCCGGTCATTATCCGGCCTGCATTTACGCTGGGCGGTGCCGGCGGCGGAATTGCCCACGACGATGAGGAGATGGAGCTCATCACCCACACGGGTCTGGAAGCCTCTCCCATCCATCAGATTCTGGTTGAAAAATGCATCTCCGGCTGGAAGGAGATCGAATTCGAGACCATGCGTGACTATGCCGGCAATACCATCGCCGTATGCTGCATGGAAAACTTTGACCCGGTCGGCATTCACACCGGCGACTCCATTGTCGTTGCACCGGCGCAGACCCTGTCCGACAAGGAGTATCAGATGCTCCGTTCGGCTTCCCTGAACATCATCTCCGCGCTGAACATTGTCGGCGGCTGCAACTGTCAGTTTGCACTGAATCCCGACTCTTTTGAATACTCGGTTATCGAGGTCAACCCCAGGGTTTCCCGTTCTTCCGCCCTCGCCTCAAAGGCGACCGGCTATCCGATTGCGAAGATCACCACCAAGATTGCCCTCGGCTACAATCTTGACGAAATTACCAACGATATCACCGGAAAGACCTGCGCCTGCTTCGAGCCGACGCTGGACTACATTGTCTGCAAAATTCCGAAATGGCCGTTTGACAAATTTGCCAATGCCAGCCGCCAGCTGGGAACCCAGATGAAGGCGACCGGCGAGGTCATGTCCATCGGCAACAATTTCGAAATGGCCCTGATGAAGGCCGTCCGCGGCTGCGAAATCAAGATGAATACGCTGAACCGGGACCCGAAATCCGATGTCCCCGTCCGGGAACGCCTGAAGTCGCAGGATGATTATCGTCTCTTTACGGTGTTTGAAGCGCTGAAATCCGGCGTTACCCCGGAGGAGATCCACGATATCACCAAAATTGACAACTGGTTCCTGTATAAGCTCCTGAATCTCGTCCATTTCGAGGAGGGGCTCAAGGGCGGCCTGACGCAGGCGCTCTATGAGCAGGGCAAAAAATACGGCTACCTGGACAGCTCCCTCTGCGAGCTCGCCGGCGTCTCCTCTCTGGAAGAGGCCGGTGTCGTTCCGAAGGATGCCGCCTATAAAATGGTCGACACCTGCGGCGCCGAGTTCGACGCGGTTACCCCGTATTTCTACTCAACCTATGACGATGTCTGCGAAGCCCGCACGTTCCATCGGAGCGGCAAGCCGACGGTTATCGTACTCGGCTCCGGTCCCATCCGTATCGGACAGGGCATTGAGTTCGACTATTCCTCGGTCCACTGCGTCTGGACGCTGAAAGAGCTCGGCTATGACGTTGTCATCATCAACAACAACCCAGAGACCGTCTCCACGGACTATGACACCGGTGACCGGCTGTACTTTGAGCCGCTGACGCCGGAAGATGTCATGAACATCATTAAGGTGGAAAAACCGGTCGGCGTCGTCGTCGCTTTCGGCGGACAGACGGCCATCGGACTCACCAAATTCCTGGATGAACACGGAATTCCGATTCTCGGCACCTCCGCCGAGGGAATTGACACGGCAGAGGACCGTGAGCGGTTCGACGCCCTGCTTGAAAAATTCAACATCTCCCGCCCGAAAGGCGCAGCCGTCACCACTCTGGAGGGTGCGCTGAAAGAGGCGCAGGCACTCGGCTATCCGGTTCTGCTCCGCCCGTCCTATGTCATCGGCGGCACGAATATGAAGATCGTCCACGACGATGAAGAAGTCGAGATCTATATGAACAAGATCCTCGCCCAGGGCATCGACAACCCGGTCCTGGTCGACAAGTACATGCAGGGTCCGGAGCTCGAAGTCGACGTCATCTCCGACGGCCACGACATCCTCATCCCGGGCGTCATGGAGCACATTGAGCGCGCCGGCGTCCACAGCGGCGACTCCATTGCGGTCTATCCGCCCTATAACATCAACGATAAGATGATGGACACCATTGTCCGTCAGTCCACCAACCTTGCGCTGGCACTGGGCACCAAGGGTCTGGTCAACATCCAGTACCTCATCTATGGCGGCAAGCTGTACGTCATCGAGGTCAACCCGCGTGCGTCCCGTACGGTTCCGTATATTTCCAAGGTCACCGGCGTCCCGATGGTTGAGCTCGCATCCCGCGTCATGCTGGGTGAACCGTTGAAATCCATGGGCTACGGCACTGGACTCTACAAGACCCCGCCGTATGTTGCGGTCAAAGTTCCGGTCTTCTCTTTTGAGAAGCTGATGGATGCCAACTCCTACCTCGGACCGGAGATGAAATCCACCGGCGAGGTCCTCGGCGTCGGCAAAGACATCAACGAGGCTCTGTTCAAAGGCCTGACCGCCTCCGGGCGCGAGCTCAAGGCACCGACTCATCCGGGCGAAATGGGCGTTCTGCTCTCGGTTGACCGCCACGACGACGTGGAGCTGGTCTCCCTCGCCAAGAAGCTGGAAGATCTCGGCTTCAAAATCTATGCGACGGAGCACACGGCAGAGCGGGTGGAGCCCCTCGGCATTGGGGTTGTCCACCTGAAAGAGGATATCGGCGCCGACCAGGAACGCATCTTCAAGCTTATGGAAGACGGCAAGATCAGCTTTATCGTCTACACCGGTGCGCTGATGGACGACACCGTTTACGATTACATTGCACTGAGCCGCAAGGCGCTCCTGCTGAACATCCCGTGCTTCACCTCCATGGACACGGCAATGGCCTCGGCCGACATCATCGCCAGCCACTTCAATCAGCAGAACACCGAGCTCGTCGATATCAACCACATGAGAAAGACCCGCCAGGTCTTCCAGTTCGATAAAATGCAGGCCACCGGAGACGACTATATCTTCGTCGAGAATTTTGACGGATCCATCACCTGTCCGGAGTCCCTGGCTCTCCGCATGTGCAACCGGCACTACGGAATCGGCGGCGACGGCCTGGTCCTCATCGAAAAATCCGAGATCGCCGACGCAAAAATGCGTATTTTCAACCGCGACGGTTCGGAGGGTGCTATGGCCGGCAACTCCATCCGCTCGGTCGGCAAATATCTGTACGATAACGGCTATGTCCACAGCGAGGAAATTTCCATTGAGACCGCTTCCGGTATCCGCTACCTGACGCTCTATACCAGAGACGGGCGCGTCAACTACGTCACCGTCGACATGGGCAAAGCAGATCTCCGTGCTTCTTCGCTCCCAACGACGCTTCCGGGTGACCGCATCCAGGATCTTCCGGTTGAAATTGCGGGCGGCACTTATAACATTACCTGCTGCTCCATCGGCAATCCCCACTGCGTCGTTTTCACGGAACATGTAGATCCGCTGGACCTCCAGGTATTAGGTCCGCAGTTTGAAAACGCCAGATATTTCCCGAACCGGATTAATACGGAGTTCGTACGGGTGGTCAATGAGAACACCCTTAAGGTCCGCGTCTTTGAGCGCGGCAACGGAGAGACGCTCGCCTGCGGCACCGGCGCCTGCGGCGCGGTCATTGCGGCAGTAGAAAATGGCTTCTGCCCCAAAGGAGAAGATATTACAGTCAAGCTCCCGGGCGGCGACCTCATCGTTAATTACACCGATGAGAAGGTAACGCTCTCGGGTGATACCGTCCGCGTCTACACCGGCATGTATCAGTACTAAGAAGGCGGCACTATGGCAGAACATCTTCCGGATTCCGCACCGAAAAAAGTGAAGCAGAACAAAGTCTATGTGACGCTGGAAACGCTGGCGACCATTCTGGTCATTATCGGGGCTGTCCTGGCCAGCAAGGGGGGACATACAGCTCTTATGGCCGTTGTCTTTGTTGCGGCTGCCATCCTGTTCCTGATCTCCGCGCTGATGAATATCAGCACCATTAAAGCGGAACACGCCCAGATGGACCAGGTGGAGCACCGAGACCCCGGCGAGAAAAAATAGATGGCAGTTTTGCCTCCTTTTGTAGAAAGCCGTACATCGGTCCACAATTTCCTTGCAACGCGCGCAGCGGGTTGCTAAAATAGGAAACAAGAAAGAGAATCATAACTCACCGACAATGACGTCTGTGCCGTTTCTGCGGCACAGGCGCTTTTTTACGTTAGGAGGCACATACCATGTCGGAAGCTGTTGAGAAAGTACAAAAGAAGAAAAAGGGAAAGAAAGAGTTTTTCCGTGTCATTAAATACTTTCTGATTGCCGCATCGGCCGGCATCATTGAACTCGGTGTCTATGAGCTGCTGGACCACGTCACGCCCTGGCACTACTGGCCCTGCTATCTGGTTGCACTGGTCCTCTCCGTTATCTGGAACTTCACTTTCAACCGGAAATATACCTTTAAGTCGGCCAACAATATTCCGATTGCCATGCTGAAAGTCGCTGCCTATTATGCTGTCTTTACGCCATTTTCCACCTGGTTCGGCAACTGGATGGCAGAAGATCTCCTGGTCAACGGAACCATCGTCACCATTTTGAATATGCTCATCAACGGTATCACTGAGTTCCTCTATCAGCGGTTCTTCGTCTTTGGAAAATCCATTGATACCAACTCCGTCGCCGAAAAAGATGCGGCAAAAGAGGAGAAGAAAGAGGCTGAGGAGCAGGCAGCTGTCTAAAGTTGTACATTTGCGAACAGGTGAGCGGCAATTTTAGTTTTCTTTTCGGAAAGCCTTTTTTCAGATTGAACAGTGTGATAAAGTATTTGTATAAAGTTCACATAATATTAGTAAATCCAAAACGAACTTTAATCACCCTGCCGAATGAGGAGGCACGCAATGTCTGAAAAGAAAGGGACAGCTCCGGAGACTGTCCAGGAAGAAAAACAGGGAAAGAGCACAAAAGCGAAAGAGACGATTCGTGTTCTGAAGTATGCGCTGTTTGCCATCAGTGCCGGCGTCATTGAAACCGTATCGTTTACCCTGATGAACGAGCTGCTGAACTGGGCTTACTGGCCAAGTTATCTGATTGCACTTGTTCTCTCCGTTATTTGGAACTTTACCTTCAACCGAAAATACACCTACCGGGCGGCGAACAACGTACCGCTCGCCATGATGAAGACCGTCCTGTTCTACGTTGTCTTCACCCCGGTCACCATGATTCTCGGCAATTACTGCGACCATATCGGTGTCAATCACTATCTCATCCTGATTGTCACCATGGCACTGAACTTCATTACCGAGTATCTCTACCAGCGCTTCTACACCTTTAAAGACGGACTGGACACCAACAACATGGCGGAAAAGGCCGGCGAGGTCAATGAGGAAAACGAGGCCAATCTTGAAGAGGCCAGGCGCAAGGACCGCAAGTCCATGGTCGGCGTCACCATCTGGTCCGTTGTCCTTCTCGTTGTTTTTGTTGTACTCGGCGTTATTTTCCCATCCCTCTACAAGCTGCCGCATAAGGTTCCGCTTGCAGACCAGATGACGGTTACCGCTTCCAACGGTACCGCTTCTCAGACCGCCAGCTTCGACAAGAAGACGGATACCCTTACCATTCAGTCGACCGACGGCAATCTGTATCTCGACCAGCTCGGCTATACCGACGTTGAGACGATGAATGCAGACCCCATGCTTTATACACTCGCTCTGAACGGAGACCGTTATGTCGGTTTTGCCTACAGCGAGACACTGAGCTATGGTCGAATCAAGAAGATCGTTATCAAGGGCGGTCCGAATGCAGGTACTTATACCTTTACGCATAAGAACGGACATGTCAGTGAATGCCTGTATCAGAACGGTTCTAAGACGGAAAAAGCAACATATACCTACCGTCACGGCGAACTTGCTGAAGTTGCCTATGGCGACACCGTTGTCAAAGTTACAGATGACGGCTATGTCTATCAGACCGGCGAAAAAGAGACAAAGATTTCCAGCAGTGACTACACCTTTACGAAAGATAAGAAGCACCGCGTAACGGCTGTCACCTCGAAGAAAGACGGCACCACAGTCACCATCTCCTACAATGATAACGGCAGAGTGGCCAGCGTAAAGGCACCGACGGTCTCGGAAAAACTGACCTATGCGAAAGACCTGGTTGAAATCTGATCTCCCATTCTTTCTGATATTTTTGGGCTGCCACTTTTGTGGCGGCCCTTTTTTTGGAATGTTATAATGAGAGAGCATCTGAGAGGAGGGATTCCCGTGTCACAATGGGACAAAAACTATATCGGACTCTGCCGGCGAATTCTGTCAGAGGGCGTGGAAGTCGAAAACCGCACCGGCATCAATACCATTAAGGTGCCAAGCCACCATTTTCATTTCAACCTGGAAGAGGAGTTCCCGGTGCTGACCACCAAGCAGCTGTTTTTCCGCCAGGCCATTACGGAAATGCTCTGGATCTACCAGGCGCAGTCCAACGACGTGCGTTGGCTTCAGGACCGCAATGTCCATATCTGGGATGAGTGGGAAATTTCAGAAGACGGCTACTGGCGCGCTCACCAGAAACTCCCTGACGGAAAGGGAAATCTGGTAGATACCGACGTGGAAAAATATTTTGGACCGGAATGGGCCCATACGATAGGTACGGCTTACGGTTACATCATCAATAAGTTTCAGCTGACACAGAACTTAATTCGAAAGCTGAAGGATAATCGAACAGACCGACGCATGGTCATGTCGCTGTGGCAGGATGACTATCTGGAGACGGCGGTGCTTCCTTCCTGCGTATGGAGCAGTGAATGGGATGTGACCGACGGCAGACTGAACGCCTGGGTACACCAGCGCAGCTGCGACGTTCCACTGGGTCTTCCGTTCAATGTGACACAGTATTCGGTACTCCTGTACCTGCTTGCACATTGTACCGGACTGCGCCCTGGAACATTGGACTATAGTATTAAAGATGCGCACATCTATACAAATCAGGTGGATGGTGTCCGGGAGCAGATCCGCCGGTTTGACGAGAAGGGGGACTACCCGGCGCCGAAGCTCTGGATTAACCCGGAAGTACGCGATTTCTTCGCCATAGACAACTCTGTGGAACTCCGGGATATCCGTGTAGAGGGCTACCGTCATATGGGTAAAATCCGTTTCCCAATTGCCCAATAATTTTATTTGTCTGTTTCTCTTTCTCAATGTTGAAAAACTGCTGTCAATTTTGTAGAATACAAGATAGAAATTTTGTAGAATCTTTTTAGACATTAATCGGGAAAGGGAATTCTATGTCGAGCGAAAATTCAAAAAATACCGACATTATTGTCAATACTGCTGTCAGGCTGTTTAAAGAAAAGGGCTATGAGAACGTCTCCGTGCAGGAAATCTGTTCCGAGGCAGGGGTATCCCGCTCTTCTTTCTATGCCATTTTCTCCGGAAAATCGGACATCGTAGTTTCCATGATTGACGATGTCGGGCTGGACTTTGAAAAGATGCTGCCCTCGTTTATCCGCGCAGAATCCGACCTGGCCCGCATCTGGCTTATCTCGAAAACCTATCTTTCCATTGCAGTGGGGTACGGTCCTCAGCTGCTGAAAGCTCTATTTATTGAAGAGCTGTCCGGAGCACATAAGATGCTTCTGGAAGTCGAAAAATACAGTGAATGGCTCATTCCGCTGGTCCGCAACTGCCAGAAGAACGGTTCCATTCAGAACTTCGGGACTCCGGAGGACATCGTGAAACTTCAGTTTGATATTGCAAAAGGCTCTGTTCTGGACTGGATTCTGGCCGACGGCAGTTTTGATCTGATGGAGTGTATTCGCCAGCAGTTTATTACGCTGTGGTGCGTGGACGCTGAGACGGCCAAACAGCTGGACAATAATGAACCGGTCGTATAAAAGAAGACAGAAAAAGAGCTGCTGTATCGGTAGAGATACAGCAGCTCTTGTATTTTTGGGGCTTTATACGTTCAGGCGGATGAATGCTGCAGCCGCTTTTACGCGGTTGAAATGGGTGTCAATCATAATGGTGGCAACAATCAGCAGAGCCAGTCCAAGACACAGGAATACCCAGCCGAGGGCGGGGTGCTTTTTCCGGACGGCATAGCCGGCGATGATAAAGGCAATTCCAAGCACCAGCAAGATGGCGCCGACAATATAGAGGGTGTCCATAGCAACTTTCCTTTCGTTTCCGGTTGGAATTCATGATGCAAGAATACCGGAGAATTTATCTCTAGTATAGCATGAATCGGACGCCTGGAAAAAGAGTCAGTTTCTCCCGGGTTCTGCTGTTCAAGATTTTTGCTTTGTGCTATACTATTCGGTGACTATTGTGTATCTTCAGATCCGTATTTTTTGAGGTGGAATGAAATGTTTACGATTATCGCAGCTATTGGCCGCTCCAATGAACTGGGCCGTGACAACAACATCATCTGGAATCTTCCGTCGGACAAGAAGTTTTTCCAGAAGATGACAACCGGACACACCATTATCATGGGGCGGAAAACCTTTGAATCACTCGGCAGAGTCCTGCCGGACCGGCATCATGTCGTTCTGACGCAGGAGAAGGGCTATGAGGTGCCGGAAGGCGTCGAGGTTATTCACTCCTTCGCCGACTGCATGCGAAAATACGGGAACAGCGAAGAGGAAATCTTCATCATCGGCGGCGGTGAAATCTATACGATGTTCATGCCTTATGCCCAGAGAATGTACCTGACGCACATCAATGAAATCTATTTCAATGCGCAGGTCTTTTTCCCGCATATCGACGAGAATGACTGGGACGTCACTACTTTGGAAAATATTGACGAGAACGGCCTGACGGCTACCATCAAAAAATATGAGCGGAAGGTCATCTGAATCATACAAAATAACTATTTGAAGGGAACGCAATGAAACTTGGAATTGTAGGCCTGCCGAACGTGGGCAAAAGCACATTGTTTAATGCCATTACGGACGCGGGTGCGCAGTCCGCAAATTATCCGTTCTGCACCATCGAGCCGAATGTCGGCGTCGTTGCTGTGCCGGACGAGCGTCTGGACAAACTGGCGGAACTCTACCATACGAAGAGCAAGGTCCCGGCAAGTATCGAGTTTGTCGATATCGCAGGACTTGTCAAGGGTGCCTCACAGGGCGAGGGCCTGGGCAATAAATTTCTCTCCCATATCCGTGAGACGGACGCCATTATCCACGTGGTCCGCTGCTTTGAAAACAGCAATATTGTCCATGTAGAGGGTTCTATTGAACCGAAGAGAGACATTGAGACCATCAATCTGGAACTGGTCATGGCAGATGCGGAAGTCGTCGACAAACGCGCCGCCAAGGCCGCCAAAGCGGCGAAAAACAACAAAGACGAGGCAAAACGCCTGAAAGTCTATGAGAAGCTGAAGGCAGCACTCGACAGCGGCGCGGTTGCCCGCACCGTTTCGCTCGACGAAGATGAGCAGGTCATTGCCGGAGAACTTGGCCTTTTGACCGCAAAGCCGGTCATTTACGCCTGCAATATGGGGGAGGATGACTTCGCGGACGGCATTGAAAACAATGCACGGTTTCAGGAAGTCAAAGAAATTGCCGACGCCGAGGGGAGCAAAGTCCTTCCTATCTGTGCTGAAATGGAGGCGGAAATTGCTCCGCTCAGCCCGGAGGAAAAGGCCGAATTCCTGTCCGATATCGGTGTGGAGAAAAGCGGCCTGGACAATCTTATCCAGGAGAGCTACGACCTGCTCGGACTCATGTCCTTCCTGACGGCCGGCGAAGACGAATGCCGCGCCTGGACCATCAAGAAGGGAACCAAGGCGCCTCAGGCAGCCGGAAAAGTTCATACCGACATGGAGCGCGGCTTTATCCGCGCAGAAGTCATCAACTATAAGGAACTCCTGGACTGCGGCTCCCTGGCCGCGGCAAGAGAAAAGGGCCTGGTCCGCTCCGAGGGCAAGGACTATGTCATGCAGGACGGTGACGTTGTTCTGTTCCGCTTCAACGTATGACATGAGATGAACGGAAAAGACGGGGGGCAGAATCTAATGGTTCTGCCCTCCTTTTTCTTGCATTGCTGCAAACAGCAGGCTATAATGAAACTATAGATTGTACGCAATTTATTATTAGAGGAGGAAGTTCCATGGGAAAAGAAAAAGCCGCCGTCAAAGACCCGACCATCAAACGTTTCACTGGAATTGTCTTGGTCGGCATTGTCGGCATTCTCGTCAATATTGCCCTGGGCGTCATCAAAATTATCGTCGGCAATGCCGCAGACTCGGTCGCAGTCCGTTCTGACGCGGTCAACAATTTTGCCGACAGTATCTCTTCCCTGGTCACCATTATTACAATGGCCATTGTTGCGAAGGGTGCAACGCGCAAACATCCATTCGGTTTTGGGCGCGTGGAGTACTTCTCCAGTCTCATCATCTCCGTCCTGGTACTGGTGACCGGCGGAGAGTTTCTGATCAACTCCATTAAAAAAATTGTGCATCCCGCGCACACCGATTACTCCATCGTTGCGCTGGTCATGCTCGGTGTGGCTATCGCCGCTAAAATTCTCCTTGGACTCTATACCAGAAACGCCGGAAAGAAATACGATTCGCCGAATCTGAAGGCCTCGGGCCAGGATGCCCTCTCGGACGCCATCATTACAGGCGTTACGCTCCTGGGCGCCCTCCTGAGCCGTTATGCCGGCCTCTGGAAGCTGGACGGATGGATCGGCGCAGTTGTCTCCATATTCGTTCTGAAAGGCGGTCTGGAGATCCTCATCGACGTATTGAATAAGCTGATGGGTGAGCGCCCCAGCGTTGAACTGGCAGAAAAAATCCGCAGTGAAATTGATGCAGTGCCCGAAATTTTAGGCAGCTACGACCTGATTCTCCACAACTACGGGCCCAATATCTATATCGGCGACGTCAATGTGGAGCTGCCCGAGAACATGTCCATCCGAGATGCCTATGAAATCACGAAACCGCTGAATATCCGCATTCAGCAAAAATACGGTGTGTTCGTCTACTTTGGCTTCTACGCGGTCAATACGACGGAGCAGGATATCATGGACATGAACAAAAAAGTGAAAGAGATTCTCATGAAAGATCCTTCTGTCCTCCAGGTCCACGCTTTCTATGTGGACAAGGATCAGAAATTTATGAGTTTTGATACCGTCCTGGACTTCAGCGTAAAGGAGCCGATCCGAAAAGAAGAGGAGCTCCGGAATAAGCTGCAGCCGCTCTTCCCGGACTACGAAATCCGCATGACGGCAGACCGGGACTTTACCCTGAATCGTCCGGAGGTCACGGGCGAGGCGGAAAAAGAGGCCGAGCGCAAATAATTTAAGAAGGAGGCTGACCGCAATGTTGAAAGTTGGCACAAAAGCACCGGAGTTTACCCTTCCGGACCAGAACGGGGAGATGCATTCGCTCTCCGACTACAGAGGGAAAAAAGTGGTTCTGTATTTCTATCCGCGGGACAATACCGCAGGCTGCACCAAACAGGCCTGTGCGTTCGGGGAGCTCCTGCCCCAGTTCACGGAGAAGGGGGCCGTAGTCCTCGGCGTCAGCAAGGACTCCGTCCGGTCCCATAAAAATTTCGAGACCAAATATGAGCTTCCGTTTACCCTGCTCTCCGACCCGGACCGCAGCGCGATCGAAGCCTATGACGTCTGGCACGAGAAAAAGATGTACGGGAAAGTCTCGTACGGCGTGGTACGTACTACTTATCTGATTGACGAGAACGGCATTATCGTAAAAGCGCAGGAGAAGGTAAAACCGGCTCAGAATCCGGCCGATATGCTGGCGGTACTGGACGAAGTATGATTGTTCTGCTCTCGCCGGCCAAAAAGATGCGAGAAGATCTCGATACGCTGCCGCCCCGAAGTGTCTCGGATTTTCTGGACCGGACTCAGATTCTGCTGGATGCGCTGCGCAGCCTCTCTGCAGCACAGCAGAAGAAAGTCTGGAACTGCAATGACAAAATTGCGGACGTCAATCACAGGCGGATCGCGCGGATGAATCTGCTGGAGGCGGATACGCCGGCGGTGTTTGCATTTCAGGGCATTCAGTATACGTATATGGCGCCCCAGGTCATGACGGGCTCGGCCCTGGATTATCTGCAGGACCATGTCCGCATTCTGTCCGGCTTTTACGGCTTACTCCGCCCCTTTGACGCCGTGACACCCTATCGTCTGGAAATGCAGGCGAAGGGTCTGCTGCCGGAGGGGCAGACCCTTTACCAGTTCTGGGGACGCTGCCTCTATGATGCGGCTGTGCGCGTCTCCAGCACATTTTTGAATCTTGCCTCGCAGGAATACAGCAAATGCATCCAGCCGTATCTGCGGCCCGGAGACCGCATGATTACCTGTATATTCGGAGAGGATGAGGGAGATGGCCGTGTGCGGCAGAAGGGGACCCAGTGCAAGATGGCGCGCGGTGACTGCGTGCGCTTTCTTGCGGAAAACGGCATCGAAAATCCGGAAGAGGTCCGCAGCTATGCAGGTCTCGGCTACCGGTTCTGTCCGGAGCGCTCGGACGATACGACCTATACGTTTCTCAAATAAGATCCCGGATCATAGAATAACAAAGACCGACCGTCAGCCTGATACGCTGACGGTCGGTCTTTTAGGTTCTTATTTAAGATCAGGCTTTTTTGAGCCACTGCATGGCGATCCATCCTGTGGTTCCGCCATAGGAGACTTTACCCCAGCCGTTCTGAATGTCAGAGACATAGACTTTGGTGTTGGCCGGAATCTGTCCGATGACGCCGTTGCCGGTGCCGGGACCGGAGCGGAGATTCAGGTTATGGCCGTTGGTGTCGGTGGTGTAATTTCCGGTCGTATCTTTGCTCGTGTCGCGGTTGCCGCTGTTGAAGTGGCTGAGCACTTCGGAGGCGATGGCTTCGCCCGCATTGTCGAGGATGTAGATATAACCGTAAAATGTGCCGGCATAAGAGGACTCGCTTCCGTAGGTGAGCTTATGCGTGTCGAAGTAGCGGCCGCTGTAGTGGGATTCCGAGATGGTGATGCTGCTGCCGTTTATCTGTTCCACGACTGCAACGTGACGGCCCCAGCAGGCGATGGCGCCCAGACGCGGCGCTCTGCCGTACGGATACGCATGGGAACTCTTGTTTTTGCTGTACCATTTGCCGGCATTGGCGATAGGAAGATTCGGCTTATGGCCGAGAATTTCATAGGCACGGCCCCAGGCGTAGCAGGTGCAGTTCGGCATGCCATAGCCGTCTTTATAGTACTGGTTTCCAGTGGTGTAGTGATAATCATTATAAGGGGCGCTCAGACGCGGTGTATAAGCGAAAACCCGGTGGGTTGTGAGAGGAATTGCCATGCACAGGAGACAGGCGAGCGCCAAAATGGAAGATAAGATTCTATGGGTAACGTTTGTGTGTGTAACAGATGAAGTTTCGGTTCTATTCATATATATATATCCCTAATTAAGCAAAGTATAGTCTGACAGGTAAATAGTTACAAAATGGTTACAACCTATCTTCTATACTCTACAACATTTTTCACAGTTTGAAAAGGGGAAAATCCCGGAACAGGGTCGTATCTTTACAAATTCCGGTAAATGTCGCCTTTTTTGATGCCGCTTTCTTTGGCTGCCAGTTTGGCCGCAGCGCTTGCAGCCATGCCGTTTTCCATGAAATAACGGGCCCGCTCCACAGCATCTTCGAGGGTCGGCTTTTGTTTCTCATCTGGACCGCCCTCCAGGACAAGAACCAGTTCTCCGCGGAGATTGTTTTTGGGATATCTCTCGACGGCCTCGGCCAGAGAGAGGCGGATGATATCCTCGTGGACCTTTGTGAGTTCTCTCAGAATGGTCATCTGCCGGTCACCGAGGGCCGCATAGAGGTCCTGCAGTGTTGCAGAGAGTTTGTGGGGTGCCTCATAGAGGACAACAGTACAGGTCTGCTTCTTTATGAAATCCAGCTGTTCCCGCCTCTTCTTTTTTTCCACTGCAAGGAAGCCCACGAAGGTGAAGCGGGTGGAGTCCATTCCGGACAGGGCAACGGCTGTGGCAAATGCGGTGGGGCCTGGAACGGAGACAACCGGGAGACCGGCGCGCAGACAGCGGTCGACCAGGTCCTGTCCCGGGTCAGAGATGGCCGGCATGCCGGCGTCCGTCACGAGGGCGCAGCTCTCGCCGTTCTGGATGCGGGCTACTATCTCGGGGCCGCGCTCCATCTTGTTATGTTCGTAATAGGAAATCATAGGGGTGTGGATATCAAAATGGGTCAGCAGTTTACGGGTGACCCGTGTGTCCTCCGCGGCAATGAAGTCGGCATCGGTCAGAGTCTCGACGGCGCGGGGGGAGAAATCACGCAGATTTCCGATTGGCGTTCCCACCACATAGAGGACGCCGATTTTAAGCTTTGCCATGGGAGTTCTCCTTTCTGTAGCAGCCAAGGACCCGGAGCAGTTCGTCCGAGTCGCCGCCTGATTCGTTCTGAATATAGAAGGGCGGCAGGACATCGAGAAACGGTTTTCCATATAGACGGCCTTCCAGCAGAAAGAGCCAGGGCCGGGTCTCCGGGCGTTTCTGGACAAAGCGCAGGCGTTTGGGCTCCAGCCCCGCTCCGCGCATGGCGACGATAACGTCGGCCAGACGTTCCGGCCGGTTGCAGAGACAGAACCGGCCGCCGTAGGTCAGCAGCTTTGCAGCAGCTGCCATGATGTCCTCAAGCTTACATTCTGTCTCATGGCGTGCAATCTGGTCGGAGGCGGCACGGGAGAGAATGCCGGCAGCGATGCGCTTGTATGGGGGATTCATAGTGACCACGCGAAATGTGCCGAAAGGGAGCTCAGGGGGAAGCTCCCGCAGGTCCCCCTGCAGTGCGTGCACGGAGGTGGGATTGCCATTGATTTCCAGGGAGCGGGAGAACTGCTCAATGGCGGAGGTCTGCAGGTCCAGACCGTACAGATCCTCTGTCACGCCGTTTCGGTACCAGAGCATAGGGATAATACCGCAGCCGGTTCCGAGGTCGATACAGCGGTCGCGCCGGTGAGGGGCGGCGAAATCGGCCAGAAGCAGTGCGTCTGTGCCGAAACCGTGTTCCTCTGAGATGTACAGAGATACATCGTTTCCAAGATCTTCCAGAGACCACGCCATTTTGATTCTCCTTTCTGCCGGGTACATAGAAAAACACCCGAATGGGGTGCCATCCGGGTGTTTTGTTCGCTTTGTCTTAGTCGTCCAGAACGATGGCGTCGTTCGGGCAGGTGTCAGCGCAAGCGCCGCACTCGATGCAGGCATCTGCGTCGATGGTGTATTTGTCAGCACCTTCGGAGATTGCCTCTACCGGACATCCGTCCATGCAGGAACCGCAAGCGATGCAGTCGTCAGTAATTTTGTAAGCCATAGTGTTACCTCCCTAAAAAGCTTTGTTACAATCATTATAACGAACCCGCCGCACTTTGCAAGGCTTTTTCTGTGAAAACTGATTACAACTGTGCAAGTGCGTAGTCATCTAAAATGGCCTGTGCGACGTGCTGCGGCGTGCTGTCGTTGACAATGACAGCGTCAGAAAAACGGGCGTAGAGACTTTCCCGCTCCTGGTACATCTTCTCAAGCGCCGCGCGGTCCCGGGACAGCGGCCGCCCGTCCATGGGAAGTGCGTCCAGGCTGCGCTGCAGCCAGTAGATTCGGCCGTTCTGGTGGAGCGGCAGATAGTTTTCCTCCCGCAGGACAGCACCGCCGCCCATGGAGAGGATCTGTCCGCTCTTTGCGCCGAAGCGGGCAATCTGCTCTGATTCAAGATCCCGGAACGCCGGCTCGCCTTTTTCCGCAAAGAGGGAAGGGATGGACATACCGGCAGCCTTCTCGATTTCTGCGTCGAGATCGACAACGGGTTTGCCGGTCCTGGCACCGAGCTCCGCTGCAATGGTGGTCTTGCCGCTCCCGGGCATGCCGATCAGAATAATATTTTCTTCCTGGACCCGCAGATCGTGGACGATGGAGGCGACGGTCCCGTCCGGGACTTCCGTATTAAAAAAGATGCAGTGCGACTTCACTGCCTGGGCCACCAGCATGGTCAGTCCGCCTGCGCAGGGTATGCCGCGCTCTTCGGCCTGGAGCAGGAGGCCGGTACGGGCCGGGTTGTAGATGACGTCCAGCACGCCGCGGAGACGTGGAAATCCGTCCAGTGAGAGCGGAGACTGCAGCACATTTGGATACATTCCGACCGGAGTTGTGTTGACAATGACATCGGCATCTGCGTGCCGGTCCAGATTCTGATAATTGTTTTCACCGGTGCGGGAGATGGAGATGATATCGGCTGCACCCATATCTTCCAGTCCGGCGATGACCGCACGGGAAGCACCTCCCGTGCCCAGCACCAGGACTTTTGCACCTTTTAAGGAGATGCCGGCCGAATGGGTCATGGTTATGAATCCAGGCTTGTCCGTATTGTAAGCCTGGAGTTTCCCGTTCCGCCGCACCAGAGTGTTGGCGGCGCCGATTCGCCGGACGGAGTCGGAGACCGAATCGCAGAATGGGAGGACGTCCTTTTTGTAGGGAATGGTGACATTCAGACCGCCGATATCCGGGCGGGCGAGAAAGGCCGGGAGCTCCTCCGGCTCCAGCTCAATGAGCCGATAGGCGGTGTCGCCGAGGGCGGCGTGGATGGCAGGGGAGTAGCTGTGGCCCAGTGTTCGGCCAAGCAGCCCATAGACAGGATCAGACACGAAACAGCCTTCTTTCTCAGTGAATTTCGGGGTAATTGCCGAGGTACTTGAAGATGTCGCAGTTTTTGTTGAGGTAGTCAAGCAGATGCAGGACGCCGTCGTCCCAGACAGAAGCCGTGAAATCAATATAGAACATGAATTCAAAGTCGCTTCCGGTGATGGGAACGGATTCCAGCTTGGTGATGTTGATGCCGAGTGCTTCGAACTGCGAGAGAATCTGGTACAGAGCGCCGGGCCGGTGGGGCGTGGTCAGATAAATGCTGATGCGGTTGGCGCCGGGATAGACCACTGGAGCTTTTTTCAGAGCAACAAATCGGGTGTAGTTATTGGCGCTGTCCATAATATTACTGCGCACTGTCCGGAGCCCGTAGAGCTCTCCGGAGTCGTGGGAGGAGATGGAGGCGACGTCGTTTCTTCCGCTCTCGGCCACCATCTTGGCGGCGAGGGCCGTGTTGGCCACCGGAATGATTTTGACTTTGCTGCCGAGCGACTTCAGGAAGCTGTCGCACTGGCCGATGGCCTGCTCATGCGAATAGATTTCCCGGATGTCCGAGAGCTGCGTCCCGGGCTTTGCCAGCAGTTCATGCTGGACATTGACCTTGGTCGCCCGTGTGATATACACATTGTGGGTTTGGAACTGTGAGAAAACCTCGCGGACGGAACCATAGGAGCTGTTCTCAATGGGTACGATTCCGAAGTCGCAGAGCCCGTTCTCTACGGCGTCGAAGACAGCGCCGAAGGACTTGAAGAACAGAAGGCTGCCTCGGTCAAACAGGCGGTCTGCCGCTTTCTGGCCATAGGCGCCCTCTACGCCCTGAACAGCAATGCGGCCCGCATGGGGGTACAGTGCATCGGCAGGGAGACGGGATGCCTTGATGGCAGTGATGAGTTCGGAATCTTTCGGGTCCAGTGAAGCCTGATAGGCGCGGCTGATTTCCATAATGTTGGAGAAGAAGCGGTGGGTGTAGAGCTCCATGTCGCCGCTCTTTTCTGCCACCTCTGCCAGCACTTCGCGCTCTCTTGCGCGGTTCAGAATGGGAATGCTGTGTTCCGCCTTATAGGCGGCGATATCTTTCGAGATGTCCATGCGCTCCAGGAAGAGCTTCAGCATCTCGTCGTCAATTTCATCGATACGTTTGCGGTTTTCCGATAAATCCATGGGGACCTCCTCTTAAAGCTGGTGGGCGCCGATCAGGAGATCGGTGACCACAGTGGCGGCGACGGCCTCAGCCACCGGGACGGCGCGAACGGCAATACAGGGGTCATGGCGGCCCTTGATAACCAGTTCCGTCTCCTCCATGGTCTCCAGATTGACGGTACGCTGTTTCTGGCTGATGGAGGCGGTGGGCTTTACGGCGAGACGGAAGACAATGGGCATGCCGTTGCTGATGCCGCCGTTGATACCGCCGGCGTGGTTGGTCTCGGTGGCAATCTTACCGTCTTTCAGGATAAACGGGTCATTATTTTCGGAACCGTGAGATGCGGCGCCGGCAAAGCCGCTGCCGAATTCCAGCCCCTTGACGGCGGGGATGCCGAACAGAGCTTTTGCCAGCTGATTTTCCACGCCGTCGAACATCGGGTCGCCGATGCCGGCGGGGAAACCGATTACGGCGCACTCAATGATGCCTCCGCAGGAGTCCAGATTTTTGGAAGCTGCGACAATTGCTTCTTCCATTTTGCGTCCGGCCGAATCGCGGATCGTGGCAGGATTCCGCGCCGCGATTTCGTCGAAGAGCTCCGGCGTCGGATAGAGCGGAAATCGGTCATCCTGAATGTCACTTACCTGCTGCAGATGAGCACCTACGTAGATGCCGCGCCGAGCGAGGATCTGTTTGCAGATACCGCCGGCGACGCAGAGAGGTGCCGTCAGACGGCCGGAAAAATGCCCGCCGCCGCGCATATCGCGTGACTCGCCGTAGCGGAGATATGCCGTGTAATCCGCATGGCTGGGACGGGGATTCGTGCGCAGATTGTTGTAGTCGTGAGAGTGCTGATCTGCATTTTGAATGACTGCACAGATGGGAAAACCGCAGGTGGTGTCATCCACGATTCCGGAGAGAAACGTAGGAACATCGGTCTCTTTGCGGCGGGTCGTCATGGCCCCCTGTCCGGGCTTCCGGCGGTCCAGAAACCGCTGGAGCTCTTCCATATCAATGGCTTCGCCGGACGGCAGGCCGTCAATTTCAACGCCGATGGCTTTGCCGTGGGACTGTCCGAAGACGGCTACGGAAAGATTTTCTCCGAATTTAGATGACATTGGCAATTCCTCCGAGTGCAAGATAGTCGTGGAAAAAGGTCGGATAGGATTTGTTGACAGCCTCACAGCCGGTGAGCGTGGTCTCGCCGTCGGCTTTTGCCGCGGCAATGGAGGCCGCCATGACAATACGGTGATCATTATATGATGAAACGGCAGCGCCATGCAAAGGTTTTCCACCGGTCCCGGTCACGGTGAGCCCGTCCGGGGCCTCAACGGCCTCCACGCCAAATGCGTGCAGCATGTCGGCGACGGCGGCAATGCGGTCGCTCTCTTTGAGGCGGAGCCGGGCGGCACCGGAAAAGATGGTTTTCCCTTCTGCACAGGCTGCAAGCACGGCGAGCACCGGGAGCTGGTCCGGGATGTCCGTGAGATCGACTTCTGTGCCGTGCAGTTCTCCAGGTCTTACCGTGACAGCGACACGGCCGTCGGCGGTCTGGAGAGAGACCTCCGCTCCGAATGTGCGGAACAGTTCCAGCACGGCCTTGTCCCCCTGAGGGGAGTCCAGGTGGAGATCTCTTACCGTGACGCCTTTTTCTCCGAGCGCACCGGCCAGAAAGAAGCAGGAGGCATTGGACCAGTCGCCGTCGGCCATTACCGTCCCGGGACTGCGGTAGAACTGGCGACCCGGAACGTGCCAGCCATGCTCTGCCTGCTCGATTTGGATTCCGAATTGAGCAAGCGAATGGAGTGTGATTCCGACATACGAGGCAGATTCCAGCTCCGTGGTGAGGACAATGTCGCTGTCTCTCTCCAGAAGCGGGAGGGCCAGAAGGAGTCCGGTGATGTACTGGGAGCTGATATTGCCGGGCAGCGTGTAGGTGCCGGGGTGCAGGCGGCCGGAAAACGAGAACGGGAGCCGAGGGGCCGAGACAGAGATGCCATTTTCCCCGAGCGCATGCAGCAGGTCTCCGACCGGGCGGTCGGGAAGCCGTCCGCGGCCGGTGAAACTGGGGCTGGTGCTGCAGGCGGCGGCTACCGGGAGCAGAAAGCGGAGGGTGGAGCCGCTTTCCCGACAGTCAAAGGAGGGGGCGTCCGCAGGGTATTCCACCGGCGAAATCTCAAATACGCCCGGAAGGCAGCGGATATTGGCGCCCAGCTGTTCCAGACAGGATACGGTGGCCTTGATATCTTCGGAGAGCACAGCAGGCCCGTTCATAATGATGCGGGTCGGACGGTCGGCCAGAGCGGCGCAGAAGAGCAGGCGGTGGAGATCGGATTTGGAGGCGATGGCGTCGACGGCACCGTGCAGGTCAGAAGGGGAATAGACAGCGTTCATGGTTACGCCTCCCCGAGAGAAAAGCGGACAACCTGCAGAAGTTCGCTCACAGGGATAGTTTTGGTGACGCATTTGCCCAGGGTCTCCGGGACGATCAGGGCGATGGAGTCGCCCTTGCGCTTTTTATCGTTGAGTGCGGTCTCGGTGATTTCTTCCGCCGAGAGGGAGGTGGAGACCGGAAGATGGTTTCGCGTCAGAATGACGGCAAGGCGGTCAGCAGTTCCCGGCTCGGTGATTCCCATCTTTTCGCCGGCGCGGGAGATCAGCACCATGCCGACAGCGACGGCATGGCCGTGCATGAGCTGGAAGTTGCTGCGGCGCTCAATGGCATGGCCCAGGGTGTGGCCGAGATTGAGATAGCGGCGCAGGCCGGTGTCGAATTCATCTTCTGCGACATAGTCCGCCTTCATTTGAACCGAGTTGGCGATAACCTGCTGGATGGAGGCGCGGGGATCTCCGCGCTCAAAAATATTCAGAATTTCCCGGGAGCCCAGAACGCCGTACTTGATGCATTCGGAACAGCCGTCGTAAAATACCTCATCCGGGAGCGTCTGAAGGGTGTCAGTGTCACAGAAAACGGCCAGAGGCTGTTTGAAAGCGCCTGCCAGATTTTTACCGGCGTCGAGGTCAATGGCGGTTTTGCCTCCGACCGAGGAATCGACATCTGCGAGCAGAGAGGTCGGAATTTGGACATAGGGTATGCCGCGGAGGATGCAGGCGGCGGAAAACCCGGCCATGTCGCCGGTGACTCCGCCGCCGAGCGCGACAACGAGGTCGGTACGGGTTATGTGATGGCCCGCCAGAAACTCCAGAATATTGGAAAAGGTATGGATGTTTTTGGACGCCTCACCGGCGGGAAAGACAAAGGAGATCGTCCGGAACCCTGCACTTTTGAGAGACTGCTCAAACGTGCTGAGATAGAGAGGTGCGACATTGCTGTCGGATATAATGGCAGCTGTACAGGGGCTGTGCAGTGCGGCAATGGCCGGTCCGCAGTCGGCAAGAAGTCCGCTGCCGATGTGTACGGTGTAGGGCGTACTCGCCTTGACCGGAATTTCTGTGATTGAGGTGGACATGGGTGATTGCTCCTTTCTCAGCAGTCCTCAAGCGGCTCGGTGACCTTGAGCTCGCGTCCGTCTTCCAGCAGCTGCCAGAGCTGCTCCGGGTCGCGTGCCTTGATGGCGTTCAGATAATCGGTCAGATTGTCGACCAGTTCCTGAAGTTCGTATTCGAGGTTGTCGGCGTTGGCCATAAAGAGCTGCGTCCACATGGCAGGGTCCAGACGGGCAACGCGGGTCATGTCGCGGTAGGAACCGGCGGTGAAGCCCATCCGTCTGCGGGAAGTCGGGGACTTGATATAGGCCGAAGAGGCGGCATGTGCCAGCTGGGAGGTGTAGGCGATGATCTTGTCATGCTCTTCCGGGTTGGAAAAGACGATTTCGCCGAATCCGAGAGAGAGATAAAAAGATTTGAGAACATCCAGTGTGTCGATATCGGTGGTCTCGTCGGGGCAGAGGATCATGGAAGCGTCCTGATACAGGTAGGCGTCGGCATTGGCGAAACCGGCGACCTCTTTGCCGGCCATGGGGTGGCCGCCGACATAGGTGAAGCCGTATTTCTCTGCCAGCGGCGACAGGTTTTTGTAAATGTAGCGCTTGACGCCGCAGCAGTCCACCAGAATGGTGTGCTGGTCGAAATAGGGGGCGTTTTCGTTCATCCATTTGACAATTTGCTCCGGCGCAATGGCAATCATGACGAGGTCCATGTCCTTGAGATTGTCCTGGGTCAGGGTGTCAAGGATGGCGCCCGACATCTTTGCGAGCTGGATGGCCTCCGGATTCTTGTCGTAGCCGAAGACATGACAGATGGTATGCTTGGAAGTGGATTTTGCCATGGAGCCTCCGATGAGACCCAGACCGACAATGCCGACATTCTTAATCTGTTTCATGGTCAGGCCTCCTCGTGAATGGTTCTGTGGATAGCAGAGCATTTGCGGGCCATTTCGGAGAAGGCTTTTGGGGTCAGGTGCTGGCGGCCGTCGGTGACAGCGTGCTGCGGGTCGTAATGGACTTCCACGAGAAGCCCATCTGCACCGGCTGCTGTGGCGGCCAGCGCCAGCGGCTCCGCCAGGTCGGCACGGCCGGAGGAGTGGCACGGGTCTGCAAGGACCGGCAGATGCGAGTGCTGTTTCAGTGCGGGGATAGCGGAGATGTCCAGGGTCGTGGTTGTATAGTCTTCGAAGGTCCGGATGCCGCGCTCGCAGAGGATGACTTTGCTGTTCCCTTTGGACATGATATATTCGGCGCTCATCAGGAGTTCTTCATAGGTGGCGGAGAGCCCGCGCTTCAGGAGAACCGGCTTGTCGGTGCGCCCCAGCTCCTTGAGCAGCGCATAGTTCTGCATATTGCGGGCACCGACCTGGAGTATATCGACGTCGGCCATGGCGTCCAGATCTTTCATGCTCATAATTTCCGTTACAACTGGCATGCCGAATTCTTTCCCGGCTGAAACCAGCAGCCGAACGCCCTCTTCATGCAGGCCCTGGAAGGAATAGGGAGATGTACGCGGCTTGAACGTGCCGCCGCGCAGAACCGCTGCGCCGGCCTCTTTGACCTCCTTCGCAATACGAAAGATCTGTTCTTCGCTCTCAACGGAGGAGGGGCCGGCAATCAGAGTCAGGCTGCCGTCGCCGATGCGAACGCCATTGGACAGCTCAATGACCGTGTCCGCCGGATGAAATTTGCGGTTCGCCTTCTTGTACGGCTCCTGAATTCGTTTGACACTGTCGACGATGTCCAGAGCGGAGATGAGGTCCGCGTCCACCTGGGAGGTGTCGCCAACGAGACCCAGAATCGTCTGACTCTGGCCCTGCGAGTGGAACACCTGAATATTTTTATCTTCCAGCCAGTGGATGAGACTCTCCAGCTGTGCTGCGTCAGGATTCTCCTTGAGAACTACGATCATGAAATTACCTCCCAATGTCTGTGAAACGATGGCAGAAAACAAAACGACCTCGCAGCCGGTTTGCGCTGCGAGGTCGTTGTCTGAAACAAGAATGAATTCAAACTTCTGCAGAGATTGCCGTGCAAACCAAAGGAGCCTTGCCAAAATAGGTAAAGCTAAAATAGTAGTATGCAAAGCTTTTGCTGTCTGCTGCGTGCATCGTTTAAACTCCTGTGTTTAAAATTACTTTAGCATGATAGCATTCGAACCCCCGGCTGTCAATTGGAACGGTGCAATCTGTCTGCAATTTTTTCCGTCGGCAGGACGCGCTGCTGGACTTCGTCTCCGGTATTCTCCGGGGTAATATTGGTAATATTCTGGTTCGCGTCCGCCAGCAGGAACTGCCCGTATCCGGTCGCTTTCTGTACCGCTTTTACACTGCAGCTGTATTTGCCGAGGGTCAGCCCGGCGACGAGTTCCATTGCAGGTGTCCCCACCTGGAAGTCCACATGGCGGAGATTCTTGAAAAACCAGGTGCTGTTCCTGAGGACGCAGGTGGAGGCGTCGATTTCGCCGTCGGGAGAGCAGTACTCTCCGTCAGATGTATCCAGTTTCTCTCCGGAATAGGCCACGGTGGCCCCGCCGGATTCGTATTCGGTCTCAATTAAGATATCGGTCTGCTTGCGGCAGTTTGGCGTGAACGGAATGCCAGGATATCCATAAGAAGCGATGATGGCGGTCTGCGTGCCGAAGTCCCGGACATCTTTGAGATTCTGCTCTGCGTCGCCCTGTGCGCGGTGATACCGCTGCAGTTTCCGGTAGAGCGTGGAATCTTTGTCCAGGAACCCGATGGAGGTCATACATTCCATGGCGTGGTCAAAACTGCGGTAGGGAATGCATTCGAAGACCGCCGGGATATTTCCGAAAACAGGCTTGAAACATTCCAGAAAGATGCGGTCCTGAATATGGGAGCTGGAAAAGCCGTTGTTCAGATTCTCGGAGAGGCTGTTCATCATGCCGGAGAACAGAGCAGAGCCGGCCAGAAACAGATATTCATATTTGCCTCCGTCCAGGGAGGTGCTGAGATTGCTGAGGTAGGCGCCCGCATCATCGGGGTCGACGGAGAGATTCTGTGTAAAGGCGCTGGCAAAATCGACGCCCTCAAAAGCGCCGTTGACGATAATGAGACGTTTCAGCAGTCCGTCGAACTTGTGCGCCTCCAGGTAGCAGTTGACGGTGGCGGCACCGAGGGAGTCGCAGAGCAGGATGACTTGTTCTGCACCGGTCCGCCGAAGTACTGCGTGAATAAATTCATTGAGCCCATTGGCTCCGCTGTCGTAAAGGTCCAGCCGCCAGTCATAGTTGAAGGCATAGATGTTCTCTCCGCCGGTCTGATTGACCAGCTCTTTGGCGAGCCGGGTGACGCCGTTGTCGAAGTCAAAGTACTCCGGATGTTCAGACAGGGGCTCTACCCAGTAATTGCGGAGAAAGACGCCGTTGGCGCCGCCTTCGCTGTCACAGTTGATGTCGGTGGTGCGTGCAAATTCGGCAGCGCCGTCGATGAGGGCATTCCACTCGGACAGATTTACCGAATCTTTGCCGGCCAGTTTGAATACATTTTTCAGGGAACCCGGATGCTCCCGGAATGCAGAGAGAACCTGACGGACCGAGACGGACCCCACTTCGGTAATTTCACCGTTTTCCATTTTATAGAGCGGCGCACCGCCCATGCCGTGTACAACGATAACGGGGGTCGGGACATGGTTTTCTGCACGTTTTGCCTGTTCTTCCGGGGAAATTTTGGAAAGTGCCATTAAGAGAGAGAGCATACTTTTGCATCCTTTCCATAGAAATTTCGAATCTTGAATGAAAAAATTATAACATAGGATAATTTCGGAGGACAGGGAATTTGACAAAATCGACGGAGTCGTAGATAATAATCCCTTACCAAAGACGAAAGGAGGAGATCCAATGCTCCGTACGACTCCATTTTCCATAGAGAGCGAGGGCAATACGCTGCGCGGGAAAATCCTGCGCCCCAGCGAAGCGGTTGGCCCAATGCGTACGGTTATTATCTGCCATGGCTTTGAGAGCAGCATGCATGTTACGGAGAAATATGCACCGATTTTTACTGAGGTCGGCTATCTGGCTGTCGTCTTTGACTTTACCCGTTCCGGAAGCGGAATCAGCGACGGTGACAGCACCAAAATGAGTGTCCTCACCGAAAAGCAGGATCTTCTCAACGTCGTCGACTATATCTCCGCTCTGCCGGAGGTGGATTCCAGCCGGATCACCCTCTCCGGCTGCAGCCAGGGCGGCCTGGTGGCGGCACTGGCCGCGGGAGAACGCCCCAAACAGTTTGAGCAGATGGTGCTCTTCTATCCGGGCTTCAGCATTCCCAACAGTGCGCGGCACGGTTATACCCCTACTGTGAAAGTGGACCCCTATCATCTCCCGGAGACCTTTTGGGCCAGAAAGGTGAAACTCGGCCGGGTCTACATGACAGATGCTATGAAACTGGATCCCTGGCGGGAGATCCGCCCGTTTACGCGGCCGGTCATCATTGTCCATGGGCTGGAGGATGAGGCGGTCGATATCCGCTATTCCCAGCTCGCTGCAAAGCAGTATAAGAACTGTAAACTTCTGAGCGTGCACGGAGATCACGGGCTGTATCGCGCCGGTTTTAAAGAAGCTAAATTCAAGGTGCAGCGGGAGCTCCGCCGTATGGATGTGGAGCGCATGCTTCCCTATTTCCGCTGAGCCGCAATTGTGCTATAATCAGCCTAGAGTTGATAGGAGGGCTGCTTATGAAATCCGAATGGAAGAAATGGGCTGCGCTGGCTGCAGCGCTCTTTGGCATTTCGCTGTTCACGGCTGTGACAGCGGGAGAGTCCCAGGAAGACCTTGACAAACTGAAAAAAGATCAGTCGGAGCAATCCGACCAGGAGAAAAAATCATAATCACAATCCATGGACAGGGGGAGCTTTTGCTGAGAGGCGGGCCCAGGCCTGCGACCCCGCAACCTGAATTGGACAATGCCAACGGAGGGATGTCTTGGGAATGAATGTCGCATTCATCGCCGGGGCCCGTTTGGGCTCCGGCTTTTTTTCGGAGTGACGGAAGGGAGAACACAATGGCAAAGGAATACAAAACCCAGATGGAGGCGGCGCGCAAGGGCATCATTACGCCGGAGCTGGAAATCGTCGCCAAAAAAGAAAATCGTACGCCGGAGGAGCTGCTTCCGTATCTTGCGTCCGGCAAGATGGTCATCCCGGCCAATCCGGGCCACAAAAATCTGGACCCGAACGGCATCGGCAGCATGCTGAAAACGAAAATCAACGTCAACCTCGGCGTCAGCCGGGACTGCAAAGACTATGATGTCGAAATGCAGAAGGTCATGAATGCGGTCAATCTCGGCGCGGAGGCCATTATGGATCTCTCCAGCCACGGCAATACGCAGCCGTTCCGCCAGAAGCTCTGTTCGGAGTGCCCGGCTATGATCGGTACTGTTCCGGTCTATGACTCGGTTATCCACTATCAGAGAGACCTCAACACGCTGACCGCCAAAGATTTTATCGATGTCATCCGGCTTCATGCAGAGGACGGCGTGGACTTCGTCACACTGCACTGCGGCATTACCCGCAAGACCATTGAGCAGATTAAAAACGGCGAGCGAAAGATGAATATCGTATCCCGCGGAGGTTCTCTGGTCTTCGCCTGGATGTCCATGACCGGCGAGGAGAATCCGTTCTACGAGTACTACGACGAAATCCTCGACATCTGCTATGAGCACGATGTCACAATCTCCCTCGGGGATGCATGCCGTCCAGGATGCCTGGCGGACGCCACGGACCGCACCCAGCTCAGCGAGCTGATGCGGCTGGGAGAACTGACCGAACGCGCCTGGAAGCACAATGTCCAGGTTATGGTAGAGGGCCCTGGCCATGTTCCCATGGACCAGATTGCAGCCAACATGAAAGTTCAGCAGACGGTCTGCAAAGGTGCGCCGTTCTACGTGCTCGGCCCACTGGTTACCGACATCGCTCCGGGCTATGACCATATTACCGCTGCCATCGGCGGCGCCATTGCCGCAGAGCACGGTGCAGCGTTCCTCTGCTATGTTACGCCTGCAGAGCATCTTGCACTTCCGAACGTTGAGGATGTCCGCACCGGCATTATCGCCAGTAAAATTGCGGCCCACGCCGCTGACATTGCGAAAGGCCTTCCGGGTGCCCGGAACCAGGATGACCGCATGGCGGAGGCACGCCGTAAGCTGGACTGGGATGCCCAGTTTAAAGAGGCACTGGACCCGGAGACCGCCAAGGCCATCCGCGACAGCCGCCTGCCGGAGGACGACCACTCGGATACCTGCAGCATGTGCGGAAAGTTCTGTGCGGTCCGCAGCATGAATAAGGCACTCAACGGCGAGACGATAGATATCCTGTAATTTATCATCCATCAAAAACAGGACGTACTGCAGAAACTTCTGCGGTACGTCCTGTTTTTATTTTCTGCCGATTACCGTCAGCCACGATTTAGAAGGGTGGCGGAACGCCTGAACCGATGAAAATCCGGCTTTGCGAAGTGCTTCGGAAATCTGCTCTTCTGTATAGAGCTTCATGCCCTCAATGATATTCTCAAACGATCTACTTGCCGGGTCCGTTCCGTCCGATTCATTGACAATCAGAAAGATTCCGCCGGGTTTTAATACTTTTGCAGCCTGGGTAAAGCATTCCGTCAGTCCCGGCCAGAAGTAGATGGTCTCGAATGCCGTGGCAAGGTCAAATGAGGAGGTGGGAAACGGAAGAGCCGATACATCGGCTTCCAGGACGGTGCACCTTCCCGCCTGGACGAGGGCACGGTTTCGCGCTTCCGTCTTCTGCACGGAAAGCGGGGAGTAATCGATTGCCGTCAGTCTGGCTTCCGGGAATGTCTGCAGCAGCCGGGTGACATTTCGCCCACCGCCGCAGCCGATCTCAAGGATCTGTTTCGGAGAGGCTTCCGGCAGCTGCTGCATACCCCAGTCAGCCAGTCTGGCATGGCCGAGGTTCATGTTTGCGATCATCAGGCTGCCCAGACGGCCGGAGGGCTTTCGGGTCTGATTGAAATATTGCTTTAGAACTCCCATAGATGCGGTTTCCTTTCCATATTGGTTAGCATTTGCTTACTAACTGCAATATAGCATGGAAACCAGCCTGTTACAATGTTATTTTTTTCGCGCCTGTTTTTCGGCGTTCCTCTTGTCGTTGATGATGGCGACCTCTTTTTCTGTAATGACGGTGACGCCGTTTTCTTTGGCCCAGTCGACGCAGCCTTTCAGTACCGTCTTCAGGAAGGGACGCGGGACTTTGGTGAATTTCTGGAGGGCATCGTCGGTGAATCGAATCGTATCATCGATGCGGTCAGCGGCATAGCGCAGTGCCATGAGGTCCGCCTCTTTCGGTGCCTGGATGGGCATGCGGTATGGCCGGCGGTGCGGGCTCGCCCAGAAGTTGGTGGAGTCGCGGTAGCCGTAGTCGACCGGAAGGGGCGGAAAGTCGGACGCTTTGACCCCGTCGATAATGGCGTTATAGTATTTTTCCTTCATCAGAATCTTCTCAATGCGCAGAATAAAGTGGGCGCCGAACTTGCTCGTAATGCCGTTGAAATCGTTGTACGGCGGTTCATACCCGTCCATCTCGCCGGCGGAAAATTTCCGGCCGGCATCTTCCAGAGCGTCATCCCATGTGCATTCAAACACCTGGATTGCTGAGGAGATGACCGGCGGGCGCTCGTCGTCCTCCGGCTCGAACTGACCGGCCTCGAAGGAGAAGCTGCAGTCCTTCATCTTCTCATCCGACGGACCCGGATATCCAAGGCGAACGGCCTCCCGGAAGGATTTTTTGTCGTCCGGAATGAAGTTCAGAGCGCATTTCTTTGTCCGCATCAGGTTCTGACAGGTGTTGGAGTTGTTGCGGCACTCCAGCAGCATGGCGTAGTAGTCTTTCCCGGCAATGTAGTAGGGAAAACAGAGGGAGTAGGACCCGACGTTGACCGTGCCGTCCGGGTTCATGGTGGTAATGCAGATGGTCGGCATTGGGAAATAGGAAGAGGTCTGATAGAAATTGTCCACGATGCGCAGATCTTTAAATGAACTCATAGATGACTCCTTTCTGTGTATCTTTGACGAAAAATTAACAGAATTGTATTGAAGCGATGTGTCGGTTCCGCTATGATGGAGTTGATTTAAAAAGTAAATCAACTATATGTATGTAAGGAGGAAAAATTTATGCAGAGGTTTACCATTCCAAGAGATATCTATCACGGCCCCGGTGCGCTGGAGGCGCTGAAAACGCTGGAGGGAAAACGTGCCGTCATCTGTGTCGGAGGCGGCTCCATGAAACGCTTCGGCTTTCTGGATAAGGCGGAAGGCTATCTGAAAGAGGCCGGCATGGAAGTGGAACTCATTGAGGGCATTGAGTCGGACCCGTCCGTAGAGACCGTCATGAAGGGTGCCAAAACCATGGAAGCCTTTCAGCCGGACTGGATTGTCGCCATCGGCGGCGGCTCTCCCATTGATGCCGCAAAAGCCATGTGGATCAAATACGAGTACCCGGACATCACATTTGAGGAGATGTGCAAGGTCTTCGGCATTCCGAAACTGCGGAACAAAGCGCGTTTCTGTGCCGTCTCTTCCACATCCGGCACTGCGACAGAGGTAACTTCTTTTTCCATCATCACCGATTATCAAAAGGGAATCAAGTACCCTCTGGCGGACTTCAATATTACCCCGGACGTCGCCATTGTAGACCCGGAACTGGCACACACCATGCCGAAAAAGCTGGTGGCCCACACCGGTATGGATGCTCTGACCCACGCCATTGAGGCCTATGTCTCCACTGCCAACAGCGACTTCACCGATCCGCTCGCCATCCACGCTGTTGAAATGATCCAGGCGAATCTCTACAATTCCTACAGCGGTGACATGGCGGCGCGTGACGCCATGCATACGGCGCAGTGCCTGGCGGGCGAGGCCTTCTCCAATGCGCTGCTCGGCATTGTCCACTCGCTGGCCCACAAGACCGGTGCCGCCTATGCGGACTGCGGAGCTCACATTATTCATGGTGCGGCGAACGCCATGTATCTGCCGAAAGTTATCGCTTTCAATGCAAAAGATCCGACTGCTAAGAAGCGCTACGGTGTCATTGTTGACTACATGCATCTTGGCGGAGCCGACGACGACGAGAAGGTGGCCAATCTCATCCAGTACTGCCGCGACATGAACGATAAAATGAACATTCCGCACGGCATTCAGCATTACGGCGCCGACAGCTATCCCACCGAGCAGGGTTTCGTTCCGGAGGATGTCTTCCTGGAGCGACTTCCCTCCGTTGCCGCCAACGCCATTGGCGACGCCTGCACGGGTTCCAACCCGCGTCAGCCCAGCCAGGAGGAGATGGAGAAGCTGCTGAAAGCGTGCTACTACGATACAGAAGTGGATTTCTGATTCTTCTGAAATCTTGGGACAGCTGCGTCATGCAGCTGTCCTTTTTATGCCAGATAGACAGAGCGGAATTTGGCCAGCTCTGTTTGACTGAGCCCCATCTGATTCTTCAGATAGGCATCTACGCCGCCGTATCGGCTGTCGATGACCGAAAAAGCTGCCCGGAGCCAGGCGGCATCGACGCCTTTTGTCTTTCCCTGCTGTGATCCGGCCTCGGACTCGAGAAGCGGATACCGGTTCTGTACGGCCTCACTGGTTTTATGGATGTCATACGCGTAGGACTCGTTGGAAATCAGGTAATCGGCCTCAATGGTCTCCCGGTCAACGCCGAGCGCGGACAGGATCAGCGCCGCTCCGAAGCCGGTCCGATCTTTTCCGTTCTGCCCGTGAAGCAGGACGGGTTTTCCGCCGGAGCAGAGCAGCTGGTGGAACATGGCGCGATACGATGCCTGTGCCGAAGGGTCCGTGCAGAGCCAGGTGTAGTAATTCTCCGCAATTTGGTCCGCATAATGGCTCCCGTGCTGGAGCCTTGCCTGCAGAATATCGGAGTCGTCCGGAAAGGCAATGGGGTCAATGGGGCAGGAGACGTGGACCGCACCTGCAATGGCCCTGTCCGGGTGCTGTGCCTGTTCCGCTTCACTGCGCAGATCAATAACTGTGCCGACGTGGTACTGGTCGGAAAAATCTTCCAGATCGCTTTCGGAGGCCTCTTCGAGGGCGGCGGAGCGGAGCAGGAGTCCGCTTTTTATGTAGCGGCCGTCTTCCGTGTGGTAGCAGCCGAAATCTCTGGCGTCCCGGATGCGGTCCATCTGGAGGGACTGGGACCCGAGGCTGACTTTCCAGCAGGTTTTCGGGCCGCAGGAGCCGGCGTAAACCGGGGTGCACGGAAACACGAGGAGTGCGGCAAGCAAAATGCAGAGGGCTGCGGATGTTCTGTGGTTCATAGTTATAATCTGCCTTTCTGATTCTAGGTTCAGTATAGCGCCGCCGTTTTCATTTGTCATCTTACATGTTAAAATGCAGATATATGGGAGGGATGAACAGATGTTTCAAAAAACATTTTTCGGTGACGACAACGCCCTTTCCGAGCTCTATCTTGAATTGAAGGACGAGGCGGAACATCCGCGCCAGGCGGAGCAGTCCGGCGACTTCCGGATTTCCGGTACCATGCTCGTAAAATATGTCGGCAATGCGGAAAAGGTCATCATCCCCGACGGCATTGAGAGCATCAACGATTTCGCGTTCGACGAAGAGGCGGCGACGGTTCGCTCCATATATATCCCGGACAGCGTCAAGGTTATCTCTTCCAGTGCGTTTCAGGACTGCGGATCGCTCCGGGCAGTTCGTCTGCCGGCGGGCTTAAAAGTCCTGGAGACCTGTCTGTTCTGCAACTGTGTCTCCCTGGAGCAGGTTGAAATTCCGGACTCGCTGGAGACTATTCAGGAATGTGCATTCTATAACTGTCCCTCTATGCAGTCGGTCCATCTCCCGGATTCGGTTCGTTTTATCGGAACCTGTGCCTTCTATGGCTGCAGTGAACTCCAGGATCTCCGCATCCCGGAGACGGTGGAAATTCAGGAGTTTGCGTTCAAAGAGTGCCGTGCACTGGCCGGACCGGACCAGTATGTTACCATCCACCATGTGGTATACGATTATTTCGGCGAGGAGACGGAGGTTTCGCTGGATCCTTCGGTTCGCACCGCCAACCGGGATATCTATGACGAAGTCGAGGAGAATCTGACGGGAATCCACTGTGCACTCCGACAAATTCCAGATTTTCCCGAGGAGCTGAAGCATCTGGCAGCACGGACTTATCTGGTCTCCAAAGAGACCTATGATGCGGAAACCGCTTCTGCGTGGGAAGCGTATATCTCACAGGAGCAGGAAAAGCTGCTCCCTGAGCTGGTGGAGAATGACGATGCTGAGGCCGTCCGCGGTCTGACCGCATTTGCCAGTCTGCCGGAACAGCTGGTCACCGACCTCATCTCCCGCATCTCCGGCCGGGGGCAGACAGCGGTCATGGCCATTCTGCTGGATTATCGAAATACCCACTACGACCGTATGAGCAGCGGAATGCAGTTCCTGGACGATCTGAAATTTTAACTCCATTCGGCAGGGCAGCAGGAACAGGACTCTGTCTTGCTCTGTTCTGCAGTTTTTCTCCCGTTTATCCATGTTGCAGTTGCAAATACGGCTCGTTTCGGTTACATTTATAGTATTATAATTAGGAAAAGGAGTATTTGCAGTATGGCAGACTTCCATTATGAAATTACCAAAGAACTCGGAATTCTCTCCACCAACGCCAGGGGCTGGAACAAAGAGCTCAATATGGTGTCCTGGAATGACGGGAAACCGAAATATGATATCCGTGAATGGGCACCGGACCATGAGCGTATGGGCAAAGGCATGACCCTGAATGAAGATGAGGCGCAGGCACTTCTGGAACTCCTCCAGGAAGACCTCGCATCTTCCGACGACGAAGAATAATTATTTTGCGGCAGTCTGTTGCATTGCGCAGACTGCCGCATTTTCTATTTTCTCTCACATGAATTTTTGTATAATATAATGGTAACAATCTAAAACGGGAGGAATGTCGATCCATGATTTGGAATGAGACAAAAGAATGTATGGACCGCGGCCAGCTCCGGGAGCTGCAGAGTGCCCGGCTTCGCAAACAGGTGGCCAATGTCTATTATAATGTTCCATACTATCGAAAAAAAATGCAGCAAGTTGGGCTGGAGCCCAGCGACATCAACGGAGTAGAGGACCTTTCCAAGCTTCCGTTTACGACGTATGCAGACCTTCGCGAAAATTATCCTTTCGGCCTGGCTGCCGTGCCGCTGTCGGAGTGCGTCCGTCTGCAGGCTTCCAGCGGAACGACCGGCAAGCCCAAAATTGCGGTCTACACACGCAAAGACATTGATATCTGGTCGGAGTGCGTAGCACGCTGCCTGACTATGGCAGGCGTCACCAAAGATGACATCGTCATTGTCTCCTATGGCTATGGCCTGTTCACCGGCGGATTCGGCGCCCATTACGGCGCAGAGAAACTCGGCGCTCTGGTCGTGCCGGTCGGCACTGGCAACACGCAGCGCCTTATCAACATGATGCTGGATACCCAGGCGACCGCCATCTGCTGTACGCCGTCTTATCTTCTGCATATTGCGGAGGAGCTGGAGGCGACCGGAAAAATTGACCAGATCAATTTGAAATGTGCGGTCTGCGGTGCCGAACCCTGGTCCGACAAAATGCGGGAACAAATTGAGGAGCGTCTCCATATTAAGGCCTATGACATCTATGGCCTGACGGAAATCTGCGGCCCCGGCGTCGCCGAGGACTGCGACTGCCACCGTGGTCTACATATCTGGGAAGACCATTTCCTGCCGGAGGTTATCAACCCGGTCACCGGGGAACAGCTGCCGGAGGGCTCCGAGGGTGAACTGGTCCTCACCACACTGACCAAAGAGGGCTTCCCGATGATCCGCTATCGGACCCGCGACGTAACCAATCTGGAATACGGAAAATGTGAGTGCGGCCGCACAACGGCCCGCATTCAGCGGTTCAAGGGCCGTTCCGACGATATGCTCATTATCAAGGGCGTCAATGTCTTCCCGTCCCAGGTGGAGAATGCCCTGCTCAAGGTGGACGGCGTAACGCCGAACTACTTCATGACGGTCGACCGCGTCGGCACCTCCGATACCCTGGAAGTCGCCGTCGAAGTCGAAGACAGCTATTTCTCCGATGAGATCGGCGCGCTCGAAGATCTCACAAAAACGGTTCACGACCAGCTCAAGAGCGCCATCGGCCTCAATGCAAAGGTCAAGCTCGTCGAGCCGAACACGCTGGAGCACAGCCAGGGCAAGACCAACCACGTGCTCGACAAGCGTAAATTATACGATTAACAGGAGGAGGATCCTAATTATGGCAGTGAATCAGCTCTCCGTTTTTCTCGAAAACCGGGAGGGCCGGCTCGAAGAGGTCTTTGACCATCTCGCCGACGCCGGCATCAATGTGGTGTCCGCCAGTGTGGCCGACACAAAAGATTACGGCATTCTGCGCACGATCGTCACCGACAGTGAAAAGGCGCAGAAAGTGCTGAAGGAGCACGGCATTTCCTCCAAAGTTATCCCTGTGCTCGCCATCAACATCTCTCACTCGGTCGGCAGCCTGGACAAGGTACTCCACGCCATTGCCGATGCCAACCAGAACATCGCCTATATGTATGGCCTTTCCGTGGGAGACAAAGGAGCTTCCATCGCTATTAAGACCAGCGACATCGCCGCTACGGAAGCCGCACTGCAGGGAATGAAGGATGTTCAGATTTTTGACGACGCCTCCATTGCCGAGTACATGGAATAACTCCATTTTCTGCCGCCATGCAGGCGGGATGTCTGTTTTTTTCATTGAATAATAACCTGGAAAATTGTATCATATACTATCGTTAGTTCCGATTATGACGCATTTTTTTGCGACAGCTAAGGAGGATTTACCATGCAGGAATACAAGCCGGTTAAAGAGGGCAAAGTCCGCGAAATCTATGATATCGGAGACGCACTGATTATGGTCGCCACGGACCGTATCTCGGCGTTCGACGTCATTCTGAAAAACCAGGTCACAAAAAAGGGCACAGTTTTAACACAGATGTCCAAGTTCTGGTTTGACTATACGAAAGACATTATGCCGAACCACATGATCAGCGTCGATGTCAAAGATATGCCGGAGTATTTCCAGCAGCCGCAGTTTGACGGCAACAGCATGCTCTGCAAAAAGCTCACGATGCTCCCCATCGAGTGCATTGTCCGCGGCTATATTACCGGAAGCGGCTGGAAGAGCTATCAGAAGAACGGCACCGTCTGCGGCATCTCTCTTCCGGAGGGTCTGAAGGAATGCGACAAACTTCCGGAGGCACTCTACACCCCGTCTACCAAGGCAGAAATCGGCGACCACGACGAAAACATCAGCTATGAGCAGAGCATTGATGTCCTGGAGAAGAAATTCCCGGGCAAAGGCGAGGAGTATGCTAAGAAACTCCGCGACTGCACGCTGGCACTTTACAAGAAATGCGCCGACTATGCCCTTACTAAGGGTATCATCATTGCTGACACCAAGTTTGAGTTCGGTCTTGACGAGAACGGCGACGTCGTTCTGGCAGACGAAATGCTCACCCCGGACAGCAGCCGTTTCTGGCCGCTGGAGGGCTATGAGCCCGGCCATGGCCAGCCGTCCTTTGACAAGCAGTTTGTCCGCGACTATCTCAAGGCAAACCCGGACTGCGACTACAATCTTCCGCAGGATGTTATTGACAAGACCATCGCCAAATACAAAGAGGCCTATCATCTCCTGACCGGCAAGACGATCGACTAATCATTTCTCTGTTTTTTCAAGACACGCTCCAGAATCTGCATTCTGGGGCGCGTCTTTTTCTGTGTCATTTGTTCTCGTCTTAGTGACAAAAGTTACAAAGTGGGAGCTATCAAGGAGAAATCAGGAATACCGATCTTGACAGATGTGGCCAAATATTACACAAAAAACAACCTTTGCTTTGTACCTTCTGCCGAATAAAATGGCAGATAATCGTCGAATTGCACAAACAGGACCCGTGAACCTTGACAAAAGTGCCGGGAGTCATTAAAATGATTACAAAATGGTAACAACGGTGACAACACGTTGCAACCACAATTCTGAAAAAAGCGAGTGATTTTTATCGATACGACTAAGCAGCAGGTTCTCCATAAAATCGGTGCCTTCCTTATGGCGCTTCTCATGATAGCCAGTGTCGTTTTGATGTCCGCCTCCCGCGTCCATGCCGAGGAGAGCAGCGATTTTACGCCGAGAACAACCGCACCCCGAAACAACGCCTACTATACTTCCAAAAATAAGTATTATCAGACGGGTTATGGAATGCCGAACTGCACCGCTTATGCCTACGGCCGTGCCTATGAAATCCTGAAATCCAAACCGAAGCTTGCTATGGGCAACGCCTACGAGTGGTATGGTTATAACAAAAATAACAATTGCTACGACTACGGCCGTTCTCCGCGTCTGGGTGCCATTGCCTGCTGGGGCAGAGGCCATGTTGCAGTGGTGGAAAAAATCAGCGGCGACAAGATTACCATTTCGGAATCCCATTACAGCGGCAAATATTTTGATACCAAGACCCTGACCCGCGGAAAAGAATCCAATTACGTAGGAAAATTCCAGGGTTATATCTATATTCTTTAATTACAATTGTAAGCAGTTTTTAATAGTAAGCAGGAGCGACGATCTGCCCGGGGAGGGCAGGTCGTCTTTCTTCTTTGGCGGGCTGGAACAGCTCACATTCGTTTGGGTCCAGAATGGCTGCCAGGAGCCGCCGGAGTATTTGATGAGACTGATTGATGACGAATATCATAAGTTTTCAGCGATCTATGCATCCCGGGTATAAAAAACAGAATCCCAGTTCCGTGAGATACGGAACTGGGATTCTGAAATTGGCTGATTGGACAGGTCGTTAACTGCAGTGGCGGAACTCCTTGTCGGTGATGACCTGAGCAAGGACGAGGCCCAGGGGCAGGGCAATAACCATGAGAATGGCTTTGATGAGCCACTGCGCACCGTCACTGATATTGGTCATGCCGAGGTAATAGAGACCGCGGTACATGAACAGTCCCGGTACCATGATGACGATGGAGGGAACCGTAAGGGAGATACGGGGGTATCCCGCTTTCTGCTTGGCGAACCAGGCCATAAGACCGGCGACAAAAGCACCGATGAAGGCCGCAATGCCGACCGGAAGATGGGCGAGGTCGACCAGCTCCAGACGAAGCGTATTGGCAATCATGCCGATGAGACCGGCAAGTGCCGCCATTTTTCGGGGTGAGTTGAACATAAGAGAGAATCCGTATACCCCGAAGAAGCTCGCCACAAGCCGCAGCAGACAGTATTCCACCGGACCGAGGGAGAGCGGGACGAAGTCGCCGGGCTCAAACCGGAGGATGAGGGCGGTGACCCATCCGGTCAGGGTAGCCACAGTGATGATAAACAGTGCATAGGCGAGCCGCTCCAGACCGGAACGCATATCCAGTTTTGCAAGGTCGATGCCGCCGGTAATCAGCGGGAATCCGGGGATGATGAACAGCATGGAGCAGATGTATCCGACCTCATGAAGAGAGGAGACATGGAGCGCATGCTCGGCAAAAGTGATACATCCTACGTAGACGGCACAGGCGAAAGCGACGCTGGCGATGATACAGCCGATGAGGGCAATCTTTCGGTCCAGCATTCTGCGGCGGAGCCAGTTGCCCGCTCCGGCGCCGAAGAAGGCGCAGATCATTTCCGGAATGCCTCCGCCGAGCAAAAATGTGAATGCGCAGCACGCAATGGCGGACGCGAGGCCGACGTTCCAGGGCTTGTAATTACCCGGTATATTCTTGATTTTATCCAGCTGCTGGTGGAATTCATCTATGGTGTAGTTTTCCACTTCGCCGGGAAACTCTCGGACAAATGCTTCCAGAGCCTTCAGCTTGTCTGTGTTGACACCGGAGGTGTGGAGATTAAAGGTCTCCGTGTAGGATTCATTTTCATAAAAACAGGTGAGCTCCAGACTCATCAGCCCGATGTCGGCGGAAGAAGTGACTCCCAGAGCGCGGGAGACCGTGTTCAGGGATTCCCGGACACGCCAGGCACCGGTGCCGACCGAGAGAAACATGATGCCGATACGGCCGATAAATGTGGTCTTGTCCTTCAGCGTGGCCTGGACGGCGCAACAGTTTTGACAGGCCTCTTCCGGGCTGTCCGGTTCCTCTGACAGCGCGGCAGCGGCTTCTTCGTTTTCCATGCTGGCCTCATCTATGGTGTCGTGCCATGGGATGGCCATGTGATGGGCACGGGAAAGCCTTTTTCTCTTGCTTCGGATTTCTGTGGGAGAGGGCAGGTTCTCTCTGTGCTCAGCCACAGCATCTTTTGCGGCGGCACGCACTTTGGATTTTACTTCCTCCGCACGCCCCTTTACCTGTTCCAGACGTTTGTCAGGGTCTGGAATTTTTTTCTCAGTCATTCGCACACATCCTATTCAAGTTGAGAATTCTCATATTTGGTAAAACGAAACCACTATATTCTATCACAAAACGAAAGCGGCTGCACAGATCTGACGGTTGCGGATTTTCTCTGTTTTCGTTAGGATGGGGGTAAATGGAGGTGGTTTCTTTGCAGGACCGGAAGCATTTTGTCCACGAGGCCTGGTTTCAGCATCACTACGGCGGCATCGCCTCTTTTTTTGAGGGAATGACCATAGAAAATATTTTAGTGCCGGACTATCAAAACCGGATCTATTTCGATGCACCCAGCGACCCGGAAGCGCAAATCGGAAAAGTGCGCGGGCGGTTTCGCCACTCCCCCGTGTTTGTTCTGGACGGGCGGCAGTACAGTCTCGGGACCGACCCCGCATTTGAGCGGGAGGCGGGAGAAGATGCCGCCGATCTCGATTCGGTGCCTTTTACCGTCTACCCGGTACGCAATCCTTACGATTTCTCCGTTGAAAACTGGTACTACGATTACGAGCGCGGTTCCTTTGCCAGTTTTCGCTGGGTTTCAAAAATGCCCTGGAAGAATCAGAGAGTGATGGCGGTCGTTCCCTACTATCAGCAGGATTTTATCAACGACGCAGTCATCGGCTTTTCGCTGGAAATGGAGCACTGCCGGATTTCCTTTCCATTCCCGCCGGATGATCGGCGGGACATGGAAACCATGGTGCTCATCAATTCGACGGGACCGCTCTATGAGAAAAAATATATTGAGCGGAGCCGTTGCCGTCGGATCTTTGACCAAATCGAGACATGGGTAAGAGATCAGCTGACGCAGAAGGAATGGAATGCCCTGCTCTCCCAAAGCCATGGTGACTTTTTCTTTGACAGCACTGCCCTGGAAGATGAGGCGCTGCAGCGGCTGTTCAGCGCACCACGGCTGGGACTGACTTACGATCCGCACCCGGATGCGGAGGAGATGCGGCGGGTTTTCGGGCAGCTGCAGACCGGGGGAATTCCATATCGAATCCCGGTACTTAAAACCTTCTGCGCTCGGGCGTGCGTGGAATGTCCGAAGTGCCGTTCCTGCATCGTACGGGATGAATGCACGCACGACGTGAATATGTTATAATTACATCTAATTTGGATTTTGTTATGGAAGGACTGGTCCCCAGTGAATTACATGGATAAACTTCAGGCTGCCGTCAATCATATTATGGACGGCGAAGATATCAAAGCACTGCCGCTTCTGCAGCAGATTACCAATCTGTATGAGTCCGATGACGCCTACAAAGAGAAGGACGGAAAAAAGAATGTCTCATTTGATGAGGATTTCGAATACCTCCTCTATGGACTTCAGGGGGACGCGGAAAAAGTAAACTGGATTCACGAGCCCATCTCGCTGGTCTACCTGTTTGAGGCCACGGCGCATATGGACCTCGGAGAGTTCGCCGCCGCCGTTCCCTGTCTGGATCATGCGCTGGAATGGAATCCCTGCAGCGCGAAAGCACGTCTTGCAAAGGCCGATGCGCTCCTGGAGCAGGGAGATCTGGAAGGCTATTACAACGTCACCATGGAAGCTTTCCCGTATATTTTCCACAGTGAGGAGATGGGGCAGGCATACCGCAACCTCGGCTACTATTACGGCGAGAAGGAGTCGTACGACGCCGCTGTCTCCTGCTATGGCCTCTCCATGATCTACGAGCAGTCTCAGGAGGGCGTAGACGGTATGGCCGCTCTGCAGAAAAAACACCCGGACAAGATGCATATGCCCAATGACGACGAGCTGGCGGAAATTTCGGAGCGCTATGGCTTCCCCATTACGCCGAATGCCAGTGTCCTGACGCTGGTCACCATGCAGATTCAGGGTGCCCGCGCCCACGGCGACAAGGCGACGGAAAAGAAATACCTCAATATTATCTATGATCTCAAACAGGGAGAGGCGTTTAAACAGTACACCGATTCCCTGGATACACAGAAGGAGGACGGCGAGGAATGAAATCCCGAATTTCGGAGACGCTGCAGCGACATGACCGGGGCTTCAACTGTGCCCAGGCGGTTGCGTGCACTTACTGCGACCTCGTCGGAATCGAGGAAACCACCATGTTCCGCATGACGGAGGGCCTCGGCCTCGGAATGGGCTGCATGGAAGGCACCTGCGGTGCGCTCTCCGGGGCCTGCATTCTGGCCGGCTGTAAGAACAGCGGAGGCGACCTGGAGCACCCGACTACGAAAGGTCAGACCTACCAGCTTTCCCGCAAGATGGTACAGGCTTTCCAGTCACGAAACGGTGCAACCCGCTGTGAGGACCTCAAAGGTGCTGTGACCGGAAAGGTCCTCCGCCCATGTCCGGACTGCATTGCCGACGCGGCAGAATTTGTGGAGCAGTACCTGTTCCCAGAACAGTTTGCAGAATAACCCATCATTTTCGTAGGAGTGTGAAACATGAGTGACTCATTGGCACTGCTCTGCAGCAGCTTTGTCGAAAACAAGGAGGTCCTGAAGTCCTATTTCGGACGGGAACAGACTTCGGTCTATCCCATCTGCGCCGCTTTCTTTACGGAGCGGCAGAAACAGGCGACAGAGGAGAATCTCAGTCTCTGCCGGGAGCTTCTGCGTTCTTCGGAGAGCCCCTCAGAGTTTCGCGGGGCAGCCATTGTCCCGGTCATTGCCATCCTGGCGGCCGATGAGAATCCTGCCGAAAAGCTTCAGCGGGCGGTCTCTCTGTTTTCCGCCCTTCGACACGATTTCCCCGGTTCGCCCTACCTGTCTCTGGCTTCGCTTTTTGTCTCTGACATGGCAGATCCCACCGACTATCTGGTCATTGCAGATCGGGCTGCCCGAAACCGCGATATCATTGCGCGAAAACATCTTTTTCAGGAGGGGGAGGATCTCTCCATGCCTTCGGCCCTCCTGGCGGTCTCTGACCTCAAGCGGGGCATTGAGCCGAACCGGAATGAGGCGGCCTGGGATGCCGAAGTTGTCCTGACCCGCATGCAGGAGGATTTTTATACAGATGATTCTCTGCTCGCCCAGAGTCTGGTGCTCGGCATGGCCGAGGGAGATGCCCACAAACGGGCCGAGCGCAATATTGCCTATTACAATTCGCTGGAGGAGAAACACGTCAAACTGGGAGACAGCTACTCCTACGGTATTTTTGCTTTTCTCTCCATGCTGCCGGAGAGCTTCTCCGCCATCAATGAGGCTCTCTTTCGGGCCGATAATTTTCTGGCCAACCAGAAAGGGTACAGCGGCATTTTTGCGACCAGCCGCTCCAAGCGTCTGCTGCATGCCGCCTATATGACCTCCATCTCCGGCGTGTTTCACAATGATCAGCTGTGGGATGCGCAGCAGGCGGCCATGTGCCTCGCCATAGCAGCCTCGGCCAGCAATCTGTGAAAACTTGACAAATACGATGGATTTTCTATAATCATAGTAAATAGCTATGAATGGAAGGAGCGATGGACATGACAATGCGGCTTTGCTGTTGTATGGGTATCGCTGTCTCTGTCCATCTGCGGGTACGCACGTAAGTGCTGCACGGGAAAAATTCCGGCAGAACAGCTTTTTCGCTGTTCTGCCTTTTTTATTGGGAGATGAATCATCATGAAAACGCCGCTCCAATACCAGCGAACGGAATATGACTGCGGCCCGACTTCGGTGCTGAATGCGGTCAGCTATCTCTTCGGGCGCGAACAGATTAAGCCGGATATTCTCCGCCAGACCATGCTCATCTGCCTCGACTGCTATGGGGCGGGCGGGGCCTGCGGCCAGTTCGGTACCTCCTGCACGGCCATGATGTTTCTGAGCAACTGGTTCAACAGCTATGGAGCGCAGGGAAATCTTCCGGTCCGGTCGGAATACCTTCGTGGAACAGGCGTGACGTTCACCGAGGGAAGCAGTCTTTTCGCAGCTATGCGGAAAGGCGGCGTGGCGGTTGTACGACTCTTTCTCGAGGATCCGCACTATGTGCTTGTCACCCGCCAGGAGGGAGATATGATTTATCTCTTCGACCCCTACTACCGCGGTGAGCCGTTTTCCGACTGCCCGGATATCCGCGTAGTCGGTGACCATCCTTTCTCTTACAACCGAATTGTCCCGCTCTATTATCTGGAGCAGGAGACCTCAGAAACGCCTTACGCCCTCGGAGAACCGGAACTGCGGGAAGCCGTCCTGTTTTTCAATGAGAAAGTCACCGAAGTCCCGAAGCCGGATCAGGACTACACGGTGCGAAATCTGGCTGCAGGAGGGATTCTGTCATGATCCGCTCCGAACGCCTTGTGCACACCTTTGGCTCCCTTGTCGCGCTCGATGCAGAGTCTTATCACGAACGCGCAATTGCCGATTTTGTTTTGGACCGGCTCCGTTCCCTCGGGCTGGATGCCCGGGAAGACGATGCGAAAGAGCGCATTCTGTCCTACAATCGAGCTGTCTCGCAGGACGCCGCCGGCAACCTGTTCGCCGTCCTTCCCGCCACGGGACCCGGAGACCCTGTTCTGTTTGCCGGACACCTGGACACCGTTGCACCTGGAGTCGGCAAGAAACTGGTCCGCCATTCGGACGGAATGCTCACCTCAGACGGGACAACGGTTCTTGGGGCCGACGATGCGGCAGCGGTTGCGGAGATTCTCGAAGTCCTGACTGCTCTGCAGGAGGAGAAGATTCCCCATCCGCGCATTGAGGTGCTGATTGCCTCAGCGGAGGAGCCCTATGCCCGCGGCAGTGCCCAGTTTGACTTTTCCCAGGTCACCGCGAAAAGTGCGTATGTCCTTGACCTGAGCGGCCCTGTGGGCGGAGCAGCTCTGGCAGCTCCAACGATTCTCTCGTTCAATTTGAACGTCCGCGGCGTCTGCGCCCATGCCGGCTTTGCACCGGAGGAGGGGGTCAACGCCCTTTCCATTGCCGCGCAGGCTCTTTCCAGGCTGCAGACCGGCCATGTCGATCCGCAGACCACCGTGAATTTCGGCACCGTCACCGGCGGCACGGCCCGCAATATTGTGCCGGGCGATGTCCTTCTGCAGGGCGAAATCCGCAGCATGGACAACCGCCGCGCGGAAGAGGAACTTGCCCGGATCCGCCGCGTCTTTGAGGACGCAGCAGAGCAGTTCGGCGGAACTATATCTCTTACGTCCGACTCCGCTTTCCCGGCCTACCGCATTTCGGAAGACTCCCCGACGGTTCGGCGCTATCGCGCGGCCGGGGAGAAGACCGGCATACCGGTCTCATTCCAGGATACCTATGGCGGAAGCGACTGCAACCACATTAATGAACATGGCATTGAAGGAATTGTTATAGCCTGCGGGATGAACCGCTGCCACACAACTGAGGAGTGGACCAGTATCGATGAGATGACGCGGGCGGCGGAGCTTGTGCTTACGCTGGCTTCTTCTGATTAATCCGGAAAAATGAATGACGACCAGCCAATTACAGGCTGGTCGTCATTTTTCGTCTGCAAGGTCAAACCCTGTATGTCACAAAGCAAGTGGATCGAAAAAAGCCGACCCGGAAGGGACGGCTTTTGGAGATGTCTTATTCGGTATAAGCGCTGCGGAGCTGCTGAAGATCCTGGTCGGTCAGGCCGAGGCCCTTGTGCAGGAAATTGTCAACCGAGCCATAGTTTTTCTCAATGGTGTCGAACGAGGTCTCAATCCACTCACGCTTTACACCGGCGTTGGAGGCGAAGTCAGCAGCGGTCTTCTCATTGCCGGTGACTTTGTAGACGATGTTATACGTCTTTTCCATATCCTCTTTGTAATAGTAGTTTGTGTTCAGGAAATCCTGGATGGCGGTCTCTTTGTCAACACCAAGTGCCATCAGGAGAAGCATGGCGGCGTTGCCGGCACGGTCTTTGCCGGAGGTGCAGTGCCAGAGAACCGTCTCACCGTTGGCGTCGAGCAGCTGCTGAAAGAAGTTCCGATAGGCGTTCAGACCCTCTTCTGTCGTGTACAGGCTCTTGTACATATCTTTGTAGTAATGGTCGACGAGATCGCCGTCCTTGTCCAAGCTGGCGATGGATTTAGCGTAGGCGGCGAGTGCCTCCTGGTCTTCTTTTTTGTTCAGATCATACTGCGGAATTCCGGTACCAAGTGCGGAGTAATGGTAGTAGGTGCAGCCGGGAATGTCTTTATCCGGATGGATGGTGCACTCGGCATCAGTGCGGAAGTCGATATCTTTTTTGACGTGATAGACATTGGCCAGACGATTGATATCATCCTCATTCGCGTCGGAGAGTTTGGCGGTCCGAATCAGTTTGCCGAACTTGACGTGGCGGCCGTCCTGGGTGGCATAGCCGCCGAGCTCACGTGCATTATGTACTCCCGTCAGGCCGATGGAGTGGCGGTTGTTGGCGAGCGCCTGTGCCTCCGGGTCCTCCGATGCAGAGAAAGCCGGAACCGCACAGATGACGGTCATAAGAAGCGCCAGAAGCAGCGCAAAGATGGAACGGGTCTTTTTCATTCTGAGATACTCCCTTTTCTGTGGAATGCGCACTATTGTAAAAGGCTCCTGTAAAACATGGATTGGTTTTTTTGTAAAGTCTTCGTAAAATGGCTGTTATTCCGAGGTCATGACGCGCATATACCGTTTAAAGAACTGAGTGCCGCGATCGTATTCTTTGAGCGGCATACGCTCGTTGGTACCATGCGTGGTCCCGATGATCTCAGCCGTAAACCGATACGGGGCAAACCGATAAATATTGCTGCAGACATTCTCATAGTGAAAACAGTCGGTACCGCCCATATCGAGATACGGGGCGATGACGGCCTTATGATCCGCCTGCAGAATCAGATTAGACAGGGTCTGAAAGGCGCGGGAATCGGTGGGAGAGACGATACTGGCCTCTTTCCCCTTAATGATTTCGACTTTGGTACCCTTTCCGCCGACATATTTCTCGATATGACGGCGTACATCTTCCATCGTCGTGCCCTGCATCATGCGGCAGTTGACGACGGCGCTGGCGCTCTCCGGCATGATGTTGCCGGCCGGCGCCCCCTCGGACATGGTGACGCACTGGGTGGTTCGGATAAGCCCGGCGGCTGCCGGAATCTGTTCCATGACGGGGACCAGCAGCGGTCTCAGGACATCGAGATTGGCGGTCAGGAGACGGACCGGAAATGCCATCCGGCTGCCGATTGTCTGCAGCAGGGGGGGGAGATAGTCTGGCATCTTTCCGCGGAACGGATGGTTCTCCAGACGGACGATTTTTTTGGACAGCTCCCCGATGGCGGAGTGCTTCGGCGGCCGGGAAGAGTGGCCACCTTTGCCGGCAACTGTGATTTTGACATCGCAGTACCCTTTTTCCGCGATGCCGATGGCGGCGATGTCACCGTCCAGAAGATCCGGCCGGCCGATATCAAATACGGCGCCGCCCTCGTCAACGATGCTGTCCAGATGGACGCCGCGGCGCTCCAGTTCGGCGGCAATGGCCTCGGCGCCATTGCTTCTGCCGCTCACAATCTCCTCGTTGTGGCCGAACATGAGATACAGACCGCGCTTTGGCTGATAGCCCTCTTCCAGCAGACTCTCGACCGCTTCCAGAAGGGAGAGCAGATGGTTCTTCATGTCAATGGCGCCGCGTCCATAGATGAATGCTCCGTCGTTGTGCCCGCTGTAGGGCGGATACTTCCAGTCCTTAACGGTATCTTCGGGGACAGGGACGACATCCTGGTGGGCACAGAAGCCGATCGGATCCAGCGATGGATCGCTCCCGGGGAGGGAGAGGAGGAGGCTGGCGCCGGCAATCTCGGTGACCTCCATCTCGGAGAAGCAGCGGGGATAGGCCTCCCGCAGAAAACTGCGGAACTTCTCAAACTGGGCCCAGTCGGTCTCGACCTCGTCTTCGCAGGAGACCGTCGGAATTTGGATGGCACGGGTCAGATTGGAGCATAGCCGCTCGAAGTTGATCTTCTCCTCCGGAAACGGCTGCGCCGCCGGTGCCTCCGTTTTGCATGCGTGTGCGCGATACAGCGCTGTTCCGGCAAGACCAAGCGAGCCGAGCGTTATAAGCGGGTAGCGGTCCATGTAAGTTGACCTCCTTTTGAAAAAAGGTCCGGACGACGCCGGACCCAACAGTTTCTGCAGTTATTTGGATTTCTCGTCCCCTTTGAGCTTGGAGATTTCCTCGACAAAGGTGTCGACGTCGGTAAAACGCCGATAGACGGAGGCGAAGCGGACGTAGGCAACCTGATCTATATTTTTCAGCTGCTCCATGGCGAGTTCGCCGATGCGGGTGGAGGAGACCTCCTTTTCCAGAGAGTTCTGGATTTGGCTCTCGATATCGGAGACGGCCTTGTCGATAACCGAGACCGGCACAGGGCGCTTTTCACAGGCGCGCATCATGCCGTTGAAGAGTTTATTCCGGTCAAAGCTCTCGCGGGAGTTGTCTTTTTTGACCACGATGAGCGGGACCGTTTCAATAATTTCATATGTGGTAAAGCGTTTATGGCACTTTGTGCACTCTCTCCGGCGCCGGATGCGCTCACCCTCGTCCGTGGGACGGGAGTCAATGACTTTGCTCTCAGAATATCCGCAGTACGGGCATTTCATATGTATTCACCAGCCTGAATCAAAATCGTCGGAATGACGAGAAATAATCGGTTCTGTCAATGAATTTTATCATACAATATTAATAAAGTAAATTCTCTTAAAAAAGCAAAAATAATCCTTGCATTTTCAGGCCCTTCCCTGTATAATTTCTAATTGTTGCGAGAGCAACGGCACAACTGAACAGGTTCAGTTTATTTGGCTATATGGAGAGTTGTCCGAGCTGGCCGAAGGAGCACGATTGGAAATCGTGTAAACGGTTAAAGCCGTTTCGAGGGTTCGAATCCCTTGCTCTCCGCCATAAAGCACACAGTTTCCTCTGGGAACTGTGTGCTTTTTTTGCCAGAAAGAGAAATAACAGTCAGCTCGATGTTTCATGCGCGTTCAGAATGGTAAATGTACCATCGGGATGAAAAGAAAGTACCGAGGCTGTCATCTGTTCCGGCGTTTCCGTCATCTTATGATTCATCCAAAGGAGCATGTCATTGTAAATACCGCCGATGTGGTAAGCAGCCTCGTATTGTCTGTCCGTGTCGGAAGAAGACGTGATTTCATCAAAACGAAAACAATCATTCAGAACATCGAGAAGCAGATAAGTAAGCCCATTTTGGTGAATCAGCAGCAGATCATGGCGATGCTCATAGAAGGTCTGAAACATCTGAAGAATGTAAGACGGAAAGTCGGGTTTGCCATTCCTGCGGTGTTTTTCTATATATTCGTTCATGATACTCAACAGATAAAAACCGATAATATCTTCCTTGGTATCGAAATGGCGGTAATAGCTGGAGCGGTTCACTCCGGCTTTTTCTGTGATCTGTGCGATCGTAATTTTGTTGAATGGCTTTGATTCCATTAAAATCAGCAGACTTTCCGTAATATACTGTTTGATGAGTTCGTCGTTTAATCCCTTTATTCGCATAGCAACAATTTACCCCCTTTTGTTGCATCGGCGGTCAGATTCATTGATTATAGAAACAAGTGTCGCTATAATTCTGCCGGAATCAAGAATGAAATGCAATTGGAAAGGGAGACCTGTCATGAACGAAATTGCAAAAAATCTATACCAGTTTTCTATTTATATTCCGCCGGTTGATTGTAAATTGAAGTTGGACAACTGAATAACAAAAGATCCATGGCTGGGTTTCTGGTAGAATGTAAATCGCCAAACCTACATCTACAAAGGAGAACCGCCACCATGGACTGTCCTCATTCTACCATAACCGGACACAAGAAGGGAAAACATCTTACCTTCGAAGAACGTATTGTTATTCAGATCCGCCTTAAGGATGGCTGCTCCATCCGGGCCATTGCCCGTGAGATCGGCTGCTCACCCAGCACAGTTTCCAATGAGATAGAGCGCGGCACTGTATCGCTCTATAACGGCCACATCCAGCGTTATAAGGCTTCCGCCGGGCAGGATGCGTACCGACAGAACCGCTCTGCCTCCTGCCGTCACTATGATTTGCTGGGAAAGTCCTCTTTTCTTAAGTACGTTCAGAGGCACTTCTTCGATGACGGCTGGTCTCTGGATGCCTGCTTTGGAAGAGCCCTTGCTGAAGGTTCCTTTGCAAGAGACGAAATGGTTTGTACCAAAACCCTTTACCGCTATGTCGATCTCGGCCTCATCGGAATTAAAAACCACAATCTCCCAGAGAAGCTGGCCCGCAGGCAGAAAAAGTCCCGCTGCCGCCAAAATAAAAAGAAGCTTGGCCGCAGCATCGGGGAACGTGATCCCAAGGTAGAATCCCGCGAGGAATTTGGCCACTGGGAGTGCGATCTTGTCCTGGGATCAAAATCCCGTGATGATGATGTCCTGTTCACCCTTGCTGAGCGGAAGAGCCGCAATTTCATCGTCATCCCACTTGCGGACAAAACTTCTGAGTGTGTCATGAATGCGATGAAGATGCTGCAGAATACCTACAGCGAGCATTTCAGCAAGGTGTTTAAGACCATCACAACGGACAATGGGTCCGAATTTGCCGAACTGACGGATCTGGAAGCGATCTCAAAGACGCTGGTCTACTATGCGCATCCCTACACACCCTGTGAGAAGGGTACAGTAGAGCGCCATAACGGACTGATCCGAAGATTCCTTCCAAAGGGAAAGCGGATCGACAGCTACACTCCACAGCAGATCGCGGACATTGAACTCTGGTGCAATGGCCTGCCGAGGAAGATTCTGGGCTACCGTACACCGGAAGAAGTATTTGACGATGAACTGGACAATATCTACCAGACTGCTGTCTAGCGGAGGGTGTCCAACTTGTTATTGCAATTTGCGCTCCAAAAAGAAAGCAAATTTTTTTCAACATATTTAAATCGGGTTCATTAACATCTCTCTCCCAATTCGATAGTGCCTGCCGGGTAACATTCAATTCCCCGGCTAGTTCTTCCTGTGTCATTCCCAATTGTGTTCGCAGATGACGTATTTGCTTTCCTGTTGTAATATTCGTCTGTTCCTGGTTCAAAATAGTTTCTCCTCTCTGATACTGATTTTATCAATGATATTTCGCAATAGCCAGCAATGAACGCTTGCATTGCGCAAGACGTTACATTATCTTCTGAAACATATAGCGCACCTTGTCCAGGCGGCTGTTTGGACGGCGGGGCTGGATGACTGGCTTGCCGACAGCGGCCTGATACCCTTTCAGTTCTGTAAGGCATACGCTCTGCCCGTTGGTGTAAAAGGCCAGATCAGTACGGTATGCCTGTATACAGCGGGCGGGAATCTCGCCAGTAAAGACAACTTCATCCTTTTTTACCTGGACCGTTTCGATGGTGGCACAGTATTTCGGTGCATCATGATAAGCCCTGGAAAGATATTCCTGGGGCGCATAGAGGGTGAAGGAGAGATAAGGTTCCAGCAGTTGCGTCCCTGATTCCTTCAATGCCTGTTCCAATACAATCGGGGCCAATGAGCGGAAGTCCGCCG
>UQOE01000011.1 GCA_900542575.1 uncultured Oscillospiraceae bacterium
TCTACCAGACTGCTGTCTAGCGGAGGGTGTCCAACTTGTTATTGCAATTTGCGAAAAATATTTCCCCCAAATCTGAACAGGTTATGGTATAGTATAGTTGATATCGAACATGTGTACGAACACAAGAACGGTTTGATTATGGCTCAGCCATAAAGAAGGTGAAAGATATGGGGGGAAGAGACAATCCAATTTCAATTCGTTCGAAACGCAAAATCACCGACAGCCTGCTGTCACTCATGCGCGAGTATCCGTTTTCCAAGATTTCCATTAAGGATATCGTTGAGCGGGCAGGACTGACCCGGCAGACCTTCTACCACAACTTTGTTTCCAAGGAAGACGTTCTTTTCCAGAGAGAACAGGAACTGTTTGAAGAGTTTCTGAGGAAAGCAGAAGAAAACCATATTACCGATTTCAATGGTATCATCTACTTTTATTTCCGCTATTGGCAGAGAAACATTGACTTTGTCCGAGTACTAATTGACAACAATTTAGTCTACATCATGGAAGCACAGAAGCCCCGGTATTATGAAAAAATCCGAGACGCGCTGCTCCGGAAGCTGAAGCTCTCGGAAATGGAGTTGGAGTTCTGCTATGCATTCTGCTCCGGCGGCATTACCAATCTTCTGGTTAGCTGGGTCCGCGGCGGAATGACCGTATCCGCGCAGGAAATGGCAGAACTGACAGTGGAAATGGTCGACGGGAGTATGTTTCACACGGCACTTGCCGGACAGTTGGACCTGTCAAAAGTGAATCCTAATACGTCCGAAAATGAAATGGAATCTTAAACCTGACAAGGTGCATTGCAGAGGTCTTCTGCAATGCACCTTTTCTTTTTCCCCGCCAGAGTCCGAAAATACAGGCCGCGGTCTGCTTCCGGCCTGTATTACTGCCGATTTTCCGCCGCGCCATCTTTCCGATTCTCTTGCAATATGGAACGGAAAACAATATAATAAACTAGTACTGTATAAGTATAGGTATGCGGCAGTCACTGCACAATTGCCGCTACTTTTTTATTGAAATAAAATGGGCTTTTGGCCCTTCTCGTTTCAATCGTACTTTTAAATCTAAATATTGGGGGTGAATCTACACTTTGAATCTGATATTGTCCATCATTCTCATTATCGTTGCCCTTTTGGTGGGCCTCGGAGTCGGTTTCGCCCTCGGTGAACAGCACCGGAAAAAGACCGCAGAGGCAACCATCGGTTCGGCCAATCAGGAGGCGACCCGCATCCTGAATCAGGCATTGGCCATGGCCGAGCAGAAGCGGAAAGAGTCTGTTCTGGAAGCAAAAGATGAAATTCATCGTCACCGTCAGGAAGTGGAAAAAGAGCTCCGCGACCGCAGAAATGAGGTTCAGCGTCAGGAACGGCGCATGAACCAGAAAGAGGAAAATCTTGACAAGAAGTCGGACAACCTTGAGCGGAAAGAGGAGAATCTCGTCAAAAAACTGAAGGAAGCCGAACAGAAACAGGCGGAAATCGAAGAGGTTAAGAAAAACCAGGTCGAAATCCTTGAAAAAATTTCCGGATTTACCGAGGCACAGGCCAAGGACTATATCCTTGCAGAAGTAGATGAAAAACTGGATCGCGAAAAAGCCACCAAAATTCTGGAGGCTCAGGAGCAGATCAAAGACCAGTCGGACGAGATGGCCCGCAGAATTGTCACCACAGCCATTCAGCGCTGTGCGGCAGAGCGTACGACAGAGGCAACCGTATCGGTTGTACAGCTGCCGAACGACGAAATGAAAGGGCGCATCATCGGCCGCGAGGGTAGAAACATTCGCGCTATTGAGGCGGTGACCGGCGTCGACCTTATTATCGACGACACACCGGAGACCATCACAATCTCGTGTTTCGAACCGGTTCGGCGGGAAATTGCCCGGCTGACGATGGAACGTCTCATTCAGGACGGCCGCATTCATCCGGCCCGCATTGAAGAGACCTATGAAAAGTGTAAGAAAGAAGTAAACCAGACGATTAAGCAGACCGGCGAGCGCGCCGTGCTGGACGCCGGCGTCACCGGCATCCATCCGGAACTTGTCAAGCTCCTCGGCCGCTTGAAATATCGTACCAGCTATGGCCAGAATGTACTGGACCATTCGCTTGAGGTCTGTTATCTCTCGGGCCTCATTGCTTCCGAAATCGGCGCCGATGTCAAACAGGCAAAACGTGCAGGCCTGCTCCATGATATCGGAAAAGCCATTGACCACGAGATGGAAGGCTCGCACGTCCAGCTCGGCGCAGACGCAGCAAAGAAGTATCGTGAGAGCGAACCCGTGGTCCACGCAATCCGTGCCCATCACGGAGACGTAGAGCCGAAGACAACCGTGGCCTTTATTGTACAGGCCGCCGATGCCATCTCTGCGGCACGCCCAGGAGCCAGACGGGAGAATATTGAGAATTATATTAAACGTCTGGAAAAACTGGAAGAAATTGCCAACTCGTTTGACGGAGTTGACAACTCGTTCGCCATTCAGGCGGGCCGGGAAATTCGAATCATGGTCAAACCGGAAAAAATTTCCGACGACCAGATGGTTATTCTCGCCCACGATGTCGCCCAGCGAATCGAGGAAGAGCTCGAGTACCCGGGACAAATCAAAATTCATGTGGTCCGCGAGAGCCGCGTAATGGATTACGCAAAATAACGAATAGACAGGAGGTCCAAATCCGCATCAGGTCGGAGAGGGCCTCCTTTTACATTTTGGAAAGGAATCGACATTCATGAGAGTCTTAGCCGTCGGCGATGTGGTCGGCAAAAACGGCGTGGAATTTCTGCAGGATGTCCTTCCGGCGTACCGCCGCCTGGAAGGCATCGACTTCTGCGTCGTTAATGGTGAAAATTCCAGCGATGGAAACGGCATCACCCCTGTATCGCTGCGGGAACTCTACGCCGGCGGGGCCGATGTTGTCACCACCGGCAACCACGCATTCCGCCGGCCCGAAATGATGGACGTCTATGACGAAGATGCCTCCGTCCTGCGCCCGGCGAACTTCCCATCCAGCGTGCCTGGACGGGGCTTCTGCGTCGTCGACAAAGGGCGGTACCGCATCGGTGTCGTCAATCTGATGGGCACCACATATCTGGAGCCGCTTGGCAACCCGTTCCAGGCGGCGGACCGCATTCTGCCCGAACTGAAGGAATGTCGGTTTCTCCTGGTGGACTTCCACGCGGAGGCCACCTCGGAAAAGCGGGCCATGGCGTTTTATCTGGACGGACGGGTCTCCGCCCTGTTCGGCACGCATACCCATGTCCAGACCGCCGATGAACAGATTCTGCCGGAGGGTACCGGCTATATTACCGATCTCGGTATGACGGGCCCAATCCAGTCGGTGCTCGGGGCCAAACCCGAGCTCGCCATCCGGAAGTTCTGTACCAATCTGCCGACGCGGTTCGACCTTGTCAAAGGTGGGGAGCAGATGCTCAACGGCTGTGTTTTCGACCTGGATGATCGGAACGGAAAGACCGTGGCCGTGGAGCGGATCACACTGAAATAATGCGGAGGTATACGATGAAAAACTGGAAAAAATGGATCGCCGCCATTCTGGCGCTGCTGCTGCTGTTCTCCCTCTCCGCCTGCGGAAAGAAGCCAAAGGGAGAAGGCGAGAAGGAACTCTCTGCCTCGGAACAGAGCGATGTCCGTCTCCCCTATTCCCGGGAGGACGGCATCAATCCCTACACGGCGAAGAGTCTGCTGAACGAGCCCATCATGCCGCTGCTGTACCAGGGACTGTATTATCTGGACAGCACCTACCGGGAGCAGCCGGAGATCGCCGATCACATGTCGCAGATCGGTACGGCGCTGACGGTGACGCTGAGCGACAATGCCGTCTTCTCTGATGGATCCAAAATTGACGCCGGAGACATCGTCTACTCATTTCAGAAGGCGAAAAAATCCACGTATTACAGCGGACTGCTGACCACATTCCGCTCGGCGGCCGAGGAAAGCAGCAACGCGGTCACGTTTGAGATGACGAATGCCAACCGCTACGCTGTCCAGAACCTCACGTTCCCAGTTGTCAAGCAGGGAACAGCGGACAAGGGGGACTCTGTCCCGACCGGTTCCGGCCAGTACAAGTACAGCGTCTCGGACATGGGAGGCATGCTGGAGAAAAACAAGGAGTGCAAGCAGGAACGGACGGCGGACGGCAAACATCGCCGGCAGAGCGGCTCGGTCAATAAGGTCTACCTCTCCAATATCGCGGAGACCACCAATCTCATGACCAATCTCGCCATCGGCAATATCAATGCCGTGTTTGACGATCTCGCTGCAGGCCCGGTCCAGCGTGTCCAGGTCAACTACTGCCAGCAGCCGATGAACAACATCGTCATCCTCAAATTCGGCTCCAATGAGACGCTGCAGAACGCAAAGCTGCGCCAGGACATCAGCGTCCTGCTGGACCGCTCTTCCCTGATCAGCATCGGTCTCAACGGTTACGGCAAGGCAGCCGATCTCCCGTTCCAGCCCCGCTGGTATGCGACGAAAGGCATCCGCACTGCCAAACCGGGCAAGGACCGCGCAAAACTGGAACTTCAGAAGGCCTTTAAGGGTAAGACGCTCTCTATCCTGACTGACGCCGACAACCCGTTCAAACAGGAAATTGCCTCGGAGCTGCAGGATGAGCTCCAGACCATGGGCATCCGCACCACCATCTCTGCCCAGAACTACAGCTCCTACACCTCGGCGGCCAACGGCACCGGATACGACCTGATTCTGGCGGAGTACAAGCTGAACGACGGCATGGATCTCTCGGCTGTCATGCCGGACAAGGCCTCTCAGAAAGTCTATGCCAATGTCATCAACGGGAAGGTCTCCCTGAAGAAATTCGCGGCGTGGTATCAGAAACACATGCCTTTCATTACAATCGGCTACCGCGGCGGCATGCTGGCCTACTCCAAGGACCTGAAGGAGAAGCCGAATCCGCTCCCGGGAGATCCGTACGCAGACGTAAGCAAATGGCAGGTTCAATAATTGAAAAGGCCGGGTAAGTATGATAAAATCAACTACTGAAATTTTTTCATAAGGGAAGGTGTCATATGATCCAATTTGAAAACCCGCTCGGCACCGTTGACATTGACGAACCCTATTTCTCGGAACTGCTCGGCAGTATCGTCCCGACGTGCTTCGGTGTTGTCGACATGTCGGACCTCAATGTCTTTCAGAGTGTTCGCTCTTTTTTTGATCGGAAGCACCAGTTTCCCGACAAGGGCGTTTCAGTCCGCAGCGAAGCGGACGGTTTGGTCATCGAACTGCATATCGTGGTCTCTTACGGACTCAATATTGAGACCGTTGTGCGCAACATCGTCGAAAAAGTGCGCTACACGATCGAAGACGTGACCGGCTTGACGGTGAAAAACGTCAAAGTCTATGTCGACGAAATGAAAGCGTAAGGAGAGCACAGCTGTGATTAACGGAGCAACCTATCGAGACGCCATTATTTCTGCGGCGTACAATATAAGCAATAACCGCAAGGCAGTCGATGCCTTGAATGTCTTCCCGGTCCCGGACGGCGACACGGGAACCAATATGTCTATGACCATTACGTCGGCCCGCAAAGAACTGGAGCGGCTGCCGGACGAGACACCGGTCTCAAAAGTTGCCTCCAAGACTTCCTCCGCCATGTTGCGGGGGGCGCGCGGCAACTCCGGCGTCATCCTCTCTCTCATCTTCCGCGGCATTTCCAAAGGACTGAAGGGAAAAGAGGAAATTGATTCCCGCGACATGATCCTCGCTCTCTCCTACGGCGTCGAGTCCGCCTACAAGGCGGTCATGAAGCCGACGGAGGGCACTATTCTGACCGTTGTCCGTGTCGCCTGCCGCGAAGGCGCCAAATTCGGCACCGAGCACAAAGAAGCGCCGTTTGAAGAGGTATGGGCCCACGTCATCGAGGGTGCCAAGAAAGCACTTGCTCAGACGCCGGAAATGCTCCCGGTTCTGAAAAAGGCCGGGGTCGTCGATGCTGGCGGCCAGGGCCTGGTCCTGGTCTTTGAGGGCATGCAGTCCGTCTTTCAGAATGGGGTTATTATGGAAGACGCCGAAGAACCGGAGAAGGCCGAAGAGGAGAAAAAAGAGGTCCGCTCCAGAACCGAAGAAGCGGCGGCGCAGTATTTCTACTGCACGGAGCTTGTGGTTCTGCGGGAGCAGAACGGAAAAGATCCGGTCAGCCTCAAGGCCTATCTGGAATCGGTCGGCGACCAGCTCTACTGCGACGTGCAGAATGACTATATTGCCCTGCATATTCACACCAATGAGCCGGGCCGGGTACTGACCCAGGCCAAAAAATATGGCCAGCTGGTCAAGGTGAATGTCACCAATATGACCCAGCCCACCATTAACAGCGGTGCGGACCAGAAATATGCAAAGATCGACGTCCACCAGTACCACAAGGACGTCTCGTTCGAAAAGCCGGAGGAGAGCGGAAGCGAACCGAAGGCTCAGCAGTTTGAAAAGGTGGAGCCCGTCAACGAAGTCGGCTTTGTCGCTGTCTGCGCAGGCGACGGCCTCACCGAACTGTTCAAGGAGATCGGCGCCGACATCGTCGTCTCCGGCGGACAGACCATGAATCCCAGCACAGAGGACATCCTCAACGCCGTCGAGGCCACGCCTGCCCACACGGTCTTTGTGCTGCCGAACAACAAGAACATCATCATGGCGGCAGAGCAGGTCGACCCGCTGACCTCGCGCCAGGTTATCGTCATTCCGACCCGCACGGTGCCGCAGGGCATTTCCGCCATGCTCCATTTCAATCCGGAGGAGTCGGTAAAGGACAACAACCTCGCCATGGTCAAGTCCCTGGACGGCGTGTCCACGGCTCAGGTCACCTTTGCAGCCCGCGACAGTCAGATCGACGGGTTTGACATCAAGAAGGGCCAGATGCTCGGCATGGAGAACGGCTCTATCACAGTTGTAGATGACGACTGCGTGACCACGGCCTACAAGGTCACCCGCCATCTCTGCTCCCGCCGCACCACGATGGTCACCATCTACTACGGCGAGGGTGCCACCGAAGAGGACGCGCAGAAGCTTGAAAAGATGCTGAAGGACCGCTTCAGCTCGCTGGAGACGGGCATTATCTACGGCGGACAGCCGGTCTACTCGTTCATCATCTCGGTTGAATAAGAAAAAATCATGCTGCCTAAGATTTCACTGAATCAATTAAAGGGTGTCGGTGCCAAACGGGCTGAGCAGTTTCATGTGCTCGGCGTCGATGACATCGACGCCCTTCTGCATTACTACCCCCGGGACTACCAGGACTGGAGCCGGCCTGTGCTGCTGTTCGGCGCAGAGTTCCAGGAAAAGCCCGTCTGCATTGAAGCGGAGATCATCTCACCGGTGAGCCGCTTCCGTTCGCACAGCGGTGTTATGTGCTTCACGGCGACTATTGCGGACAATTCCGGGAAGTGCAAAGTCCTCATTTTCAACAACAAATACGCCGCAGCCAAACTGACAGAGGGTGAGACCCTGCTGTTTTTCGGACGGGTCACCCAGGGAAACAGCGGCCGCGAAATGCTGTCCCCGGAGATCGGGGACCCGGCCGGCCAGAAACAGATCCATCCCATCTACTCGCGGAATAAGAGCCTTTCTTCCCGCATGATCGAGTCAACCGTACGGCGGGCTCTGACGGAATTCGGCGGTATGGAGGTGGATCCGCTTCCCGACGAAATACTGGATCGCTACGGCCTGATGCCGCTGCAGAAGGCGCTCCGGGAGATCCATTTTCCCACGGACATGGAGGAGATGTCCGCGGCCCGGAACCGCTTTATCTTCGAGGAGCTCTTCGAGCTGGAGCTGGGCCTCCGCCGCATTCGTGAGCGGAATAAGGAGACCTCAGATGTGCGCATTCGGCAGGATGTCTCGGAGGACTTTTACCGGACTCTGCCGTTTACGCCCACCGGCGCCCAGCGTCGGGCGGTGCAGGAGGCCATTGCCGACATGCAGAGCGGTATGCTCATGAACCGTCTGGTCCAGGGGGATGTCGGATCCGGCAAGACCATGGTGGCCGCCGCCCTCGGATTTGTGACGGTTAAAAACGGGTACCAGTGTGCCATGATGGCGCCCACGGAGATTCTGGCGGAACAGCATTACCAGACTATGCAGAAATTTTTCGAAGGGACCGGCGTGTCAGTCGGTCTGCTGACCGGATCTATGCCGGAATCGAAAAAGAAAGAGGTGCGGGAGCAGCTGGCCCACGGTGAGCTCGATTTCGCAGTCGGCACCCACGCACTCATTACCGATAAGGTCCGGTTCTGGAATCTCGGCCTCGTCATCACGGACGAGCAGCACCGCTTCGGCGTCCGACAGCGGGGCGCCCTGGCGGAGAAGGGTAACGGGGCCCACGTGCTCGTCATGTCCGCCACTCCCATCCCCCGGACGCTGGCCCTCGCCATCTACGGCGATCTGGATGTCTCCGTCATCGACGAACTCCCCGCCGGGCGCAAACCGATTGCCACCTACCGCATTGACAGCGGCAAACGCATGCGCTGTTTCAACTACATAAAGAAGTTCCTCGACGCGGGCAAGCAGGGCTATATTGTCTGTCCGCTGGTGGAGGAGAGCGATGCTTCGGACCTGATCTCCGCCACCGAATACTATGAGCGCATCCGGCAGAACGAGTTCCGGGATTACCGTGTCGGCCTGCTCCATGGCCAGATGAAGGCGGATGAAAAAGCCTATGTCATGCACCGCTTTGCCGCCGGTGAGATCCAGCTGCTGGTTGCCACCTCGGTTATTGAGGTCGGCGTCGATGTCCCCAACGCCGTCATCATGCTGATTGAAAACGCCGAGCGGTTCGGTCTGTCCCAGCTCCACCAGCTGCGCGGCCGCATCGGCCGCGGATCCGACGCCTCGACCTGCGTTCTGCTCAGTGACAACCGGAGCGAGATTACCCGGAAGCGCCTGAAAATCATGTGCAGTACCAACGACGGCTTCGAGATTGCTCAGGAAGACCTGGCTCTGCGCGGCCCCGGCGACTTTTTCGGCCAGCGCCAGCACGGCCTGCCGGAACTCCGAATTGCCGATATGACCGAGGACATGGAAGTCCTCACCAAGGCCGAAGAGGCCGCCACGGAACTCCTCCGGCGCGATCCGGAGCTGACCCGTCCCGAACACCGCAATCTCGCCCATGAGACCAATCGGCTGTTTGCCCGGTCGGCAGAAAATATGTCATAGCTACGAAAGTCCAACACTTTATTAAAGTGTTGGACTTAATTTTTTGAAAATGGGGCAGTGAGCGAGAATTTTAGGACCAACAGAATTCTGTTTGACATCCCGGACACCGCGTGCTACTATATTTTCATACTAAACAAATAGGAATAAGGTGCTTAAACATGGCAGAGGCAAAAAAGATTTCCGCTGCGGCGTTTCGAGAACTGGATCGCGCGGCGGTGACGGTATTGGATGTACGGCAGCCAGATGAGCAGATTGTCTATCCGATTGAGGGCGTACTCCAGATCCCATTTGATGAATTTGTGAAGAAGGCGGATTCCGTCCCGAAGGAGAAGCCGGTCTATGTCATCTGCACGACGGGAGATCTCAGCGAGCAGGTGGCGGAGATCCTGGCGGATCTCGACTACGACGTCTCCAACGTGGAAGGCGGTATCCGGGCGCTCCAGGCCCTTGACGCGGAGCCGGCTCCTCAGAAGGCAGCGCTGAAGCAGACGGCTGAGAAGGAACCGACGTTCCTGGATGCCAAAGGGCTCAAGTGCCCCGGCCCCATCGTCAAGGTCGGCGACGCCGTCCGCGCTGCAGAGGAGGGCGACCGGTTTTACGTAGAGGCGACCGAGGATGCCTTTGCCTCCGACATTGCCGTGTGGTGCGACCGCACCGGAAACCGGCTGGTGTCTCTGACGACCGAGAACGGAGTGATCAAAGCCGTGGTCGAGAAGAGCACAAAAGCTCAGCCGAAAGCGGCGGTCAGCGGGGACCCGCGGGAGCATGAGAAGACGTTTGTCGTGTTCAGCGGCGACCTCGACAAGACCATTGCCGCGTTTATTATGGCCAACGGCTCTGCCGCTATGGGACGCCCGGTCACGATGTTCTTCACCTTCTGGGGACTGAACGTGCTGCGGAAGCCGGAGAAAGTCAGGGTGAAGAAAGATCTGATCGGCCGGATGTTCGGGCTCATGATGCCCCGTGGTACGAAACATCTTGGCCTGTCCCGCATGAACATGGGAGGTGCCGGCGCCAAGATGATCCGTGCGGTCATGAAGAAGAACGGCATTTCCAGCGTCGAAGAGCTCATGCAGCAGGCGGTTGACCACGGCGTACGCCTGGTGGCCTGCCAGATGTCCATGGATATCATGGGAATTAAGCAGGAGGAGCTGATCGACGGCGTCGAGCTCGGCGGAGTCGCCACGATGCTCGGCTCGGCGGAGAAGTCCGATCTGACCTACTTTATCTGATTTTCGAAAGGATTTTGCTATAATGAAACTTACAGTTGCGGGGAACGCCAAAGAGGTGAAGGACGGCCTGACCGTCGCAGAGCTCATTGCGCAGGAAAACGTTGAAAACCCGCAGTATGTCACCGTCTCCGTCAACGAAAATTTTCTGCGCCTGGCGGATTACGACGGCTATGTTCTGAAAGACGGCGACGTCGTCGAATTCCTGTATTTCATGGGCGGCGGCGCACGGTAAGGGGAGTCTGCAATGGCATTGACCAATGAACAGCTGGAGCGCTACTCCAGACATATTATTCTGAAAGAAGTCGGGCTGAAGGGGCAGAAAAAGCTCCTGGACGCCAAAGTGCTGATTATCGGCGCGGGCGGCCTCGGCGCCCCGGCGGCGCTGTACCTGGCGGCGGCCGGCGTCGGGACCATCGGCATTGCCGATGCAGATGAGGTAGATCTCTCCAATCTGCAGCGGCAGGTCATCCACACCACCAAAGATCTCGGTGTGCCGAAGGTGGAGTCCGCCCGGCAGACCATGGAAGAGATCAACCCGGATGTCAAAGTCATCCCGCACCAGGTCTACGTGACCTCGGACAACGTGATGGATCTCATCCAGGACTACGATTTTATCCTGGACGGCACCGACAATTTTGCGACGAAATTTCTGATCAACGACGCCTGCGTGCTGGCGAAGAAGCCGTTCTGCCACGCCGGCATTCTGCGGTTCCAGGGCCAGCTCATGACCTATGTCCCGGGCGAGGGCCCGTGCTACCGCTGCGTCTTCAAAGAGCCGCCGCCAAAGGATGCGGTTCCGACCTGCCGCCAGGCCGGCGTCATCGGCGCCATGGCCGGCGTAATCGGCTGCCTGCAGGCGCTGGAGGCCATCAAATATATCGTCGGCACCGGCGAACTTCTGACCGGACAGCTGCTCACTTTCAACGCCCTGACCATGGAGTTCCGAAAGATCAAACTCCCGCCGGCGGACCCGGACTGCGCGGTCTGCGGCACGCACCCGACTATTACGAAAGTATTCGACTACGAGCAGGCCGTCTGCACCTGGAAACCGGGCGATGCAGCCGACGCGGCGGATGCTGAGGAAGAGGGGGCACAGTCCTGATGCGCAAAGTGACGCTGCGGCAGACCGATTACGAGACGATTCTGGCCCACGCCCGCGCCGAAGAGCCGAACGAGGCCTGCGGGCTCATCGCCGGTCGCGATATCGGCGAGGAGCGCCGCATCGAAAAGGTCTATCTTCTGACCAATCTTGACCACTCCCCCGAGCACTTCTCGCTGGACCCGAAGGAACAGCTCGCCGCCGTTCGAGATATGCGCGCCAGCGGTCTGCAGCCCCTCGGGAACTGGCACTCGCACCCGGAGACGCCCTCCCGCCAGTCGGAGGAGGACAAGCGCCTCGCCTACGACTCCAACGCCAGTTACCTGATCCTGTCCCTGATGGACGACGAAAATCCGGTACTGCGGTCTTTTCATACCGATTCAGAGCGGAACTCGACCGCGGAGGAACTGGAAATCATAAAGTAAATCGATTTTTGACCCGCCTGGTATTTTGCAGGGACTTTTTCTGATATGACCGGGTCCCTTAAAAAATTCTTCGGGAGTTCTGTATATTTCAATTTCTCCCGAAATCAGGGATTGGTCGGCTGTCCGCACAAAGAAAAAAGACGATCCGCCAGCACGGCAGATCGTCTTTTTTTATGATTTTTTTCTCAGCTTTTCGGTCAGCTCCGCATCTGGTGTCACATACATGGTGTTGTACGTGTGGTAGATGACTTTGCCGGGCTTGGCGCCGACGGGCTTTTTCAGGTTCTTCGCCAAAGTGTAGTTGACCGGCGCCTTCTGCGACTCCCGTGCCGTGCTGTTGACAGCCGCAATGCAGGCGGCCTCCTCGAGGGCGGTGTCGCTGATTTCCCCGTTCTGGTTTCGGATGATGACGTGGGATCCGGGGAAGTCTTTCGTGTGGAGCCACATATCCAGTTTGTTGGCCATCTTCAGGGAAAGCCTGTCGTTCTGGACGTTGTTGCGGCCGACCAGCACCTCGAACCCGTCCGAGGTCTCGTAGGCGATGGGCGGCAGCGGCTTCGGCTGGCGGACGGTTTTCTTGCGCCCGTTGCGGCCGGTTTTGGTGGGCTGCTCTTTTAAGTAGCCGCTGGAGACCAGCTCCTGGCGGATCTGCGCAATGTCGGTCTCGCTCTCAACGCGCTCCAGGGCGTCCAGGACGGTGTCGAGATACGCAATTTCCTCGGAGTCGTTTTCTATCTGCTCCTGGAGCTTTTTCTCCGCCGTGTAGGTCTTGCGGTATTCTTTATAGTATTTCTGTGCATTCTGCGTCGGGCTCAGGGCCGGGTCCGCCGGGACGCGGACGATCTTGTTGTCGTCATAATAGTTCGCCACCTCGTAGACCGAGGCGCCCTTTTCCAGCTGATAGAGATTGGCCTGAATGAGCTCCGCATAGATGCGCAGCTTCTCCCGGTCCACGGAGCGGGCGAGCTCCTCCTGCTGGTTCCCCATTTTCCGCGCGATCCGGCTCTTCGTATTCATGAGAAACTTGCGCAGAGCAGCGGTGCGGGACGCGAGGCGCTCCATGCTGTCACGCTTTGCGTAGAAAGCATCCAGCAGTTCCGACGGGGAGTCGTAGGCGGTTTTCTTAAATGCGCTGCCATACTGCGTGATGTCCATGAAACAGAAGTCGAACGGACGGCCGTCTTCGCGGTGCAGGGCGACCGGAGAATACTGGTTGTCTGCGATGCGCTTTTTTAGATCGAGAAGGGGGTATTCCAGCTCCGTGAAGTCGTCCTCGGTCATCTCGGACATGTGCGGGTCTTCTCCGACGGCGCGGAATGCAAGCTCCCGCGCGACGATGGGGGAGACGCCCATGACGGATGAGAGGATAGCGGAAGAGAGGGTCTTGGTTCGAAACGAGCGGATGCGTTCGACGACGTCCTCCAGCGGCGCCTCCACCAGGTTGAACTTGTCCTGCTGCGGCGGCAGCTCATAGGGGACGCCGGGCAGGACCAGCCGGCGGGAGGATTTGGTCGGGTCGATTCGCTTGAGCGCGTCGATGACCTTGCCGTCCGGGCCGATAAGGATGACGTTGCTGTACTGCGCCATGATTTCCGCGGCGAGGGTCAGGTGCTCGCGGTCGCCGAGCTCGTTGGTGGCCTCGAAATCGAGAAAGAGGATGCGGTCCAGGCCCGCCTGCCGAAAACCGGTCAGGGTGGCGCCGCCGAGACGTTTGCGCAGCAGCATGCAGAGCATGGGCGGTGTGGGCGGATTCTCGAAGGAGGATGCGGTCAGGCTGACCCGCGGGCTGTTGGCGCGGGCGGAGAGCAGCAGGTTGAGGCCGCCGCAGGTGCGGGAGCGCATCCGGAGGACAAGCTCGTCACCGGTGGGCAGGTAGATCTTGTCCACTTTGGCCCCCGTCAGTTTTTCTTCCAGTTCCGTTTTGATGCAGCGTAAAAACAGGCCATCCAGTGCCATGTTTCGGACTCCTTTCCGCTTGTTGTCAGATTACCCGATGTAGGCGGCGGGCTCTGACTTGAGATAGATGTAGTTCAGGTCCGGGAAATCGTGCTTCAGGTGTTCCCGGAGAACCGGCATGGAGACGGTCTCCGTCTCGTAATGGCCGGCCGCCAGCAGAACGATATGGTCGTCGATGGCGTCGAGAAAATCGTTGTGTTTGGCGTCGCCGGTGACGAAGGCGTCGATGTCGCCGCGGGCCGCGAGATCCGGCAGGAAGGAGCAGCCGGCGCCGCCGCAGACTGCGACGGTCTGAATTTTTTCCAGGGGCTCGCTGACGCGGACCACGGTGTGCAGGGTCTCGGCGACGATTTCTGCGAACTCCTCCGCCGGGACGGGTTTCGCCAGCTTTCCACAGCGGAGCATGCAGATGCCGTCCTCGTTCGGGACGATTTCCTGAATATTCCGCAGGCCGAGGAGCCTGGCGAGCACGTCGCTGACGCCGCCCTGTGCGACATCCCAGCAGGTGTGGGCCGAGATGATGCTGATGCCGTTTTCAATGGCGTAGTAGACAGGGGTGCCCTTCCGCACATTTTTCAGCGGGTGAAAGATGACCGGGTGGTGACTGACCAGTAGCTCGGCGCCGGCCTCTTTGGCCTGTGCGAGGGTGTCCATCGTGACATCCAGGGCCAGGGCGATGGTGCGGACTTCCTGGTCCGGATCTCCTACGAGAAAACCGCTGTTGTCCCAGGATTCCTGTGTGCGGAACGGGGCAAAGTCGTCGATAACGTCATAGATATCCTTTACGGTTGGCATGCTTTCAAACACTCCTTTACACGGGACAGGACGTCGTCAAGCCCGGTTTCCCCGCCGTGGATGCGGTCCTCCAGATAGTGGGAGAGGGAGGTGAAATAGCGGACCTGCAGCTCTCTGTCCTCGATTTGATTCATTTTTCCGATAAAGCAGTCCGCCTCGCTGTGCGGAATTTCCTCTCCGGTGAAGAAGATTTCCATGGCTGTATAGGGGCGGCCGTGGTCCTCCACGGCGTCCTCCTTAAGAATTTCAAAGCCGTTGTCAAAGAGGTAGCGGCGGAGCGTGTCCAGATGGGACTGGGGCTGGAGCACAAAATGATTGCCGGGCTCGCGGACCCAGGACACCGCGTCCAGCAGGCCGGTGATGAGCACCCCGCCCATGCCGGCCAACACGAAGTCGTGGCAACAGCCCGGGGTAAGGCCGGCGAAGCCGTCACTTAAGATGACTTCCGTTTTGTCCTCCAGTCCGCAGCGCGCTATGGTGGCGCGGGCGTTTTGCAGCGGGCCCTCCCGCACGTCGAGACAGTAGGCAAACGGGATGACGCCCTGCTGGAGCAGCGCCACAGGCAGCTGCGCGTGGTCGGTTCCGATGTCCGCCAGCGGCCGGCCCGGGCGGACCAGACGGGCCGCCATCTGCTGGCGCGGGGTCAGGTGAATCATAAGTCCTCCAAAATGGGAAAATGCCGGCAGACCGCCGGCATCCCAAACAAATTCGTCAGTTTTTCAGGCTCTGGATGGGGGCCGGAATGCGGCCGCCGCGGCGGATAAACTTCGCGGGGCTCTTGGTGTTGACCTCCATAATGGGTGCCGTTCCGAAGAGCCCGCCGTAGTCGAGCTCCTCACCCGGCTTCTTGCCGACGGCGGGGATGACGCGCACGGCGGTGGTCTTCGAGTTGATGAGGCCGATGGCCGCCTCGTCAGCGATGATGCCGGAGATGACCTCCGCCGGGGTTTCGCCCGGAATGGCAATCATGTCCAGACCGACGGAGCAGACCGCTGTCATGGCCTCGAGTTTTTCAATTTTAAGGCAACCGGAGCGGGCTGCGTCAATCATGCCTGCGTCCTCGGAGACCGGGATAAAGGCGCCGGAGAGACCGCCCACCTGTGAGGAAGCCATGATGCCGCCCTTCTTGACCGCGTCGTTGAGCAGGGCAAGGCAGGCCGTGGTGCCGGCGCAGCCGCACTGCTCCAGACCCATCTCTTCCAGGACATGTGCGACGGAGTCGCCCACCGCCGGGGTCGGCGCGAGCGAGAGGTCGACGATGCCGAACGGGACGCCGAGGCGCTTGGAGGCCTCGTGGGCGACCAGCTGGCCGACACGGGTAATCTTAAATGCAGTCTTTTTGACGATTTCTGCAATTTCCGTGATGCTGGCGTCGTCGGCCGCCTTGTGAATGGCCGAGCGGACTACGCCGGGGCCGGAGACGCCGACGTTGATGACGGTGTCCGCTTCGCCGACTCCGTGGAAAGCACCGGCCATGAACGGGTTGTCCTCGACGGCGTTGCAGAAGACGACCAGCTTGGAGGCGCCGACGCTGTCGCGGTCTGCGGTGCGCTCGGCGCAGTCGCGGACAATATTGCCCATGATTTTGACGGCATCCATGTTGATACCGGCTTTTGTGGAACCGATGTTGACGCTGGAGCAGATGTGCTCGGTGACGTCCAGTGCTTCCGGAATGCTCCGGATGAGCTCCAGGTCACCGGCTGCAAAGCCTTTCTGGACAAGGGCGGAATACCCGCCGAGATAGTTGACGCCGACCGTGTTGACCGCACGTTCCAGCGCCTTTGCATATTTGACCGGGTCTCCGCCGCTGACGGCGGTCAGGAAGGAGATGGGGGAGACGGAGATGCGCTTGTTGACGATGGGAATGCCGTATTCGCGCTCAATGTCCTCGCCGGTCCGGACCAGGTTTTCGGCCTTACGGACGATTTTTTCATAGACCTTCTCACAGGAGCGGTCGATGTCGGAGTCTGCACAGTCCAGCAGGGAGATGCCCATGGTAATGGTGCGGACGTCAAGGTTTTCCTCGTCGATCATGTTAATGGTCTCGAGGATATCATTCGGGTTAAACGAAAGCATAGATGAATTTCCTCCGGGACGCTTAAATGGTGTGCATGGAATTGAAGATGTCCTCATGCATGCAGTGGATGACAAGGCCGTTCTTTTTGCCCTCTGCCTCGGCGGTCTCGACGAACTCGCCGAAGGGGATGGTGAGATTGTCAATATTGCAGATCATAATCATAACGAACATGTCCTTCAGAATAGTCTGGGACACGCCCTCAATATTGACATTGTAGTCCGCACAGAGCGCGGAGACTTTGGCGAAGATACCGACTTTGTCTTTGCCGACGACGGTGAGTACAGCCTGCATAAAGAGCCCTCCGTTATTTTACAGAATTATTATTATATTCACTGAGTGAAGCCATTTTAACACAAGCCGCCCCAGAAGTCACCCGCGGAACCGCCCGGGTACAATATTTTGACAGATTACAAAAATGCGGAAAAAGTATGGTAAAATAGTCCAGAAAAACAGAAATTAGATTTGAGCCGGTAAGGGACCGGCACTCGGAGGCTAGCAATGATTCTGAACGCAGCAGCAAAAGTAAATCTCATGCTCGACATCCTCGGCAGGACCAAAGAGGGCTACCACACACTCTTTATGATCATGCAGTCGGTCGGCATCCAGGACACCGTCACAATCAATCGCACGGGGGACAAAGGCGCTATCGTCCTGACCTGCGACCTGGCCGATATTCCGACCGACGGTACGAACATCGCCTGGAAGGCGGCCGAGCGGTTTTTCACTGCGACCGGCCTGGAGAACCCGGGTATCTCCATCGATATCCAGAAGCGCATCCCCTCAGCGGCGGGTCTCGCCGGAGGCAGCGCGGACGGTGCGGCTGTATTCGTCGGCCTGAACACGCTTTTCGGTACCGGGTTGGATGAACGGGACCTCTGCCGCATGGCGGAACCCGTCGGCGCGGACATCCCATTCTGCATCCAGGGCGGTACGATGCTTGCCATGGATATCGGCGGCGTTCTCGCTCCGCTGCCCGATCTCCCCGACTGCTGGTTTGTTCTGGTCAAGCCGGACATGGATGTCTCCACCAAAGAGGCCTATGCGGAGGCCGACCGCAATTTCCGCCACCTGCGCCATCTGGACACCAGCGACATGCTGCGCGCCCTTGTCACGGGGGACCAGAAGGAGATCTTCCGCCTGGTCGGCAACGTCTTTGAGCAGGTTATCGAGGTGCCGGACCGCGTCGACATCAAAGCCATCATGCGCGGCACCGGTGCGGAGACCAGCTGCATGAGCGGCAGCGGTCCCACCATCTACGGCATTTTCACCTCCAAAGAAGACGCCGAGCAGTGCAGACAGATGCTGGAAAAGCACAAACTCGGAGAAGTTTTCCTCTGTCAGCCCCTTCACCGCGGCATAGAGGTCGTAGAAGCGTGACCGCATTTCGAAAATCCGGTGCGGCACTGGCGGCGCTTCTGATTGTGCTGCTCCTTGCCGTTCCCGTGCTCGCCTATGCGCCCAACAGCAGCGGCGCCGTCTATATTCCCGAGGGTGCCGCGTCACTCTCGGCCGGCGCCATTGACCGAAGCCCTTCGAGTCTTCGAAACGTGCGTACCGTCTATGTCCCCTCTACGGTTACCTACATTGCTCCCGGTACCTTTGTCGGTTTTCCGAATCTGCGCAGTGTCGTCATCCGCAATGACCGCGGAAAGGTCCAGGTGGCGGCCGGTGCCGTGTCCGGTTCCGTCAGTATCGTCTACAGCGGCGCCCCGGAGCGGGAGACCGCTGCCGTTTCGGAACATTCGCAGACCGGCGGCGTTTCACGGCCGGTCTCGTTTTCACGCACGCGTGCATGGCGCAGAGGGACTGCGGTGCGCAGCACAACGGCCGTAACGAGTACCACAGCCGTACCGGCCACAGCGGCGGCGCAGCAGCACGTCATTCCGCCGAAAGAGGATTTGCAGCCGCTGATCCCTCCCACGGAGGACCAGGGAAGCGACCTCCACGCCCGCCCCGACGGCGACGCGGTCAACCGCGCCAACCCCGGCGGCTCCCGCGGAATGACCATTTTCTCCTATGTCCTGGCAGGAGCCGCGGTTGTCACCGCCGGCATCCTGTGCTGGCTGAAGTATGGAAAAAAATAATCATGACGGGGCCCGCAGACTGCGGGCCTTTTGCTGTCTGCTATTCATATAGCTTTATTCTATGGCCAGCCAATGCATTTCAATAGTTGTGATACCAGATGCCCCGCTGTAAAATGAATTAAATTATTAATAAATAAGGGAAGGGTACCCATGAAAATTCGAGAATTATTTGACCCAGACAGCACAAATCATGTCGACCGCACCGTGTATTCCTTTGAGGTGTTTCCGCCGAAGCGGACGATGCCCATTGAATCGGTGTATGGGAAGCTGGAGGACATCTGCGGTCTGAAGCCGGATTTCATCAGTGTGACGTACGGCGCCGGCGGAACCGGGGCAGACAACGGAACTGTGCAGATTGCCTCGCGCATTAAGAACGTCTACGGCATTGAGTCGGCGGCGCATCTGACCTGCGTACGGAATAACAGAGATGATGTTGACGCAACGGTCCAGGTGCTGCGGGAGAACCATATTGAAAACATTCTGGCACTGCGGGGCGACCGGGTCCCGGACGAGGAGCCGAAGACCGACTTCGCCCACGCCTCCGACCTGACGAGATATCTGACGCAGAACACGGAGTTCGACATTGCAGGGGCATGCTATCCGGAATCCCATCCGGAGTCGGGGAGTGCGGTGGAGGACATCCGCCATCTGAAGGAGAAAGTCGATGCCGGCTGCACGCACCTCATCTCCCAGCTCTTTTTCGACAACGAGATGTTCTATTCGTTCCGGGAGCGGGCGGAGCTCGCGGGCATCAACGTGCCCATTGAGGCGGGCATTATGCCTGTCACGAATGTGAAGCAGATTACACGTATGGTTACGCTGTGCGGCGCCAGCCTTCCGCCGAAATTTGCCCGCGTCATGACCAAGTACGCCGACAAGCCGGATTCGCTGCGGGAAGCCGGCATTGCGTATGCCATTGACCAGATTATCGACCTGATTGCCGCCGGCGTGGACGGCATCCATCTCTATACCATGAATAATCCGTATATTGCGAAGAAGATCAGCGACGCGGTTGTGCCGCTGCTGTAAGGGGGAAGAATATGCTGACGCTGGGACCGCTGAATCGCGCGGAAGCGGTGCGCTACCTCGGCGACGCCAAGGTGGAGATGAACGATGAAATGGCGCACCTGCTGGATGTCTGCGAGGAAAAAATTCTGCGTACCGCCCAGCCGCGGTATCTGACCAAGGTCATCGACCTGCCCTGTCCCGAACTCATGCAGGGCCGGGATATCCGGATGCACCTGAAAGGCTGCCGTCAGGCGGCGCTGGTCTGCTGTACCCTTGGAGGCGGCATTGACCGGCTGCTGCGCACGGCGCAGGTCACGGACATGTCCCAGGCGGTCGTTCTGGATGTCCTGGCCTCCGTGGCCGTGGAGCAGGTCGGGCACCAGGTGGACGATATCCTCGCCGCGAAATACCCGGACCAGTATTTCACATTTCGATTCAGCCCCGGATACGGCGACTTCCCCATTCAAATGCAGTCCTTCTTCCTGGAACAGCTGAATGCGCCGAAGCGCATCGGCCTGACCACGAACCGGCAGTTCCTGCTGACGCCCACGAAATCCATTACGGCGGTGGCGGGAATGTCGGACGAACCCGTTTCCCGGCGGCACCGGGGATGTGCCTCCTGCAATCTGCGGAGCGAATGCGAATATCGAAAGGTAGGAAAACACTGTGGAGACGACGTTTAAACGCCTGCTCGAGGGCGATGATTTTGTCTTTCTGGACGGCGCCATGGGCACGATGATCCAGAAGAGCGGGGCGAAATACAATCACGTTCCGGAGGAACTGAACATTTCGAATCCGGAGCTCCTCACGTCCATTGCAAAGGTGTATTCAGATGCCGGGGCGCAGATCGTCTACGCCAACACCTTCGGCGCCAACGCCTACAAGCTGGAGGACACCGGGCTTGATGTCCGGACCGTGGTCACGGCCGCTGTCGCCAATGCCAGAAAAGGCGTCGCAGGAACCGACACGCTTGTGGCACTGGATATCGGTCCCATCGGCCAGCTGCTGGAGCCGGCGGGCGCGCTCGCGTTTGAGGACGCCTACAACTACTTCAAAGAGATGGTCCTCGCCGGAAAGGACGCGGACGTCGCGGTCATTGAGACCATGACAGATCTGTACGAGGCCAAGGCCGCTCTGCTGGCGGTCAAAGAGAACAGCGACCTGCCGGTCCTCGTCACCCTGACCTACGAGGAGAGCGGCCGCACGTTCGCCGGCGTCTCGGCGGAGGCCGCGGCGCTGACGCTCTCCGGCCTCGGGGCGGACGCCATCGGCGTCAACTGTTCCCTGGGACCGGATCAGCTGGGCGGGGTCGTCGCCCAGCTCGCCGCCGCCACAGACAAACCGCTGGTCGTCAAACCCAATGCCGGTCTGCCGGACCCGAACTCCGGCGACTACTCCATCGGCCCGGAGACCTTTGCGGAAGATCTGGAAAAGCTGATCCCGCTGGGTGCCCGCATTGTGGGCGGATGCTGCGGCACGACGCCGGACTACATCCGCGCCATCCGGAAGCACTTTGCCGGAAAAAAGCCCGTGGAGCGGAAAAAGCCGCAGGGCACTGCGGTCTGCAGCCCGAGTACCGTGGTGCACATTGACGGCCCGCGGATCATCGGCGAGCGGATCAATCCCACCGGCAAGAAGGTGTTCCAGCAGGCGCTCCGGGACAACGACATGGACTACATCCTGAAACAGGCCCTCTCCCAGGTGGAGGCCGGCGCCGAGATCCTCGACGTCAACGTGGGCCTGCCGGGCATTGACGAGCGCCAGCGTATGGTGGCCGTCATCCAGGCTATTCAGGGCGTGTGCGACGCCCCGCTGCAGATCGACTCCACGAAGCCGGACGTTCTGGAGGCGGCCCTCCGCGCCTACAACGGCCGCCCCATCGTCAACTCGGTCAACGGCGAGGAGAAGAGCCTGTCCACGGTGCTGCCGCTGGTCAAAAAATACGGCGCCGCCGTCATCGGCCTCACGCTCGATGAGGACGGCATCCCGAAAACGGCCGAGAAACGCTTTGAAATTGCGAAACGCATTGTGGAACGCGCGGAGGCCATCGGCATTGCGCGGGAAGACGTCTACATCGACTGCCTGACGCTGACGGTCTCCTCGGAGCAGGCTGCCTGCCGCGCCACGCTGGATGCCGTGAAACGGGTCACCCAGGAGCTCGGCTGCCGCACCGCCCTCGGCGTCTCCAACATCTCCTTCGGCCTGCCGAACCGGCCGCAGGTCAACAGTACGTTCCTGACCATGGCCATGGAGAACGGCCTGACGCTGCCCATCATCAACCCGAATCTGGAGAACATGACCGGAGCCGTCCGGGCCTTCCGGGTCCTGAACGGCATCGACCAAAATGCGCTGGCCTATATTGATGCGTACAAAGATTACGTCCCTGTGAAGCAGCAGGCCGCCTCTTCGGGGAAAAAGAGTCCATCGAGCGGGGGGAGAGGCGCCTCCTCCACGGGCGATCCGGTGTTTGACGCCGTCTGCCGCGGCCTCCAGACCGAAGGGGCCAATGCGGTCCGGGAAGCGCTGGAAACGGAAGACCCGATGGACATCGTGAACAACAAGCTGATTCCGGCTCTCGACAAGGTCGGCGACGACTTTGAGAGCCACAAGCTGTTCCTGCCGCAGCTGATCCAGAGCGCCAACGCGGCGCAGGCCTGCTTCGCCGTCATCAAGGAGCATCTGGCCAAGCAGGGCGGGGAGAGCGTCAGCAAGGGCAAGGTGATCCTGGCCACGGTCCAGGGAGATATCCACGACATCGGCAAGAACATTGTCAAGGTGCTGCTGGACAACTACGGCTACACCGTCATTGATCTCGGCCGGGATGTGGACCCCGCCCTCATCGTGCAGACCGCCATTGAGCAGGACGTCCGCGCAGTCGGCCTGTCCGCTCTGATGACCACGACGCTCGGCAGCATGGAAAAGACCACCCGCATGCTGCGGGAGGCCCCGGAGCTGCAGAACCCCGACGGCAGCAGCAAAGTCGCCGTCATGGTCGGCGGTGCCGTCGTCACCCGGGACTACGCCGATTCCATCGGCGCCGACTACTACTGCGTCGATGCCAAGGCAACCGTGGACGCCTGCCGCGAGATCTTCGGAAGCTGAATGGATTCAAAACAGGAACCGCCGTATCCGCAACATGTGGGTACGGCGGTTTTATTGACCCTTCTATGATTTAAACTTATAATATAAATTAGATTTTTGTGTGTTTTAGAAGGAGAGAAAAGCATGAACTCCATTTGGAAATCATTGGGGCGACAGGCCAGAAAGACCGGCGACCACCTCGTCATCTTTCTCAAGTGGCTCGGTCTTGCCCTTCTGATGGGCGGCCTTCTGGGCGTACTCGCCGCCGGCTTCTACTTCTGTCTGGACTGGGCGACCGGCTTCCGGGTGGAACACAGCAGCATTGTCTGGTTCCTGCCCCTCGGCGGTCTTGTCATTGCGCTTCTCTACCGCATTTTTGATCGCTCGGACGGGCCCGCCTCCGTGAAGGGCACCAATATGGCGCTGGCTGCCGTCAACTCGGACGAGGACATCCCGGGCCGCACGGCACCGCTCATCTTTATAACGACGGTCATTTCGCACCTGTTCGGCGCCTCTGTCGGCCGCGAAGGAGCTGCGCTTCAGATGGGTGCAAGCATCGGCTCCTCTCTGGCCAAGCTCTTCAAGTTCTCGGAGAACGACAAGAAAATTATGATCATGACCGGCATGAGCGCCGTGTTTGCCGGTATTTTCGGCACACCGCTGGCGTCGGCCATCTTCAGCATGGAGGTCATCTCCGTCGGCGTTATGTACTACGCTGCACTGGTGCCGTGTGTTGTCGCCGCATTTACCTCCTGGTATGTGGCCAAACTGCTGGGCGTTCACTATATGCAGTTTAAGCTGTCCAATTTCCCGGCCTTTACGCCCCTGAACTTCGGAAAGGCGGCGCTGCTGGGTATCCTCTGTGCGGTCCTCAGCATCCTGATCTGCCTTATCCTTCTCTACACCGAGAAGTTCTTCCAGAATATCTTTAACAATGTCTATATCCGTATTTTCGTCTCCGGCACGCTTATCTCGCTGCTGACGCTGGCAGTGGGTTCGCAGGAGTACAACGGCCTCGGCACCGGCGCCATTCTGGCGGCGGTCTCCGGAACCACGGTATGGTACGCTTTCCTGCTGAAGCTGCTGTTTACGGCCATTTCTCTGGCCGGCGGCTACCGCGGCGGCGAAATCATCCCGTCCCTGTTTATCGGTGCGACGTTCGGCTGTCTGTGCGCCGGCATGCTGCACATGCCGCCCGGCGTATGCGCCGCACTCGCCATGGTCGCCGTGTTCTGCGGCGTCACGAACTCCCCCATTGCATCGTTCATTATGGGCATGGAACTCTTCGGGGGCCAGGGCATCTGGCTGTTTGCCATTGTCATCGCTATCAGCTATATGCTCTCCGACTACTACGGACTGTACAAGAGCCAGCTCATCATCTACTCCAAGTACCGCTCTGCGTACATCCGCCGGAAGACGACACACTAATCATGAAAGGATGACTTTTATGTCAGACAATAAATACTATATAACCATCGGCAGACAGCACGGCTGCGGCGGCCGCATTGTCGGAGCCGACCTCGCCAGGCGGCTGGGCATTGCCTACTATGACCGCGCCAGCATCACAGATATGATCTCCGAGGACTGCGGCCTGACCCCGGAGGCGGTCAACAGCCTTATGGAGCGCCGTACTTCGAGCCTTTTGTACGAGATGGCCACGCTCGGCCAGACCAATCCGCTGGAAGAACAGGTCTTTATCTCCAAGACCCGCATCGTCAACCAGCTGGCGGATAAGAGCTCCTTCGTCATCGTCGGCGTCTGCGGCGACTACATTCTGCGGGAACGCGAGCACATCCTGAAAGTATTTCTGTACGGTGAACCGAAAAAGCGCATCGACCGCATTGTCAACGTCTACCACGACACCGACTATATGAGCGAACAGCAGCTGAAAGGGCAGGACCGCAGCCGCGCCGACTACTACCGGTTTTTCACGTCCTACAAATGGGGGAACCGCAACAACTACGATATCCTGCTGAACACCGACATTGGGCTGGACAACGTTACTGACATGCTCGAACTCATTGCAAAGAAACGGTTTGGAGGTCTGTCCTGAATTGAATTCTGAAAGGAACCAGAAAGGGGCAGCGGTTACCGCTGCCCCTTCTGAAAACAAAATGGGCACAATGCCGCTGAATCGGCTTCTGCTCACCACCTCGCTCCCCATGGTCATCTCTATGCTGGTCCAGGCGCTGTACAATATCGTCGACAGTCTGTTTGTCGCACGAATCGACGAGCAGGCCCTGACGGCCCTGTCCTACGCCTTCTCCATGCAGAACCTGATGATTGCCATTGCCTCGGGCACCGGCGTCGGCGTCACGGCGCTGCTGTCCAAAAGCCTGGGCGAGAAAAACTTTAAACAGGCGAGCCGCACAGCCAACAACACCATTGTGCTCTACGCCATAACCTATGTGGTTTTCCTTCTGCTGGGCCTGTTCACATCCCACTGGTTCTTTGCCGTGCAGACGGACGACCCGCGCATCATCGCCTACGGCACCGAATACATGCGCATTATCCTGGTGTACTCGTTCGGGCTATGTTTTCAGTTTTGCTTTGAGCGGCTGCTGCTGGCCACCGGCCGGACCATTTACCCGATGATCACCCAGACCACCGGCGCCGTCATCAACATTATTCTGGACCCTATCTTTATCTTCGGCTACATCGGCGCTCCGAAAATGGGCGTCCGCGGTGCGGCCCTGGCCACCGTTATCGGTCAGATTATCGCCGCCATCCTGGCGTTCTTCTTCAACATGACCAAGAACCACGATGTCCATTTCCACTGGCGCGATATGAAGCTCAACGGCTACATCGTCGGGCGCATCTACGCGGTCGGCGTGCCGTCCATCATCATGGCGTCCATCTCATCCGTCATGGTCATCGGCATGAACCAGATTCTGCGCCGCTTCTCCGAGACCGCCGTCGCCGTCTTCGGCGTCTACTTCAAGCTCCAGAGCTTTGTCTTCATGCCGGTCTTCGGCATGAACAACGGCATGGTCCCCATTATTGCCTACAACTACGGCGCCCGCCGCAAGCAGCGCATCTACGGTACCATGAAGCTGTCCGTCCTGTACTGCGTCGCCATCATGGTTGTTGGTCTCATTCTGTTTGAGACAATTCCGACACCTCTGCTCCGCCTGTTTGATGCCTCCGCCACAATGCTGGCCATCGGCATCCCTGCGCTGCGCATCATCGCCATCCACTTTCCGCTCGCCGGATTCGACATCATCATGAGCTCCACCTTCCAGGCCCTCGGCAACGGCGTCTACAGCCTCATTGTCTCCCTGGCCCGTCAGCTCTTTGTTCTGGTGCCGGTTGCTTATCTGCTTTCCCTGGCCGGCAATATCAACGCGGTCTGGTTCGCCTTCCCCATCGCCGAGCTGGCGTCCATGACCTGCTGTATCCTGTTCTTCCGGAGGATCCAGAAGACGAAACTGAATTTTGATTAAGATTATATATAGGCTCCTGAGTGCGAAAAGTTTCGTACCTGGGAGCCCTTTTTTGCAGCGTCTGCGGCTAGGTTTGGCTGTTCTGTTTGACAAGGAGGCGCTTTTTGAGGGCTTTGGTCAAACAGGCAGTGATTTTTTGACAGGATCCTTCTTATTGCGAGTTATGTCAAAGAAATCCAGCGAAAAATTGTGGCCTTTTGGACTCAAACGGCCTGTATTTCTGGCTTTGTCAATAGATAAGAAACAGTGTTCGAGCAAGTGTAAGATATTTGTTTGACATAATTCTTAGAATTCAGTAGTTATGTCAAAAAAACAGGCCCCCATTGACAAAGAGGCCCGATTTGGCAGGTTTTGTCAAATGGATTCCTGGCCAGCCGCTTCAAAATTTCCTTCCAAGAAACAGATCTGCCGCTTTTTGGAATTGGAATCTCAAAAGCCTATATCAAACAGAGAAAAATGATAAAATTCCGGCCAGCTGGCCGCTGTAGCTGAAACCAAGCTGCGTCTCCCTGCGCTTGGTCTGCGCAAACTTGCGCAACCTGCAGCCCGGATCCACTGCAAAATTCCCTTCCAGTGAACAAATCTGCCGACTTTTCGAATTCCATTTTCAAAATCTGCCGCTTTTTGGAATTGGAATCTCAAAAGCCTGTATCAAACAGAGAAAAATGATAAAATTCCGGCCGGCTGGCCGCTGCAGCCGAAACCAAGCCGCGTCTCCTGTGCTGGGATTGCGCAAACTTGCGCAACCTGCGGCTCGGTTCTACTACAAAAGTCCCTTCCAATAAATAGATCTGCCGACTTTTCGAATTCCATTTTCAAAATCTGCCGCTTTTTGGAATTGAAATTTCAAAAGCCTGTATCAAACGATGGAGAATGATAAATTCCGGCCGGCTGGCCGCTGCAGCCGAAACCAAGCTGCGTCTCCTTTGCTGGGATTGCGCAAACTTGCGCAACCTGCGGCCCCAGGCGTGGCTTTTAATTAGGGAAAAGTTGAAATGATAAGTTTTCCCGGACCAAATCATCGGGAAGTTTCAAATACAGCAAAACTCCCGACAATTTTGTCGGGAGTTTTGGTAAATAAATATTTTCCCTAAAAATTCAGCCGGGAGTTCAGTATATCTGGGTTTTCCCCATTTCACCTGAACACCCAGCCTGAGCATTCGCCCCGGGCTCTCCGCCCGAGCGCCATCTAACAATAGAGCCCTTATAAAAGGAAAAAAGTCCGCAGACACCTCTGCGGACTTTTACCTTGTAAGCAGTTACATTAGTGAAAGTGTTTGATCCCCTTGTTGAATTCCTTCAACAAAATCAATAGTACGGCAATTTTGTGAACATTCTGTTAACATTCGGGCCGACTCCAAAATTTTTTAAGGAAAACTTAAGTTGCGGATGTTATTTTACGTCGCTTTTCGGGTCGTCCGGCGAACCTGCCTCGGCGGCCTCATTTCCGGCACCATTTGCGGCCTCTTCGGCAGCTTTCTTGGCAGCCAGGTCTTTCGGGCTGCCCTTGCCCCAGAGGCGGGGCTCCTCGCCGTGGAACAGACGCTTTAAGTTGCCGCGGTGGCCGTAGTAGGCGAGAACCGGGTAGACCAGCGCCAGCAGGATGATGGCCCAGTTGAGGCGGTTGCCGTTGTACATGACGATGTAGAAGATGAAGATGAGCGTCTCAAAAGAGAGGGACGCGACGGACATGATGCGGAAGATGGCCAGAATGATGAGGGCGGGGATGCCGGCCATGAGGAAGACGCGCCAGTCGACGGCCAGAAGTACTCCGAGAGAGGCGGCGATTCCCTTGCCGCCCTTCCAGTGCAGATAGAACGGGTACATGTGGCCGAGCATGCAGACGATGCCGCAGGCGAGTTCAATGACGATGAGCGTGGAGCCCTTGTCCACTGAGTTCCACATGATGAGTCGGGCCAAAAGGACGGAAAGTGCGCCCTTCAGGATGTCGACCGCCATGCAGAGAAAGCCGAATTTGGCGCCGAAGGTGCGGATGGCGTTGGTAGAGCCGGGGTTGTGGCTGCCGTAGTCACGAACATCCTTCTTTTTGAATCGCTTCCCAAGGATGTAGGATGCGTTGAAAGTGCCAAGAAAGTAGGCGACGACAACGCAGGCTATGACCTTGAGGGCGATGACTGCTGCTGTACTCATTTGAATCCTCCTATTTCCAAACCGCAGTGCAGTTGCATTGCGGAAAACTACGCGGTAAAATGAACCCGGGTGAAACGGTTATGATGATTTCGACAAAGGGCCGCTATGCGCTTCGCATCATGATTGATCTGGCTCAGCACCAGAATGAGGGAAATATTCCTCTGAAAGATGTGGCCATGCGGCAGAATACCTCACTGAAATACCTGGAGGCTATTGCCAGGACGCTGTCCAAGAGCGGGCTTATTGTGGCCTATCATGGAAAGAACGGCGGCTACCGGCTGGAACAGAGTCCGGCGGACATTTCGACAGCGGCCATTCTCCGCGCGGCGGAGGGAGACCTGAAGCCGGTCGCCTGTGCCGGCGCCACAACGGGCAACTGTGCACAGAGCAACGAGTGCCTGACGTATCCGCTCTGGCAGAAGCTGGACGACCGTATTTATGACTACCTGGAGAGTGTGTCTCTGGAGGACGTCATGACCGGTAATGTCTGAACTGGAACCATCACTGAAAATCCCGGGAGCAGCCCGGGATTTTCTTTATTGTATCATACTTCCCGGCGCAATTAGAAGTATCGTTAGAGGAATATCGAGCGCAGGAAAAAGCAGTCTTGCAAAGCGACACGTGAACAGGTAGGATAACTTTATTATGATACTGAATATAAGTCACTTGAGCAAAGCATATGGGGAGCACGTGCTCCTCGACGAGGCCTCCTTCTCGGTGGAGAAGGGGGACATTGTCGGTCTCATCGGCGCGAATGGTGCCGGTAAGACCACACTGTTTAATATGATCACCGGGAGGGAAGAGGCGGACAGCGGCGTCATTGCGCGGTCCCCGTACACGACGCTGGGGTACCTCGAGCAGCACGTCTGCGCCGACTCGGACAAGACCACGTACGAGGAGACCATCCGGGTGTTCAAAGAGCTGTTCTCCATGGAACAGGAACTGAATCGCCTCCATAAGGAAATCGATGCGGGGCACGCCGAGTACATTGAGCAGCAGGAGCTGCTGACGGAGCAGTTTCAGAACCAGGGGGGGCTGACGTTTCGCGCGCTGACCCGGTCTGTGCTGCTGGGCCTCGGGTTCACGGAGGACGAGCTGGAGCTGCCGGTAAAGAGCCTGTCCGGCGGGCAGAAGTCGAAGATCGGCCTTGCCAAGCTGCTGTTGCAGAAGCCGGACCTCATGCTGCTGGACGAGCCCACCAACCACCTGGATATCTCCTCGGTGGACTGGCTGGAGAATTTCATCGCCGGCAGTCACATTACGACCCTGGTCATCTCCCACGACCGCTACTTCCTCGACCGGGTCTGCACGAAGATTGCGGAGATCGAGAATCGCTCCATCTACTTAACGGAAGGCAATTACACCCGCCACATGCAGCTCAAAGAGGTGCGGGACAAAACCGCCGACCGGGCGTACGAAAAGACCATGGCAGAGGTGCACCGGCTGGAGGGCGTCATTGAACAGCAGAGGCGCTGGAACCGGGAACGGAATATCCGCAAGGCGGAGAGTACCCAGAAGCGCATAGACCGCATGACCGACGGCCTCGTGAAGCCGGAGCACGAGAACCACGACTTCTCATTCCTGTTCCGGCCGGGCATGGAGTCCGGCGAGGAGGTCCTGGCGGTGCGGGACGCGAAGATGGAGTTCCCGGGGAAAACGCTGTATCACGACGTGAATTTTGAGATCCGCCGGGGTGAGTGCGTCTTCCTCATCGGGGCCAACGGCATCGGCAAGACGACCCTCATCCGGCAGATCATGCGGCGGGGCCGGGGTATCAAGTTCGGCGTCGGCGTCGAGCTGGGCTACTTCGACCAGCACCAGCTGAATCTGACCCTCAGCAACACGATCTTCGACGAGATCCATGACCTGTACTCGAAGATGAGCGACACTGAAGTACGCTCGGCGCTGGCGGTGTTCGGCTTCCGGGGCGAAAAGGTGTTTGAGACCATTGAGACGCTGTCCGGCGGCGAACGGGCGAAAGTGGCCCTGTGCCGGCTCATGCTGCGCCGCTGCAACTTCCTCATCCTGGACGAGCCCACCAACCACCTGGATATCTACTCCATGGCGGCGCTGGAGGACGCGCTGAAGCAGTATGAGGGGACGATGCTCATCATCTCCCATGACCGGTACTTCATTAACGCACTGGCGGACAAGGTGGTCCGTCTGCGGCCCGACGGCAGCGATGTAACCGTGGGCAACTACGACGCCTTCTTCGCCGAGGAGCAGAAGCGCAGAGCCGCTGCGGAAAACCCGGAGGCGGCGGTCGAGGAGAAAAAGGTGGGCGCCGGCGGACAGAGTTATCTGGAAAATAAAAAGAGGCGCTCGGAGCGCACGAAGGCCCGCACGGCCCTGCGGCGCAAGGAGCAGGAGGTGTCAGAGCTCGAGGAGCAGATTGACGCCCTGAATACACAGCTGAACGACGAGAGCATTGCGTCCGACTTCGAGAAAATCAGCGGCCTGTCCGAACAGCTGGCGGAGACCAACGCCAGGCTGGACGCGGCCATGGAGGAGTGGGAGAAGCTCGCGGAGACCGTCAGCGCATTCGAAGAGGACTGACCCCACAGGAGGTGCCCCATGTACGAACTCTACGCCGCCCTGTCCGACGGCACCGTCCGGACGGATTTCGACAACGACATCTTTACGCTGCAGCTGACTGAGAGCGAGCGGGCTCTCCGGGGGACGCTGCACGCAAAAAAAGATGCGGTGCTGGCCGATCTGCGCCTGACCGCCCCGCGCATGTATGACGACGACGACCGCTTCCTCGCCAACGGCTGGCAGACCTGGACCACCACCGGCGAGAAGCGCCGCACGGACCGGGTGCCGGGCATCCGGAAGCTGCAGCGAATCTCCAAAGACGGCCTGCATATGGCGGGCATCAGCGGGGACTATGCGTTTTCGGGCTACGGGGAGACTGGCGTATTCCACGCCTGGAGCATCGCCTACTTCCGCAAGGAAGGTTCCCGCGCGATCGAGCTCTGGGCCTCGCGCAGCGAGCGCACCGGCTTCACCTGTTTTGAGGCGGACATGGCCCGCGGCTATTTCCGCATCATCAAGGAGATTGCCGGCCAGAAGATTGAGGCGGGGAACGATTACGAAGTCTTTGATATCTTCAAGACCTACGGCGACTACGACGAGGCCATGGACGCGTTCTTTTTCGGCTCCCTTGGGCTGGAGAAGCCGAAGGTGCACCGCCTGACGGGCTACACGTCCTGGTACAACTACTTTCAGGACATTGATGAGCACATCCTGCTGCGCGACTTAAACGGGCTTGACCGCGTGCAGGACCAGACGTCGGTGTTTCAGATCGATGACGGGTTTGAGCCCTACGTGGGGGACTGGCTGGAGCCGGATGCGGCGAAGTTTCCGAACGGCCTGCGGCCGATTGCAGATGCCGTCCACGAGAAGGGGTACCTGGCGGGCCTGTGGCTCGCACCGTTCTGCGCCGAGGTGAAATCGGAGCTGGCGTACACCCATCCGGAATGGATGCTCCGGGACGCCGCCTCCGGCGAGCTGCTGCTGACCCATTTCGGCTGGAGCGGCGCCTATGGGCTGAATCTGGATCTCCCGGAGGTGCGGGATTATCTGCGGCAGGTCTTCGCCAAGGTCTTCGATGAATGGCAGTTTGATCTGGTCAAGCTGGACTTCCTGTACTCCGCCTGCGTGCAGCCAAGGGGCGGGAAGACCCGCGGGCAGCTCATGTGCGAGGCGGTGGATTTCCTGCGGGAGCTCTGCGGGGACAAACTGATCCTCGGCTGCGGGGTGCCGCTCGGCGCCTGCTGGGGCGTCTTCGACGCCTGCCGCATCGGGACCGACGCCAGCAAGGACTTTGCGGTGCCGGAGCCGAACCCGTTCCAGTTCAACCACGAGATTCCATCGGCCCGGTACATGATGCAGAACGCGGTGTTCCGCCGCTTCCTCAACGGCCGCGCTTTCGCCAGCGATCCGGACGTCTTCTTCCTGCGGGATACGAATCTGTCCTACACGATGGATCAGAAACTGCTGCTGGCCGGACTCAACGATATCCTCGGCAGCGTGGAGTTCATCTCGGACAACGTGGCCGAATACAGCGGGGAAGAGCTCGCCTACCTGCGGCACTTCTTCCGCGACAAGCACCTGAAGCCCGGCCTCGCCGAATTCCTCGATGAAGACCATGTCCGCATGGCCTTTGAGGAGGACGGGGAGACCCACATGCTCTATTTCGATCTCCGCACGGGCGAGAGCAACATCTGGGATTTTCTGCCGAAGGTTCAGTAGTGCAACAGAATACTATAGGGGAAGTCCCCGCTGCCGGTCGGGTCCGGCGGCGGGGACTTTTTGTACGTTTTGTTACGTAAATAAGGAAGAATTTTCAACCGTATAGCAGGACAGATTTCAAAGAATCTGTCCTCTTTTATTTGATAAATAAATATACAAAACCCATTTTATGCTGAATTACATTTTGGCCGAATGAAAATATTATAGGCTACGGAAAAAACAGCGACTCCAAAAACTCCGCTGCTAAAACGTGGCTTGCAGACTATCCGGCAAGCCAGACTCTTTTTAGCATCTTTCCCCTTTCGAGTTTGCATCCCATCCCATGGATGGGATGCGCATATGGGCCCTGCATCAGGAGCAAAGCAGGTTCGATTCCTGAGGGCCCCAAATGTTTTTTCCAAAACCCTTTGAGAAGATTTCCTCGGTCTGCATGGCAGACCAGGGGATTTTCTCACCCTGAGGGAAATAACTGGGGTGCAGAACCAGTCTCCTTGCGAAAAGACAACGGGACTGCATGAACAGATTATTTCATAAAAATTTACCTTTTCTGCTTACCTGTTTTAGTAGAAAAGAAAGGAGGCAGAAAAGAGAAAAAGAAAGGAGATTGATGATGAAAAGATTCAGTCTGAAAAAAGTGCTGATCTTGCTCTCTGCAGTAATTTGTATGTCTGTTCTGTTCTGTGCAACTACCTTCGCAGCGGATAACACCGCCGAAGCCGCACCGGTCGGACAGACAAGCGGTATTACAGACGCAATTTCAGCCGGCGCTTCTTCTGACGCAGCAGCCCCCGTCGTCGGCGGTGTGGTTGGCAACGTCGCTGGAGCGACCAACGGTGCCGCTCTTGGCACACCGGTTGGCGCAGCCCTTGGCGGTGTCACTGGTGCAGGAACTGGCGCTGCGGCAGGTAACGTCCTCGGCGGACCGATTGGTTCTGCAATCGGTGCAGCTACTGGCGCACTTGCAAATACTCCTATCGGCACAGTTGTCGGTGCTGTAAATGGCGCTGCTGCCAGTGCTCTTCCGAGCACAATTGCAGGTACCGCAATTGGTGGCCCGATTGGTTCCGCACTTGGTGCAGTTAATTCTGCTCTTGTTACCACTCCGGTTGGTGCAGGTCTCGGTGCTCTTAACGGTGCTCTGACTGGTGCTGTTCCGGGTGCAGTTGCAGGTGCTATTCCGTCTGCAATCCTGAATCAGGGAGATAAACTTGGTGCTGCTATCGGTGGTGCTTATGCTCCTTTGGCAACTATTGTGACAGATGGTGCATCCACTTTAGGGAATATTATTCCGGCAAAGATTGAGAGTTTTGCTATTGCAGCACTGGCTGATCCAATGAAATTAATTGGTTCTACCGCAATGGCTGCAATTCAGGCTCCGCTTTTTGCATTTGCTGGCAGTCATGGTGTGATTCGTCCGCACGGTGCAGAAATTGTTATGGGACTTATCGGAGCAAATAGATTTTGGGCTCCTATTCCGACTGTAGCAACACATATCACCCCAATTGGGCAATTTGGTGTAACTCTCACTCACTTGAATAACAGAGTTATCAATGCTACATTTGGCCTCCTTATTGGCAGAGCGATCGATAACGTTGCTGGCGCTATTGGCGGTGCTCTTATTGGTGCAGCTGATGGTGCACTGAAAGGATTTGTTATTTCTGGTTTAGCAGGGATTGGTTCTCGTCTTGCCTTTAGTGAGATTGTCAACTTTGTTCCGGAGTTTCTGAAGGCTCTTCCGGGTAAGCTCATTAAACACGGAATTCTTTCGGATTTGTTTAGTTCTGCTGCTTCATTCCTTAGACATGTTAAACGCCCATTCGGTATTCTAACCTTTATTAATACCGAGCTTCCTTTCAACATTGGCTTTGGTGTTGCTAATGCAATTATCCCCGCTCTGGCAGGTGCGAAGTTTGGCATTCTGAGAGCCACTGGTATTAGCGGCCTGATTCCGGCCCTTTTTGCTGGAATTCCATATGCTATTATTCATGCAAACGCCTTCGACTTCCCGGTTGATTTTCTGAAGTCTTTTAGTCTTAAAGAGTTCATTCTTCATCCGCTTTGGCTTGATAGACATATTAATCGTTATATCACCATGCCGCTTATGAATCTCGTAGAATTCCCGAGTGATTGGACTATTAGTGGTCTCGTTACTGCATTTCTTGCGATGATTAACAGTGGCGTAGCTGGTATCCTGGGCGCTATTGCTGGATTTAATAGAGGACTGGTTCGTTCGCTGTTTATTCATCAGCTTGTCTATGCACCGATTGTTGCATTTCTGATCCCAGGTGGACTTGTTTTCAAGACAGTTCTGCTTCTTACCGTTATTGAACCGGCTGCTTTTGCGCAGGCCTTTATTCATAGTTGGAAATTTACGGCTTGGCGTATCATTGTAGATGCAGCTCTTCTGGCTGGGCCTACTGGAATTCTTACGTGGCTGATTTTCCGTCTGCCTATTTTTGCAATTCGCATGGTTAATCGGTTTAAAGGTAACTTCATTAAGGGTGTTGTTAAAGCTAAACTCTTTAATGCATTTGTTGAAGGAAATCTCGGAGCGCTTCTGGGTGGCCTTCTTGGCTTTAACTGGGGAGCCGGTATTGGTGCTGTTGTTGGAGCTCCACTTGCATTAATCAATGCTCAGCTTGCAAAAGCTGTCAAAGATGTTTTCTTTGCAAATGTTGCTGGTGTCTTAAATGCTTGGCTGGTAGGTATTCCGGTAGGCATTATTGGTGCTATGAAAGTGGGTTTTTGGAATGCACTTTGGAAATCCACGAAGATAAAAGCAGCCATTGCTTTCCCGTTTGTATTCTTCAATAAGAATATTGTTGATTATCTTATTAATGGTGCACTTCTTGCCATTGGATTCCTTCCTGCTATTGCTTCAGGTGCTATTCTTGGCGAAATTGCTGATACTCTTCCGGGTATTGTACTTGGTGGTCTCAGCGGCTCTGTTATCAACGGCCTTGCTAACAGCGTAATCGGCGCAGTTCTTGCAAACCTTGCTGGTAATGGTATAGGCGCACTCCTTGGCTTTATCCCGGGTGCTCTTGCTCTTACCGCAGTTCTGATTCCGCTGAATGCAGTTATCGGTGCTGCTCTTGGCGCTCCGATCGGTGCTACTATTGCAGCAGTCCTTGGTCTTGGTGCTGGCGCAGTTTTCGGCTTCGTACCGGGTGCTATTGCTCTTGCACTTATTCTGACCCCGATTAACGCTATCATCGGTGCTCTTCTTGGCGCTCCGCTTGGTGCAGTTGCCGGTGCCCTTCTTGGCGCTCCGGTTGGTACCGTTCTCGGTGCCGTTGCTGGTCTTGTCCTCAATGGCGCTTCCAACAACACTTCCGTAACACTTCCGTCTGTTACTGAGCCGGCAGTTGTTACGGTTCCGACGAACACTCAGACTTCTACCAAAGATGCTTCTTCTAACGAGGATGCTTCTTCCAACAATGTGTCTGCACGCGTTGCAAACACCGATGCCTGAGCAAAGGAAAAAGTAAGAAACAGTACATTGTGCTGAGACTTCTTTTTTCATGATCTGTGTAAATTTTGTACTCGCAAACAGAATTTGCATATGAACTTTAAAAAGATGCGCTTTCTGCCTTGTACAGAGAGCGCATTTTTTAGCAGCAGCCCTCTTTGTTTGTTTGCTTTATTACTCTTCTGCTGCTGCGTTTTTTCCTGTTGATGGCGGCCGGATTAGGCGGGCGAAAAAGCCTGAACCGATTCGGCCGCTTTTTATATCAATACTTTGGGTGGAAAAACATAGATGAATGATGGAAAACTGAAAAAGTGCCGCGGATCTGCAACGGCATTTCAAAATAAGAGAGAGAATAGGGAAAAGTGGCGCATATACAAATTCGCTCCATTGGAGAGCCGATGGACGCAGTCTTGGAGGATTTCTGTCTGGAGAGTCCGGGCCAGAAATTCATTCTGACCGGTCTCAATTGTATGCCGGAATTCGCAAAAGATGGATTTTGGAAAGTAAAAAACAAGTATGGAAAAACAAAGGGTATTATGTGCTGGTACGGCGAAATCTTCTACGAGACGCAGGACCGACCGCTGACCGAATATCATAGAATTAGCATTGAGTTTACCGATTCGGTCTGGGGAAGATACTATCAGGTCCTGGTGCGAACCGAAAAACATGACAATGAAATCATCACTCGCCTGCTGGTCAACTCAGTCAGTTTTTCGGATGGCTATAAACTGGATAACAATGAGAAAAACTGGTACTATCTGCAGCACCGATTAAATACGATCTGTCAAAAATATCTGCCATCTTCGAAATATGAAACGCCTAAGTCGAATCCGACGAGACAGGCTCTGAGCGGTCTCACTGGAAAAGAGCGGATCGACAGGAAATATCAGATTCTCCGGGACGAACTGGACTCGGCGCTGAATACCTCTGAGACACTGGAAGATTTAGTAGAACAGCTATACGCAGACGGCTACGACTGCAATATCGCGCCCCGCCTGAAATACTGGACGATAACACCCAAAGGTATGCAGCGCGGCGTGCGGCTGGATCGCCTGGGCGAAAATTATTCCAAGCGTTCCATTGAAATTCGCCTTGCCAACAATCGAATGGAAAAAGAAAAACAGCCGAACTCCTGAATGCAGGAATTTGGCTGTTTGCTTTTTCCTTTTATTCCTCCGGATCGCTCGGGGGAGTGATCTGGGGCTCCTGGCCCTTCTTGAAGATGCGGTAGGCCACCAGGATGGCGATGAGGCCGCTGGGCAGGATCATCATGCTGGTGTTGGAGACCAGGGACGGGATGAGCATGAAGAGGACGGCCATGAAGATGAGCGGGTAGACCGCGATGTTCATGTGGCCGCGGTAGTACTTATAGGCCATGGCTCCGAACAGGGCGGGGACGACGCTGTCAAACGCCGGCTGCAGCGTCGGGCTCTGCAGGACCGGCTGGAGCGGCACCAGGCAGGCGACGCCAATGGCGAGCACGAGGATGGTGACCAGGGAAGACGTGGCAATGGAGAGCGTCGAGATGATCTCGTTCTCCTTCGTACCGGTCTTGGTGCCGACAATGTCACGTGCATTGATGGCGCAGGGAATCTTCATGTTGATCAGGTTGCCGGTGATAAACGCGAGGTATCCGCCGCCGGACCCGAGCATCGGCGTGTAGATGAGGTATTCGGCTATGCTGGAGATCATCCAGACGATGCCGATGGACAGAAAGCCCTTTCCAAAGGCGCCCATGTCCGGCATGCCGCCGAGATAGGATCCAATGACAAACGGCGCGCTCAGCAGCAGAATCAGCGTCACAAGGCACGAAATGCGGCCGATGACATGCGTCCGGTTGGAATACTTTTCAAAGGTTTCATCCGCAGTGCGTGCGGTTTTCGTTTCGGGATTGTTTGACATACGGCGCCTCCTTAAATCTGCTTGAGTCCGATGGCCGCGGCCATGCCCACGAGCATGCTTACGGCGATGGAGAAATTATCGACCCATTTGACATTCTTCTTCTCGGAAAGCCAGATGAAGAACGCCATGCAGAGGCCGGAGACCACGACGACCCCCAGCGGGACCCAGTCGCCGGAGAACGAAAACAGCTTTCCGCCGCCCGAGATGAAGTCGCCAATATACGAACCGATGTATGCAGATACAAGTCCGATGAACATAGCCGTCATGGCGAGATCGCCAAACCCCTTGAACTTAGACGGCTTGCCGTTCTTTTTCTTCTTGGTATTGCCCTTCAGGGCGTTGCTGTACTTCTTGTTGAAGAAGATGGAGAGCACCATGCCCCACATAATGCAGAAGCTCATGAGCAGAGCAATGGTGGAGAAGCCGGATGCGGTCATCTCCGATGCGGACAGGGTCTTCATGCCGATAGCCTGCGCTGCGGCCTCCGCCACAGTGGTCTCATAGTGGAGCGCGCCGATAACGGAAAGGCGGAGCCACGGCCACGGCGTGCCCAGACTGCCGGACAGGGCAATGACGCCGAGCAGAATGCCGATGCTCGGGACCACGGCAAACGTGGCACTGGAGACCACCGTGGTGCGCATCTTTTTGGTGTCCATTCCGATGGCTTTGCCTGCACGCCATGCGCGGATGATGAATACCACGCAGACGATGGCGACAAACAGGATGATCAGCCCGCAGATCAGATACATAAACGGGCTGTTCAGCTTACTTAGGATGTTCATGCTTTCATTTTCCCTCCTGATATGCAATTCTTTACACAGCTGTTCGTAATCATTGTAACACGTGCACGGAGAGGGATAAATGGGGAAATAGGACCGGGGTGTTATGGCAGGCATTGTAGGTTTTTTTTGGCGTTATTAAAAATCGTTAGGTATTTTCAGGCTTTTTCTGAAATCGTTAGGCATTTTCGGTCTTTTTTAAAAATTGTCTAATCAAATTGACCTGAAAGATAAAACCAGCCCCCAGTCTAGCCCCCAGCCTCGCCCAAAGCCGGGCACAAAAAAAGACCGCCTCATTCCTGAGACGGTCCTTGGAGCTGGTAGTCAGATTTGAACTGACGACCTACGCATTACGAATGCGTTGCTCTACCAGCTGAGCTATACCAGCAAAAGACAGCATATTTCCGCTGACAAGTAAACATTATATATAACTTCTGACCGATTTGCAAGAAGAAAAAATGCGGTCAATTGACTTCTATTTTTGGCTATGATACCATAAAAACAATCTCTATTTTGTCGAGGAGAATCCAACTATGAATCAATCACGAACAAAGAAGCTCATGGCGCTCCTGCTGGCCATCGTGGCCATTGCGCTGACCTTTGCCTCCTGCGGAAAGAACGGGGGTACCTCCAAGGTGCCGAAGGAGTTCCGCGGCAAGCTCATGGAGCCGTATATGCAGCTCATCGTCTCCAATAAATACACCTATGAGACCACCCCGCAGGACACCAAGGAAGGGGACCGTCCGGTCTTCTATGCGAAGAATACGGACAGCAATGTCATGCTGACCTTCCAAATTGTCAGCGGCAGCCAGAGCACGCCCTGCTCCATCTACTACACCAGTAAGGAAGACAACGACCCGCAGAACGGCAACTACTACTATGTCTTCTCCAGTGAAGGCATTTACACCGCCGTCCCGAACAACACCTCGGCACGAAACGAGGTTGCGGCACAGCTTGAGAAGCTCTCCATCGACTATCTCATGGGCGACTCTTTCGTCGAATCCGGCAAGGTTTCGTATAAGGGCAAGACCTACCAGTACGAGGACTACTCCAACGCCAAGCGCGGAGTTCGCAACCGTTTCCTCTTTGACGAGGACGGCAACCTGAAGCTCATGGGCAAGGTCCAGTCCAATGGCAAGGTCTCCAATCTCGCCACCATCTCCATCTATGAGACCAACCCCTCGGTCTTTGACGACGTCTACAACTACCGAGCTGTCGACTATTATACGCTGTTCCCGGCGGACCAGAAGAAGGCAGCCAGTGCTTCGGTACAGAAATAAATCGAACCAGAAAAGCGGAGCACCCTGCGGGAGCGGGGTGCTTCTTTCATCTCAGGAGGAAGAGCGATGCTTGCAGTTATTACCGGTGCATCCGGCGGAATCGGACAGGCCCTGGCGGGCGCATATGCGAAAGCGGGATACCAGGTGGCCCTCTGCTGCCACAGCCACCCGGAGGAGGCCGCCCATTTGGCGGAAGATCTGCGGGAGAGCGGCCATGACGCAGAGCCGTTCTGGGCCGATCTCGCGGACCCGGAGCAGGTGGAAGAGATGTTCGGCAACATCCACGACACTTTCGGCAATCCGGACGTCCTGGTCAACAACGCCGGCGTCTCATCACAGCAGCTCCTGACCGATGTCAGTTTGGAAGAGTACGACCGCATTATGGATATCAATGTCAAAGGCGCCTTTCTGTGTGCACAGGAGGTGCTGCCCGGGATGATCCACCGTAAGAGCGGCTCCATTCTCAACATCAGCTCCATGTGGGGCCAGGTCGGCGGCTCCTGCGAAGTCGTCTACAGCATGTCCAAGGCGGCCCTCATCGGCATGACCAAAGCCCTCGCCAAAGAGACGGGTCCCAGCGGCATTCGCATCAACGCTATAGCCCCGGGCGTCATCGATACCCCGATGAATGCCATGCACTCAGCCGAAACCCTGCGCGATCTGGCGGAGGAGACGCCCCTCGGCCGCCTCGGCGCGCCCGAGGACATTGCAAAGGCCGCTGTTTTCCTGACTTCCGAAGACGCCTCGTTTATTACCGGCCAGGTCATTGGGGTAAATGGCGGAATTGTAATCTGAAACAGAGCAGGACAATATGCGAAAGGGCCGCCGCACCGCTGTAAGTGCGACGGTCCTTTCTGGTTTTGAAGGATAAGATGATTTACTTTTCAAAAACGTCTTCCAGCAGCTTCTGCGCTTTTTTGCGCTCCGCTTCGGTCAGCTGGTCCACAATGTCAAAAATACGCCCGTAGCGCATCTTCATTTTGTCGGCGAAATTGTCGTCTTCGCATTCCGTCCATCCCATAATATAGGCAGGGGAGCACTGAAGGCCCTTGGCGAGGGCATCAATCCGATTGATGGGGATGTTGGTAATGTGACCAGTCTCATACCGCTGCAGTGTGGTCTTCGCCAGACCGGTGGCATCCGCCAGATCCTGATATGACATGCCAAGTTCTTTTCGGCGGTCAGAAATTCGCTTTAGAATTTCTTCAGTTCCATTTTTCTCCATTAATACGACCTCATTCGCAATGAATTTTATAAAATCGTTTCAAATGTATACGATTATTCTATAACATTTGTCACTCTTTATCAAATGTTTCCGGCTGATAGTGTTAAGAAAAGATAAGTTGATTATTTTCGGAAACTGATGTATATTGAATTCGTCCCAAAAAGGCAACAGGGGAATGGAATGCAGGGACAAACACTTGGCGTAAAACGGGAATAAACAGTTGTGTCAGGAAAAGGATAGTAGCATGCTGAACACAAACAAACTGCGTGCACTGATGATTGCGAATGGCTATAACATCAGCAGCACAGCGCGAAAGCTGGGAATTTCTCCCAATACACTGGGAAAAAAACTCAGCGGAAAAAGCCAGTTTAATCTGGATGAAGTCGATAAACTCATCCGGATTTTTCACATTCAGGACCCGGCCAGTATTTTCTTCGCTTCCGAAGAAGATATGGACGAAGATGACCGGCTCTAACCTTTTTTCATAGGTGTAGAGCACCAAACGAATCATAAGGTTCGAAAATTTTTGAGGTACCTGAATGGATGTACGTAAAACCGAGCGGATCAACTTCCGAATCACGCCGGAGACGAAAGAAAAACTGCGGCGGGACAGCCAGGCGTCCGGGTTCTCCCAGAGCGCCTATCTCTGCCGGCTCATTGAGAGCCAGGGCGGCGGCCGGAGCGCCGGGAATGGCGAACTTCTGGCGGAGCTTAAGAAGGTGCAGACGCAGCTGGAAACTATCTCTGGAACCCTCCGGGAACTGGCGGACAGCGGCTCTTTGGAGGAACTCCAGGAAACCATCCAACAGCTGGATGACCTCCGCGCCGCACTATATCATAAATATTTCACAGATTGGGGGTACCGCGAATGACCCGCTTATTCGTCCGGCCCATCAGCTCTTCCCATGAAGAAGTGCCTCCCGTCTCCGAGCAGATCTATGACTGGTCCCGGAAAGCTCTGTCCGCCTCCGTGGACGATGCGTTAGATTTCGTATCGGACGCACCGTATGTGACCGGCATCAACTGCGTCATCGGCCGCTTACAGGAGGCGTTTCGCGACGTCGCCGTATTTTATCAGAAACAGTCCGGCGTTTCCGGCTGGCTGGTCTCCATCCGCTTTGAAGGGGAAGACCTGCCGCTCGCCGAGGCACACGATATCGGGCTGCAATTTGCAAGAAACATGTGGGGGGACCGCTTCCAGTGCGTCATCTCCACCTGCCGGCACGACGGCATGACTTTTGACCATATTCTCATCCACTCGGTCAGCTTTTTAGATGGCCGCAAGGTGGACGACGACGAGAAAAACTGGTTTTTCCTGCGGCATCAGCTGCGGGCAGTTATGAAATAAACACCAACTCCTCAGGGGCGCTCTGCAGAAAGGGTTCTGCGGGGCGCCCCTGGTGGTTTTGGGGGAGTGTTAAGGCTCGGGCTGCGCGCCTGGCGGCAGTGGTCGGAGGGCTTAGTTCAATGTTTTGATACAAAACGAGATAAAAATACTCATTGCGGTGAATTATGCGGGTGTCGCGTGATCTGTTTTTTTGACCCAACCGGCTGGGTTTTAAGATTGGGTCAACACATTAAACGACAATTATTTAAGTAATGTAAATCATCCGCTTGACCCAACCCCAAATTATCAAGGATTACCTTCCGCACCAGTCCTCCCGCAGCGGTCCTTATTTTTTAACTGTTAAAAGCAAAATGAAACACCTGAACGACATAAAATTACACTTTTAAGACACGCAGATAGCCCGTCAGTAGCACGCATCCTTTCCTTATAATGTTCATGCGGGGAAAGAATACGGAAAGAAGGGATCCCATTGGATGCAAAAACCTATCTGAGCCAGGTGCGAAACGACAAGCAGAGAATGGAACAGCTCAATGGGGAACTGAAGTATCTGAATGATGAACTGGTTTCCCTGCATGCGTCGGTTCAGAAAGAATCGATGCGTAAGGGCTCGCCGAAAAAATCCGGGTTTGCCGATCAGGTGGATCGCCTGTACGATCTGCAGTCTTACATGACGCAGGTAAATGCGGCGCTGACGGAGCAGCGGGAGACGATCGCGCTGCGTATTATGGGGATGGAAAACCCAAAATACCGGGAGGTGCTGTACGACTACTATATCCTTGGGCTGAATCTGACCGAGGTCAGTGAGCGGATGGATCTGGGCTATGATCGCGTCAAACATCTGCATCTGGAGGCGCTTCGGGCCTTTGAGCGGACGTACCCCGAAATTCGGGATCTGCCGGAGAAGGACTGGCGCAAAATCTGGGATGAAGGGCAAAGTACCCTGAATAACCCCAAATAGCACGAGGAAAGCACATAGATGTCATCGCCTTTACACGGGACTTTTTACTATAATGGTAATGTGATTTACAAAAGTAAAAATGTTGTTTGGACGAGCTGTCGATTTTCGGCAGCTCGTCCTTTTTGTTCCGGGAGGGAAACTATGGCAAGGAAAACCGAGCGTCTTGACATACGCCTGACGCCGTCAGCCAAGGAGAAGCTGGTCAACGACAGCACCGTGGCGGGCATGTCACAGGGGGAGTATGTCTGCGCATTGATCGAGCAGAAGGGCGTCTCATCGAAGGACGACCGCAACGCCCTGATCTATGATCTCCAGCAGACCCAGAGAGCTCTGAGTGAGACCGAGGACCGGCTGATGGGCATCGCCGCGAAGATGGACGACGACAGCGAGTTCGATACCGAGAGCCTGAAGCGGGAGATCACCCGGCTGGAGCAGCTCCGGGCGGATCTCTACCACAAATATTTCACGGACTGGGGGTACTGAACGATGCAGCTCACCATTCGCCCGATCCAGGACGGACCCGGTGCGTGCCGCACCCGCAAACAGCTTCTCCGCAGGGTTTATCAGGATCTCACCGCACCGCTTGTGCTCCCGATCGATCTGGCGATTGATTTCGTCAGCCACTCCATCCCGGAACACGAAGTTGCCGCCATGCGAAGTGTAAATTGCGTCCCGAATCATTTCCGCGAAGAATTTGCGGACGTCAGCCGCTTTTTCGAGAAAACCGACGGCATCTCGGCGTGGCTGATCACCATCAGCTTTGAGCCAGGTGCCTCCGTCGAAACCGCCCACTCGATCGGGATAGCTTTGACGCAGAAGGTTTGGGGTCGGCGCTACCAGTGCATCGCGGCGGCGTGCCGGTACGAGGGTAAGGTCTACGAGCAGATTCTGGTCAATGCGGTGAGCTTCCTGGACGGCCGCAAGCTGAATGACAATGAGAAGAACTGGTACTATCTGCGGCACCAGCTGAGCGATGTCGTTCGCGATATGCATCAGTCGCGCCGGGTGGGCAACGTGCACCGGCGCAGGGGCGGGGACCCACTCTACGGCCTGACCGGAGAGGCGCGAAAAGAGAAGAAATACGAATTGCTGCGCCAGGCGATTGATCATGCTCTGGAGACCTGCCGCACCGTAGAGGAACTCGAAACCTTTCTGCGTGACGAAGGCTATTACGCCCGTATTGAGGAGCGGCTCCTCTACTGGACCATCGTGCCCAAGGGCATGCGGCGTTCCATCCGCACGGAGCGGCTGGGCGAAAATTACACAAAGCTGGCGATCCAGAAGCGTCTCTGGGAGAATCGTGCGAAGTGGATGTCGTGAAGATGGAAGAAAACCGTTTGGCGGGATGAGGCCCGCTCTTATGCGTGACAGCCGGGAGAAATATTACAGATAAGTTCAACCTGTAAGATATCTGTTTGACAAAAATGGGAAATCAGGCAGTTCTGTCAAAAAACCAGCTTCCGGGGCCCGTTTTCCTTTGACAAGAACTGGAATTCTGGGAATTTTGTCACGGAAGCGTCGAATTTTTGACCTAAATCAGAAATTTGGGAATTTTGTCAACGCGCTGCCGGGAGAAATATTGCAGATAAGTTCGATCTGTAAGGTATCTGTTTGACAAAAATGGGAAATCAGACAGCTTTGTCAAAAAAACAGCTTCTGGGGCCCGTTTTCCTTTGACAAAAATTGCAGATTGGGATCTTTTGTCAAAAAATACTCTTATGCGTGACAAAAGACGGAATTTCAGGAATTTTGTCACGAAAACGTCGCATTTCTGAATCGGGTCGAAAATCACAGATTGGTGCGGTGTGCCTGTAGTGCGCTGCCCCCAGCGGCCCAATTAGGGAGAAAATGAAATAATGAATTTTCCCGGCTCAAATCGTCGGGAAAATTTTCTATACGGCAGGCTTCCCGACGATTTTGTCGGGAAGTTTTGCTATATAGATGTTTTCCCGAAAAATTCAGCAGGGAGTTTTGAATATATGGATTTTTCCCGAATGGGGAACATTCTTCTTGGGGGTGGGGAGGTGGACCGAATCTGCTGGTGGGTGGAATCGGTCCAAAAATATACTACAGCGGATTAACAGTTGTAGTATATCTTTTGCAAAAGACTTAGACTTGAGAAAATTTGACTCGTTTTGTATCAAAACACTGGACGGAATTCTGTGGTGGGGAAGTTCCGTCCAAAATAGTCGGCTCTGGTGGACGGAATCTCCTGTATGGGGAATTCGGTCCACCAGGGCTCGAAAATCTGGACCGAATCTGCTGGTGGGTGGATTCGGTCCAAAAATATACTACAATAGATTGACGATTGTAGTATATCTTTTGCAAAAGACTTAGACTTGAGAAATTTCAACTCGTTTTGTATCAAAACACTGGACGGAATCCCGTGGTGGGGAAGTTCCGTCCAAAATATCCGGCCTTGGTGGACGGAATCTGCTATATGGGGAATTCAGTCCACCAGGGCTCGAAAATCTGGACCGAATCTGTTGGTGGGTGGATTCGGTCCGAAAATATGCTACAGTGAATTCGAAGTTGTAGTATATCTTCTGCAAAAGACTTAGACTTGAGAAATTTTAACTCGTTTTGTATCAAAACACTGGACGAAATCCTGTAGTGGGGAAGTTCCGTCCAAAATATCCGGCCTTGGTGGACGGAATCTCCTGTATGGGGAATTCGGTCCACCTCCTTGGACCCACTCCTTTGAAATCAGTACCCAGGTCGACGAAAATCCCTGCCAGCCTGCTGCAAAGGCGGGACAGCACGTATACAAATTCATTTCTTATCATAAAGTTAATTTTGATAATTTGATAATTAAATTAGCAAAATAAGTTTTGTGATAATTTTGTTTCGTTTCGCGCCTGCATAAAATAGGAAATACATTTCAAAGACAGACAAAAGTAAAAACATTTGTCCGCCTTTGGCATATCGGAAGGGAGCTGGCAGACCTCAAAGATCTGGCTGTCTGCGGAGCAATCAACAATTCCGCATGATCTGCCTGTTCCCGGGAAGATATGCATATTCCCCTATTTTGCAAAGAACCTGGAGTGAATCGAATGATGAAAAAATGGCTGACCGCCGTCGTGGCGGCGGTGCTGCTGTGCTCCGTACTGGCGCCGGCGGCATCGGCGGCAGAGGAGCGGGCTGATTTTCCGACGGCAGTGGAAAATCAGGCCTATGCGGTTTTGGAAAACTGGAAGAAAGATCGGGAGAATCAGGGCGTGATTGAGAGAGACGTCCTCTTCCCAGCGAATCTTCCGGCACATGTATCCACAAAGTATTTGGAGTCTGCCGCCGAGACGTTTGAAAAATATCTCGCCGACGAAATCCATATGGGCAATGACTACGCGGATGCCATCAGCAGTCTGCACCTGAGAGGCGTCGGGCAGGACGACCGGATGCAGATCTATGAGGCGGCGACGGCACTGTATCGCGGGAGCAATTTGGCGCTCTTTGCGATGATCGGCGTCATCGGCGCCGCAGCGGTTATTGTCATGATTCCGGTGTCGGTGGTTCTTCTGCCGTCGATGGCGGCGCAGCTGTCTCTGGATAATCTGGTAGAACTGGAGATGGATGCGAGATGAAAAAACTGTTAGCCGTCTTAATGTCGCTCACTCTGGTGCTGTCCTGCTGCAGTATTGCAGCAAGCGCGGCGGAGCGCTCGAAGTACCCGGTTTACACCGCGCTGGGCGACAGCGCCAGTTCGGGATTCGGCCTGCCGGATTATGCACAGTACCAATCGCTGGTTGTCTATGGCAAGCGAATTAAGGGATCCTATGCGGATCTGCTGGCTGAATCGCTCGGATGCAGCAAGGTGTATCCTTACGGCGTGTCCGGCATTCGCTCGTCGGAGCTGCGGTATCTGCTGGATAACACGTATCATGGAGATTATATTATGGATCGGGATATGCCGACCATGTCAAACGGCATGATTACCCGGGACATCCTGAAGCCTAAGCGCAGCGAATATCAGGAGGCGGTCCGGGAAGCGGATCTGATTACGCTGGATATCGGATTCGATGACATCTGGGTCCCGACGATTGCGTGCATCTACGACATTGCCGCGGACGGCCGGTTCGATAACGCCGATGCGGGCAAGACCATCTCAGAGAAGGTGGCAGAGTACGGCTCCGCCGAGGTGGTGCTGGATAACGCCTTCTCCTACCTGCGCGCCTGGCTGAGCAACCCGGTCAAGTGGGCCTACTACTGGGATTCCTGGGCCCTGACCGTCACCAAGTGGGTCGCCGATTTCTCCATCAACTACAACTCGATTGTCCGCGCGATCTACCGCCTGAACCCCGACGTAACGGTGATTGCCCTTGGCTGCTACAATCCGTGCAGTGGCTGGGATATTTTACCGGACGACCGCGCGATTGAGCACCTGGTCCAGCCCTACTACGACTATGTCAATGCCCAGAAAACGGCCGCTGAGGCGGAGTATCGCACGTATCATTATGTGGAGCTGCGAAATGTCGATCTGATTAATAAAAAGACCACGCTTCCGCTCTACGAAAACCTGACCCTGGACGGCAGCGGCTTCAACCCGCACCCGACCGAGAAGGGCCACCAGCAGATCTGCGATGCGATTCTGAGTGAACTCAATACCATTTCGTAATCTGATCTTCCGCTGGACAAAGGGGCACTGATGTGGTGCGTTGTTCCCTGGGGGGCGGGGGCCCTTTTAGGGAAAAAATGAAATAAAAAATTTTCCCGGCTCAAATCGTCGGGAAAATTTTTTATACGGCAGGCTTCCCGACGATTTTGTCGGGAAGTTTTGCTATATAGATGGTTTCCCGAAAAATTTAGCAGGGAGTTCTGTATATATGGATTTTTCCCGAATGGCGGGAGCATGCTGTTTTGTTTCTGGGGGTGGGGAGGTGGACGGAATCTCCTGTATGGGAAGTTCCGTCCACCTCCATGGACCCACTCCTCTGAAATCATTACATGGGTCAACAAAAATCACCGAAAACCTGCGAAACACTTCGGCTTTTTGGACCCAACCTGCCGCATTCAAAAAAGGGTCAGCCAAATAGAACAGAGAGCCTGCCCGCCCACCACGGCAGCCAGACAGTGACACGGGCCAAATTTGCAATTTTGCACAAATTTTAATCCATACAAGCAACAGCTTTTGACAGCCCATTTCCTGCAAATGTGCGTTTTTATTCGACAACTGTACAAGATTCCTGTTTTGACACTTTTCAAAGCTACAAAAAGTGCTAATATGTTGCCTGTTGTACAATTTAGTTTATTTGTACGAAAACAAATCCACTATCCATCTATAGCTATCCAGAATGGAGTGTGACATTACATGAAAAGATGGATCCCTGCCGTGCTCGCGGCGGTTCTGCTCTTCTGTATGGCGGCGCCGGCCGCGTCGGCTGCGGAGAAGAAACCGTCCTTTTCGACTGCGGTGGAACAGCAGGCGTATCAGGCACTGGAAAACTGGGAGACCGACCGAGCAAATCAGGATAAGATTGAGCGGGTAGATCTGTTCCCGGAAAATCTGCCGACGCATGTGGCGGCGGCGGCGCTGGCCTCCGGGGGCGAAACGTTTGCGAAGTATCTGGCCGACGGACTTCAGACCGGAAACGAGTATACGAAAGCCATTACCGGGCTGCACCTGGTCGGGGTGGACGAATCCGACAGCATGCGGATTTATGAGGCGGCGATGCTGCTGTATCACGGCAGCAATCTGGCTCTGTTTGCGATGATCGGCGTCATCGGCGCTGCGGCTGTCATCGTCATGATTCCGGTCTCTGCAGTGCTTATGCCGATGCTCACCACGGAGCTTGCGCTCGATCAGCTAGTTGAACTGGAAAGGGATGCAGAATGAAACGACTGATTGCTCTCTGTCTTACACTGATTATGGCGCTGTCCTGCTGCAGCATTGCGGCAAATGCGGCAGCGCGCTCAAAGTACCCGGTTTACACCGCGCTGGGCGACAGTGCCAGCTCGGGCTTCGGGCTGCCGGATTACCAGCAGTATAACTCGATCGTCGTCTACGGACAGCGCATCAAAAATTCGTATCCGGATCTGCTGGCGAAAAAGCTCAACTGCAGCCGGATGTATCCATACGGGGTGTCCGGCATTCGCACGACGGAGCTGCGGTATCTGCTGGATAACAGCTACCACGGCGACTACATAATGGAGCGGGATATGCCGGTCATGTCCAACGGCAAGATCAGCCGCGCCGTACTGAAGCCCAAGCGTGCGGAGTACCAGAAGGCCGTGCGCGATGCAGACCTGATTACGCTGGACATCGGCTTCGATGACATCTGGATTCCGACGATCGCCTGCATTTATGACATCGCCGACGACGGGCGGTTCGACAACGCAGATGTTGGAAAGACCATCTCCGAAAAGGTGGCTGAATACGGCTCCGCCGAAGTGGTCATTGATAACGCGTTCTCCTACCTGCATGCCTGGCTGCGCGATCCGCTGCGCTGGGTCGAATACTGGAACGACTGGGCTCTGACCGTTACCAAATGGCTGAACGATTTTACGATCAATTACAACGCCATCGTGCACACGATCTATCGGCTGAACCCGGACGTAACCGTCATTGCATTGGGATCTTACAACCCGTGTGTCGGCTGGGATATCCTGCCGGGCGACCACGCCATTGAGCACGTAGTCCAGCCGTACTACGACTATATCAATGCCAAGAAGACCGTCGCCGAGGCCGAGTACAAGACATACCATTACGTAGAGATTCGGGATATCGATCTGATCAACAAAAAGACCACGCTCCCGCTCTACGAAAACCTGACCCTGGACGGGAGCGGCTTTAACCCGCATCCCACAGAGAAGGGCCACCAGCAAATCTGCGAAGCCATTCTGCACAAACTGAATTCTCTTTCATAAACAGCCAGGACCGATGCAAATTGATTTTGCATCGGTCCTGATCTTTCTTACTGCTTTCCTGTACTCCCAAATCCGCCGCGGTCAGCGCCTTCCAGGTGCGCGACTTCATCGAATTGGATGGCGGGCTGATTGGCCATAATGCGGAACTGGCAGATGCGGTCATTGATGTGGATCACTGTATCGCGGACGGCGAGGGCGGGGAAGAACCACTGGTCGCCGTCACCGCAGTAGGATCCGTCGATGATTCCCATGGAATTGACCTGCAGGATACCGAAGTTCTTGAAGGTGCTGGAGCGCGGGACCACGTGTGCCTCATAGCCTTTGGGCAGCTCCATGGCGACGCCGAGCGGGATCAGCCGGAACTCGCCGGCCTTCAGCGGCACTTCGGCTGCGGCCCGCAGGTCGATCCAGTCGGATTTGCCGTCGATGTATCGAAGTTTCTCAATTGCGTCGGTAAAGTATTTGATTTTGATGGTTTTGCTCATTACAGTACTCCTCTATAGTAGAGCCCCCGGGTAAATTTTTCCCCAGGAAGGGCCATGCTGCTTACAATTTCGGCGGCTTCTTCGCCGGATTCCACGGTGAAGTAGAGCAGAGTGAAATCGCAGCTGCGGATTTCGGACAGGCGGTCCAGCATTTTGGTGGGGCGGGAGTTCAGAAGGTCTGAAGCGCCGTTGCTGCAGACCACCGGAAACTGCTCGCCCTTGCGGTCGGTCAGTGAGCGGGTGCCGCGGCAGCGGCGGCAGTCGGTGCCGTTGCGTACCGGGCAGGTGCGCATGAGCATCAGAGGTACGCGGCCGTAGATGAGTAGTCCGCGCGGGGTGGAGCCTCCAAGGCGATCCAAATCTTTCACGCGCAGCTCCTGCGACAGCACAGCGGCGTCAACGCCCAGCCTGTGGTACTCCTCCAGAGCGGGACCGTTAAAGATGTTGAGCGTGAACGAGCCCAGTACGGGCAGACCCGCCTGCCGGGCAAGTGCCACGCCGTCTATCGTCCCGGCAAAGGCGAAGGAAGCCCCTGCCGCTTTCGCGCTGCGCAGCAGGCTGACCGTACGGTCCGTATGATCGTACTGGGCGCGGGGAATTTCTACGCCGAAATCTCGGTACGATTCGTACGGCGCACCGAGCGGCACGATGAGTGTGTATTTGTCCATGACCGGGCTGTACTGGGATGGATCTCGCAGGCGAATCAGCGTCCTGTGATGGCCGGCGACGTGGGGCGGCAGCGGCTTTGGTATGGCCTCCGCGTGGAACTGCTTTGGATTCTCTGCGAGGATGGCGCGGTCCAGCCGGTCCAGAGCCGTGCGGCGCAGCGCGTTGAGCTCCGATGCGGGCAGAAACAGGCCGTCGTCCAGTGCAACTTCGGCATGCTGCACGGTGTAGGGCGTTCCGCCGGTCTTCTCAAGATGGCGGAGGACGGAACTGCGGTCGGCGGCGCGGTTCTGTGCCTTTTCGGGCGGCGCATCCGCCTCCGCGGAGGCGGTCTTACCCAATGCGGAGACGGTGAGCTCTGCGGGCTGGTCCGCCCGCGCGGTAAACCGGAGTGAGAGCGGGGTAGGGCTTACTTCTTTGGCATAGCGGCTTTCCAGGTCCTGCAGAATTGGCTTTGCAGCCGTGACGTCCTCTTTGCGCCTTGTCCCGAACATGTCTCGCCCGCGGCGGCCGGCCAGATAACCGTCGGTGAATCCGGACCGGGAAAAGACGGCAGAGAGCTGGCTGCGCAGGGCCGCGTCCTCAATTCCGTCTGCTTTATTGCGGCATGCGGAGACTGCGGCGGCCACATATTCCGGACGCTTCATGCGGCCCTCAATTTTGAAGGAATAGATGCCGGCCGCGGCCATCTCCGGAATGTGGTCAATAAGGTCGAGATCTTTGAGGGACAGGTCGTGCCCCGTGCCGCCCGGCGCGCCGAACGGCAGCCGACATGGCTGTGCGCAGAGCCCGCGGTTTCCGCTGCGCCCGCCGAGCATGCTGCTCAGGTAGCACTGCCCTGAGACGCACATGCAGAGGGCACCGTGGACGAACGCCTCCAGCTCCAGATGCGTGGATGCGCGGATCCGGCGGATCTCCGGCAGGCTCAGCTCCCGCGGAACAACAGCACGGACGAATCCGAGCTCCTCCAAGAGCTGAAACCCCTCGGGGGACATGACCGAGAGCTGGGTGGATCCATGGAGCCGGATGTCCGGCGCCAGATCACGGGCCAGTCGTGCGACGGCGAGATCCTGTACAATGAAGGCATCTATGCCGCAGCGGCACGCCTGTTCGATGAGCCGGGCGGCCTCGTCCAGTTCCCGGTCTCCGACCAGCGTATTCAGCGTCAGGTAGACACGGACCCCGCGGAGATGGCAGTAGGCGACGGCCTCCGCCATCTGTTCTTCGGTGAAGTTGGCGGCGCTGCGGCGGGCGTTGAGGCTGACGGCGCCGAGGTAGACGGCGTCTGCGCCGCAGCGGACCGCTGCATAGACGGAATCGATTCCGCCGGCGGGGGCGAGTATTTCAACGGAATGTTTCATGGTAATCGCCTTCCAAGGATAAAAAAAGAGGCCCCGAGCGGACAGGACCTCTGTCATATTACGAATTCTTTCGGTGGCCGCGGCGGAAAATCCGCAGAAACGGCAGCCGGCTCCAGAAGTTGGAGGAGGCTTTCTGCTTTTCCCGGTCTTCGGCGCCCTTCGGCTGCAGCGTGTAGAGCACAGCGCTGTCAGCTGGCTTTAAGGCTGTGGAGTCGGCATGATCGTCCAGGCTGCCGGAGGGCAGGTAGCGCAGACTGTCCGTCATGGAGTCAACGGGTACGGCCATGGGGCCGTCTTCAAAAGGGTTTCTTCGAGCCGTCCTTTCCCTTCAGCTCGCGCTGCAGGCGCTCCACTTCGCGCTTGGCAACTTCTGCCTCCATTTTATAGCGGGCGGAGTCCTCAAGGTATTCCTTAATTTGGCTGCGAAGATTTTCCGCCGTATTGGTGGCCTTGGTGGCGTCGTCGGCGAAGTCCAGCGCTGCCAGAATGGCGGCCTGGGTGATAGAAAGTCGGTCATTGTTGCGAATAATTTCGGAGAGCGTATCGTTGACCTTTGCGCCGAGCTCTTCGACATAAGCGGGTTCCTCGTCTGAAGTAATGTTGTACTCATTGCCGCAGATGCTGAGGGTTACTCTGTTTTTCTCCATTGGTTGCGCACCTCGAATTGTTTGTCTTAGTAATCAAAATTAGTATACCATAAGTGAAAATAGTTGAAAAGGATCGCAGAGGCCACTATAATAGAAAAATCATGGAGGTAGATCGTATGAATCAAATTTATGGCTTTATTTTCGCCGATGAAATGGAATACGCCCCGTTCCGCAAGATGGCACTGTACGCCGGCGGATCGGATCTCACAGATAAAATCATGCCCATGGTCTCGCTTGCGAAAAACGGGGACACCATTTATGCCGTTCAGTGCGGAATCGGCAAAGTGAATGCGTCCATCGCCGCATCGCTGCTCATCCAGGAGATGCAGGTGGACACGCTGCTCAACGCCGGCCTCTCCGGCGCCATCTCCAAACTCCGCAAGGGCGATGTCGTTGCCGGTACCAGTTATGTTGAGTGCGACTTCGACCTCCGCGCCTTCGATCTGCCTCTCGGGAAAAAATCCGATGGGACCTTTGTCCACGAGCCGGACAGCCGACTGCTGCACACTGCCCTCACGATTCCGGGCATGAAGCAGGGCGCCCTCGGCACCGGCGACTTCTTCCTGACCGACCCGAAGGTCAAAGACTTCTACAAGGATGAGTTCGGCATTCAGGCCTTCGATATGGAGACCGCCGCCATTGCCGCTGTCGCCGACAAATACGGCATTCCCTTCCTCTCCATCCGTAAAATTTCCGACGACGCGGACGACTCCGCGCTGGATTCCTACACCGAGATGAACAATCTCGCAGAAGAAGATCTCTCCGCTGTACTGCTGCAGCTGGTAGGGCTGCTGAGGGAGTAATTCCCGCCGCATTTGCCTAGTGACAAAATTCCTGAATTTCAAGTTTTTGTCAAAATTTCAGCGCTTGCGTGACAAGATCCCCAGATTTTAATTTTTTGTCAAAGATAAGCCGCAGTCCAACCTGTACCAGGTTGGGCCGCGGCCCTTTTCGTGTTCACTTATTTTGCCCAGTCACCCTGGCCAAGGAGGGCGCAGGTCATGGCGTCGACCGTGACCCATTTGCCGTCAACACTTACGGTGTTGATGAGGGGGGTCAGGTTGGACAGCTCATCCGGCAGCCCATAGTTGATGGGGTGCGGATTGCGGTTGGCGATGACAACAAGTGCATCGCCGTGGGAGGAGAGGACCGGGTTGTCGCCGTTCATGCGGGCATAGCAGACGCAGCCCTGTGCACCGGAGATGGGGATGAATTGTCCCTCTTTGAGAACCGGGCAGGTCTTGCGGAGCAGGCCGAGCCAGGTGTACCAGGAGCTCAGGGACGTATTGATGCGGTCCCAGGAAAAGCCCCGGCGGTTGAACGGGTCTTTGTAGCCCTGCATGCCGATTTCGTCGCCGTAATAGATGGAGGGGTAGCCCGGAAGCGTAAACTGCAGCGCCGCTGCAATTTTCTCCAGCTTGATGCCCTCTTCGTACTGCTCTTTCGAAAGGAAGTGGCTGGACTGCCAGCTGCGGTCCTTGCCGTTGCAGCTTTCGCCCGCGAGGCGGGTGATGATGCGCGCCGTATCGTGGGTGCCCAGAAGATTCATGAGCACGTCGACAACCGGCTTCGGGTAGTTCTCCGTGATGGAGAGGATGCGGTCGAGAAAGTTCTCGGCGTCGTTGTAGGCCACAAAGTCGATGATGGCGTTGGCGAAGGGGTAGTTCATGACGGAGTCCAGCTCGTCGCCCAGCAGATATTTTTTGCGCTGGCTGTAGGCGACTTTGTTGGAGGCGTCTTCCCAGACTTCGCCGATGATGATGGCGTCGGGATTGACCGCCTTGGCGCGCGCGTGAATTTTCTCGATGAAGCTGTCGGGGAGCTCATCGGCGACATCCAGCCGCCAGCCATCCGCGCCGAGGCGGAGCCACTTGGCGACAATGCCGTTCTCACCTGTAATGTACTCCAGGTAGTCTTCGTTGCTCTCATTGACCTCGGGCAGGGTGTCGAACCCCCACCAGGAGGCGTATTCGTCCGGCCAGTGGATGAAATTGTACCAGTTGCGGTACGGAGAGGCTTCCGAGTTGTAGGCTCCGAGGGAGTCGTAGCGGTTTCGTTTGTTGAAGTAGACCGAGTCGTCGCCGGTGTGGTTGAACACGCCGTCCAGAATGATCTTCATTCCGTAGCGGTGAGCCGTCTGACAGAGCGAGACGAAGTCGTCTTCGGTGCCAAGCAGCGGATCGATCTTCGAGTAGTCGGCCGTGCTGTAGCGGTGGTTGGTGTGCGACTCGAAAATGGGGTTTAAGTAGATGGTCGTAACCCCGAGGTTGCGGATATAGGGGAGCTTCTGCTCAATGCCCTTGAGGTCGCCGCCGAAGTAGTCGTTGTTCCAGACGACGCCGTTTTTGTCCGGCCGCCAGCGGGGCTCCGCGTTCCACGGCATGAGGTCGCGGTCCGGGGGTACGTTGTACTTGGGTGTGCCGGAGCAATAGAAGCGGTCCGGGAAAATCTGGTACATGACGCCGCCCTTGAAGCAGTCGGGGGTCTGGTAGCCCTTTTCGTAGACGGTCAGCTGCCAGCGGGTTTCGTCGATGGCGATATAGCCGTTGGAATAGGGACCGCGGTAGATGCGCTCCGTGGACCAGGGGCCGTCGTATTCGAAACAGTACCAGTAGAGACCCGGCGCACCGGCGGTGAACTGGAGTTCCCACCAGCGGGAGTCGCCCTCGTACTTGTCTGTCCCGAACAGCTCATAGGATTTTTCCTCGCCGGTGGCGTCGCTCAGAACGAGCATGCGCGCCCGGTAACAGACGGCACCGGACTGGAAGGGCAGCAGGAGGCGGATGATGACCGTCTCGCCGCTCTCCAGGGATCCGTATTTACTTTTGTATCGCGTGTCGCGCGAATTGTAGATTTGTGCCGGCAATTTCGTTACCACCTAACAGGATCTTATTCGATTGGTTCCGCGTGCCAGATGTTCTTGGCGTACTCGGCAATGGCGCGGTCGGCCGAGAAGATGCCGGCGCTGGCGGTCTGAATCAGGGCCATGCGGTTCCAGCGCTCCTGATCTTTTGCGTAGAGATCTACCATGTTCTCGCGTACGCGCTGGTAGTCGGCGTAGTCGGCGAGGACCATGTACGGGTCATTGTTGATCAGCTGTCCGGCGAGTTCGGGGAAGTAGTTCCCGTTGACGCCGTGGTTGATGAATTCGACCACGCGCTTAATGTCATCGTTGTTCATGAAGTAGGAGTTCGGGTCATAGTGCTGCTTGAGCTCCTCGACCTCTGCCGCGTTCATGCCGAAGATAAAGATGTTGTCCGGGCCGACGGCGTCGTGAATTTCGACGTTTGCGCCGTCCATGGTGCCGAGCGTGACGGCGCCGTTGATCATGAGCTTCATGTTGCCGGTGCCGGAGGCCTCCGTGCCGGCCAGGGAGATCTGCTCCGAGATGTCGGCGGCAGGCATCAGGTGCTCCGCCATGCTGACACGGTAGTCCTCGATGAACGCAATCTTAATGCGGTCGCGGACATCCGGGTCGTTGTTGACGACCTGCGCAAGGTTGACGATGAGGCTGATGATCTTCTTCGCCATGAAGTAGCCCGAAGCGGCTTTGGAGCCGAAGATATAGGTACGCGGCTGGAAGTCCATGTTCGGGTTGTCCTTGAGCATGAGGTAGTTGTGGATGATTTCGTATACGTTCAGGTGCTGGCGCTTGTACTCGTGGAGGCGCTTGACCTGGACGTCAAAGAGGGAATTCGGGTTCAGGATGATGCCCTGATCCTCTTTGATGAATTTGCAGAAATTATCTTTGTTGTGCTGCTTGATTTCACCGATGCGGGCAAGAACCTGCTTGTCGTCGGTGTAGTCCTTGAGTTTCTCCAGCTGCATGGCGTCGTGGATGAACTCCGGCCCGATGAGCTCGGTGATGAAGTCGGTGAGCTCCGGATTGGCCTGGCAGAGCCATCTGCGGTAGGCGATGCCGTTGGTGACGTTCTTGAACTTGTTCGGCGTGATGTTGTAGAAATTGCTGAAGATGGTCTTCTTCAGGATTTCACTGTGCAGCGCCGAAACGCCGTTGACGCTGTGGCAGGTGGCAACGCAGAGGTTAGCCATGCGGATGACGCCGTTGGAGATGATGGCCATGTCCTCGACGCGGCCGGCATCGTGGGTGACGTCCCAGATGAAGGTGCGGTAGCGGCGGTCAATTTCAACTACGATCTGATAGATGCGCGGCAGGAGCAGGCGGAAGATGTCTTCCGGCCAGCACTCGAGGGCCTCTTTCATGACCGTGTGGTTGGTGTAGGCAAATGTCTGGGAAACGATTTTCCAGGCGTCGTCCCAGCTGTAACCGCACTCGTCCATGCAGATGCGCATGAGCTCCGGGATGGCCAGCGTCGGATGGGTGTCGTTGATATGGATTGCCATCTTCTGCGGGATGGACTCAATGCCTTTGTAATGGCGCAGATGGCGCTTGACGATGTCCTGAATGGAGGCGGATACCAGGAAATACTGCTGGCGCAGGCGGAGCATCTTGCCTTCCGGATGGTTGTCGGCCGGATACAGGACTTTGCAGATGGCCTCTGCGGTGGCCTGTTTCTCAATGGCGCGGGTGTAGTCGCCGTCGTTGAACAGCTTCATGTCCAGACCCGGTGCCTCGGCCTTCCAGAGACGGAGGACGGAGACGGACTTGCGGTCTTTGCCGCTGATGTACATGTCGTACGGGATGGCGACAACCGAGCTGGCGTTCAGGACTTCACTTACATAGTAGCCGTCCTGCCAGCCGGATTTGAGTTCGCCGCCGAAGCTGACGTTGACGGCCTCGTCGGAGTGCGGGGCGAGCCAGACGTCGCCGCCCGGAAGCCAGAAGTCCGGCAGCTCGGTCTGCCAGCCGTCGACGATCTTCTGCTTGAAGATGCCATATTCGTAGAGGATGCCGTAGCCCATGGCGGAATAGCCGCCGGTGGCCAGCGCGTCGAGATAGCAGGCGGCGAGACGGCCGAGACCGCCGTTGCCGAGACCGGCGTCGGGCTCGCATTCATAGAGATTGTCCAGCGAAATGCCGAAGTCGGCCAGCGCCTCCTCCGCGACGGAGGTCAGATTCATATTATAAAGGTTGTTTTTCAGCGAACGTCCAAGGAGGAACTCCATGCACATGTAGTAGACGGTCTTGGCGTCGGAGGACTGATGCACTTTGTGGCGGAAGTCAAACCAGTTCTGGGCAAGGCGGTCTTTGCACATGATGGCAATTGCCTTGTAGTACTGCTCGTCCGTTGCCTCTTCCGGCATGACGCCCATAATGTGGGTGAGCTTCGAAGTGAGATCTTCTTTGAAGCCCTCTTTGGTATAAATTTTATCCATTGAATCACCTTTTTATTCTCAACGAGAGTCTCTTTTCTAAGTTCGGTTCTTTCCCTTTCGGCGCAATTCGGTGTTAGACACACAAACCCCGTGAAAAAATGAACTCATTAATTATACCAATAATGTACAGACCAGGCAAGGAAAAACGGCACCACGACGCGGTTTGCCCCACATTTGTCAAGCACGGGCAGAACCGCAGTGCCGGATTGTCTGGCGGCACGCACAAGTCTCGCATGTCCGGACAATTGTCTCTTTTAACAGAACTTCCGTTGTACTGTCCGAAAAAATTAGATACAATAGACAAGAGAGATTTGATCAAAATAGGAGGTTTGAACATGATTGATCTCGAAAACACCGTGCTCTCCACCGTATTCGACCTTGACAACCTGGTAAAGTACAAGGCCTGCTGTGAACTGAACTATCCCGCAGTCACATCGGAATACGACGTGGTCTACTCGCAGAAGAACCCCGGCGTGGAGGTCTGCGACCTGCACTACATTCCGGACAGCCAGAAATGGGACAAGTATCCGGTCATTCTGAACATCCACGGCGGCGGCTGGATCATCGGCGACAAGCGCAACAGCACCGGCATGGCTTTTCAGTTCGCCGACAACGGCGCTTTCGTCGTCAATATGAACTATGGCCTTCCGAAAAAGGCGGTCAAGGGGTTCGAATACAACGACCCTGACATCTCCCATGCCGGCGACTACCATTGGCCGTACCCGCTTGAGAATGCGTTCGATGCATTGCAGTGGATCAAAGACAACGCAGAGACCTACAACCTGGACCTCAACAACGTCTTCGTCTCCGGCGACTCCGCCGGCGGTCATCTGGCCTGTGCGGTGGAGACAGCCGTTGCCAACCCGGACTACCGCAAGGAGATCGGCCTTCCGGAACCGCCCATTCAGCTGAAGGGCGCCATGCTCTACTGCGGCTTCTACGATGTCGATCACTTCTTCAAGTTCAACATGAACAAATTCCCGGTGGCCCGCTGCATGATGCGCGCCTTCACCGGCAAAAAAGATCCCACGGGCGATCCGCTGTATCACACCATCAACCCCATTCCCTACTTTACTAAGGACATGCCGCACACGCTTATCGTGTCCGGCGATATGGACATGATGACCTACGGCCAGTCTGACAAAGTGGAGGAGCGGATGAACGAGCTCGGCATTCCGAACGAGCACTACCGCGGCACCGGCCCGCTCTCTCTGCACGACTACCAGATTCTCGCCTTCACCAACGGATCCTACAAGTGTATGAAGTACTCTGCCGAGTGGTTTGACAAGGCGGTTGACTGAGTTCTCTATACAATTAAATATACAAGATCTGCTGTGGGCTTTGGTCTGCGGCAGTTCTTTTTTGCTGGTATGGGCGGTGGCGGACGCAAACTTGCGTGCCGGAGGCGGCCCAAATGCGAAATTTTCATCATTCTCCCTCCTTTGATACAGACTTTTGCAGTTGGAATTCCGAAAAACGGCAGTTTTTGGAATTGAAATTGCAAAAGTCGGCAGATTCCGGCGGCGGGGCGGATTTTGGCAGGAAAAGTCGGTACGCCCGGCGGCGTTTCCAAAAGGTCACAATTTGTTCAAATTTGGTGTTGACGCGGTCCGGTGCCGGTGATAATATATAACTCGCGTTCGCAAGGAGCGCACACCCCAACACCGCGCAGCTGCGTCGGTTGCGGGACTCACTTCAAAAAAAGTTCTTGACAGAGCTTCTTCCAGTGAGTATAATAAATCTCGCGCTTCAAGAGAGGCGCACCACTTAGTGGACCTTGAAAATTAAACAACGACGAACAAAGAAACCCTTGAAAATTTCTTTAAGTACTCAGAATCCAGACGGATTCTCATGACAGATTTCTGTCAGCAATTAGTAAAGAGCTTTGAATCTTTTCTAAATTTGATTTGAAACGGTTGTACCGTTTGAAATACCATTTTTAGAGAGTTTGATCCTGGCTCAGGACGAACGCTGGCGGCGTGCCTAACACATGCAAGTCGAACGAAGCTGCTGAGACTGATTTCTTCGGAATGACGATTCAGCAGACTTAGTGGCGGACGGGTGAGTAACACGTGAGCAACCTGCCTCTCAGAGAGGGATAACAGTTGGAAACGATTGATAATACCTCATGACATGTTTTTGCCGCATGACGAAAACATCAAAGATTTATCGCTGAGAGATGGGCTCGCGTCCGATTAGGTAGATGGTGAGGCAACGGCTCACCATGCCGACGATCGGTAGCCGGACTGAGAGGTCGATCGGCCACATTGGGACTGAGACACGGCCCAGACTCCTACGGGAGGCAGCAGTGGGGGATATTGCACAATGGGCGCAAGCCTGATGCAGCAACGCCGCGTGAGGGAGGACGGTCTTCGGATTGTAAACCTCTGTCCTTGGGGAAGAAACAAATGACGGTACCCTTGGAGGAAGCCACGGCTAACTACGTGCCAGCAGCCGCGGTAATACGTAGGTGGCAAGCGTT
>UQOE01000012.1 GCA_900542575.1 uncultured Oscillospiraceae bacterium
CCCAGCCATGGATCTTTTGTTATTCAGTTGTCCAACTTCAATTTACAATCAACCATCTAAAACAGGATGGAAAAAATATGAATAATACTTTCACGGAAAGAATCGGTAGAAGAACATTAAGAAGATTTTTATTATTCTTCTTTGCTATATTAATCATTGTTTTTGCATGCCTTATGCACACAAATTATTCTAGTAAACTGAGTCCCAAGAAAATAGATACGCATGAAATGTACAATGGTACCCAAACTGAGTTAATGGGGAAATATGGAATTATTCATATGAAAGCCAAAAAGCTTAATAAACGACCATACCAGGAAATCAAAGACTTTGTACAGTGGTATAAAGATCAAAATGGAACTTATGTCTATGTAACTATTGATTTTGGAAATAATACTGGCATTGAAATTTTCGGTGGTACTGATCCTTATATTACCTATGGAGCAATAAATAACGATGGTGTTATTACTACCACTATTGGAACCATTGAAGACAAAGGAAGTTATTACAGCTTATATAAATTTAATGATCAAGATAAATTAGTCCCTGTTTCAAATAGCAAAGAACCATATGGAATAAATGGATTACCTGTATTTGATACATAACATTACAACTAATAAAAAAGTCACCATAAGTTGGCAATAGATAGCACAGCAAAACTAACTTGATTCCTTAGTAAAAATATAGATGCATAAACCTGTACCACATCTCACTGCCACGCGAACTTTTCGACTTCCATTTCCCAAATCTGCCGTTTTTTAGCTTTCCATTTTCAAAATCTGCCGTTTTTTAGCTTTCCATTTTCAAAATCTGCCGCTTTTTGGAATTCCATTTCCAAAAGCCTGTATCAAATCATTGCAATTGATAAAATGCGGGCGCGTTGCCCGGCTCTCTATGCAATCCATCAGCATCCTTGACGCCCAGCCTGCGCAAATTTTCGCACCCAGGACACAGCGCCCTGCTCTCTGCGCAATCCAGCTTCATCCTCAACGCCCTAGTCAGCGCAAGCCTTCGCACCCGCACCCCAAACGCAAAAAGAGCGTGCCCCCCGGCACGCTCTTTTTATTATTAAATAATGACTACCACTTAGATTTCCGCCTTCGCAATCACGCCCTTCAGCACATCCGCAGACTCGTTCAATGCTTTCTGCTCACCATAGCTCAGCGACATGGGGACTAAGGTCTCTGCGCCGTCTTTGCCGACGATCGTCGGCATGCTCAGGGCGACGCCGTCCACGTTGTACTCGCCGTGGAGCATGGTGGAGACTGGGAGGATCGATTTTTCATCGCGCACGATGGACTTGCAGATGCGGACCACGGACATGGCGATACCGTAGTAGGTGGCCTTTTTCTTCTCAATGATTTCGTAGGCGCTGTTCTTCACGGTCTCGCCGATCTCGTGCATGGTCTTGTCGTGTTCGTGGTGGCCGCGCATTTCGCAGAAATCGGTCAGCGGTACGTCGGAGACGTTGACGCTGCTCCAGGCGACAATCTCGCTGTCCCCGTGCTCACCGATGATGAAGCCGTGCACGCTGCGGGGGTCGACATCGAGATGCCGTCCGAGAAGATATTTTAATCGCGCGGTGTCCAGGGTGGTGCCGGAGCCGATGACCCGGGATTCGGGCATTCCGCTGTATTTGACCGCGGTGTAGGTCAGGATATCCACGGGGTTCGCCACAACCAGGAGGATCCCCTCGCACTTCCGCTTTGCGATTTCCGGCAGGATCGATTTAAAGATTCCCGTGTTCTTCTTGACGAGATCCAGCCTCGTCTCGCCGGGCTTCTGTCCCGCTCCGGCGGTGACCACGATGACCGCGGCGTCCGCAATATCATCATAGGTCCCGGCGTAAATTTCCATGGGGCTCGTAAACGGCACGCCGTGGCTGATATCCAGCGCCTCGCCCTCTGCCTTGGCCTGATTCGTATCGATCAGCACCATTTCCGAAAACAGTCCGCTCTGCATCAGTGCAAACGCAGAGGCGGATCCGACAAATCCGCAGCCGATGACGGCGACTTTTCGAAGATTGACCATAGATGACATCCTTTCTATAGAAACAAGATATTGTTAAATTGTTTTCGTGCTCGAGCACAGTATACCAGAAATTTCGCAGAAGAAAAGAGCATTTCTGCATGTTTTTGAAGTTTTTTGAAAGAAAGAGCCGTGCCTTCACGGCACGGCTCACTCAGGGAATCGATTACAGAGCGCCGACCAAATCGGCACCCGGTTTCAGAGTTTTCTCGCCGCGCTTCCAACGGGCAGGGCAGACCTCATCGCCGTGTTCGGCGACGAACTGGCACGCCTGCAGTTTGCGCAGAAGTTCGTCGGCGTTGCGGCCGACGTTTCCGGCGCTGACCTCGTAGGCGACGACTTTCGCCTCCGGATTCAGGATGAACGTGCCGCGCTCGGCCTGGCCGGCGGACTCAATGAGGACGTCGAGATCCCGCATGAGTGCATGGGTCGGGTCCGCGAGCATGGGATAAGTAATTGTGGAAATTCGCTTGGAGTGTTCATGCCAGGCCATGTGGACGTACTGGGAATCGCTCGAGATGGCGTAGATTTCGCAGCCGGCCTCCTGGAACGCTGGATAGTGCTCCTGCAGGTCTTCCAGCTCCGTGGGGCACACGAACGAAAAATCTGCGGGATAGAAGAACAGCACCGACCACTTGCCAAGCAGATCCTGCTTCGTGACCTCGTGGAAGTCGTTATCTTGAAATGCGGTGACTTTGAAGTCCTGGACTTCTTTTCCAATCATGGACATAGGCGTTTCCTTTCTAGTGTTACGCTTTTGTGAAGTGGAAGGCTGCTTTGCCCGGGAAGACGGCGCTGTCGCCGAGCTCCTCTTCAATGCGCAGCAGCTGGTTGTACTTGGCGACGCGCTCCGAGCGGGACGGGGCACCGGTCTTAATCTGTGCGGAGTTCATGGCTACGGCAAGGTCTGCAATGGTGGTGTCCTCGGTCTCACCGGAACGGTGGGATACGATGGCGGTGTAGCCGGCGTTGTGCGCCATCTTGATGGCGTCCAGCGTCTCCGAAACCGATCCAATCTGGTTCAGCTTGATGAGGATGGAGTTGGCGCACCCGAGCGAGATGCCCTTGGCCAGCCGCTCCGTGTTCGTGACAAACAGATCGTCGCCGACCAGCTGAACCTTGTCGCCCAGCTCGGCTGTCATCTTCTGCCAGCCCTCCCAGTCCTCTTCATCGAGGCCGTCCTCGATGGAGTAGATAGGATACTTCTCAATGAGCTCGCCCCAGTGCGCGATCAGCTCATCGGACGTAAAGTCCTTTCCGGATTTCGGTTGATGGTAGAACCCTTTTCCCTTTTCGCTCTTCCACTCAGAGGATGCGGCATCCATGGCGAGAACGAAATCTTTGCCCGGTTCATACCCTGCATCGCGGATGGCCTGAAGGATATGCTCAATGGTATCGGCGTCGTCTTTCAGGTTCGGTGCGAAACCGCCCTCGTCGCCGACGGCCGTAGTATTGCCCTCTGCCTTCAGGAGCTTCTGGAGCGCATGGAAAACTTCGGTGCACCAGCGAAGACCTTCGGCGAAGGAAGAGGCGCCGGCCGGCATAATCATGAACTCCTGCGTATCGACGGAGTTGGTGGCATGCGCGCCGCCGTTTAAGATATTCATCATCGGCAGCGGAAGTACGTTGCCCTGTACGCCGCCGAGGAAACGATACAGCGGCTCGCCGCGGGAATTGGCCGCCGCTCTTGCCGCCGCAATGGATACGGCGAGGATGGCATTGGCCCCCAGCTTCGATTTATCTTTCGTCCCGTCCAGATCAAACATAACCTGGTCGACGCCGTAGGTGTCCGACGCATCTTTACCGACCAGTGCGGGTGCAATGATATCGTTGATGTTGGCGACCGCCTTGGAGACGCCTTTGCCTCCAAATTTCTTCGGGTCGTTGTCTCTCAGCTCCAGCGCCTCGAACTCACCGGTGGACGCACCGCTCGGCGATGCACCGCGTCCGACGGTTCCGTCCGCCAGAATAACCTCGGCCTCTACCGTGGGATTTCCGCGGGAGTCGATGATTTCACGCCCAATTACTTTCTCAATTGTCTGTGCGTTTTTCATAGTTGGTTCCTCCTATACTGCTTCTGAGAAGTTTCGTTCAGGAATTTTTGGTTGGTATTAGTTGAAGTTAGCATTAGCTAACTTTCTGGGTTATATGGTATCATGTTCCGCATTTTTCCGCAATGGTTGATTTCTGCAGGCCTGTTAGAGGGCCCAGCTTTACTATAGGCGGTTGGGGGCGGATATTCGGTTGGAAAGACAACAGATATAGACTTTTTTGAGGGGCGAGGGAGGCTGCGTGACTGGCGAATAGTAGATAGTAGTTGGTGGCTGGTGGACGATAGTGGCTGTGGGGAAATTTCCACCCACTTTCTGGCATGCCTGCGGGACACCCGACGCCGATGTGTTCTTTCTGGTCGGCGGCACGCAGACCAATTCCGTCATAATTGATGGATTTCTACGGCCGTGTGAGGGGGTAATCGCCGTATCAAGCGGGCATATTGCCATCCACGAGGCAGGTGCCATTGAGTTCGGCGGCCACAAGGTACTTCCGGTGCCCGGCGAGAAGGATAAGCTCTCTGCTCCCGCGCTGGAATCCTATCTCGACAATTTTCGTAAACCTGGAGGATACGCAGTATGAGCGCATCTCCGCCGACGTGGAGCTCGGGTTCTGGGAGAAGTCAGATTCTGACCATACAATTGCGCGAATTGCCACCAGCTGGGCGACGACCAGACAGAATGTCCAACAGCTATGCGAAATCTTACGCCACAATTAACGCAAAAAAGACTGCCGTGAGGCAGTCTTTTTTCGTCTTATCCAAGCAGCGCTGCGGCAAGGGCATCCATCTTTTCAAAATCGGCCTCCTCCGGATTCCAGAGACTGCGGACCGGTTCGCCGACCACTTCAAAGCCGGCCTCCTGCAGCTTCGTCTGGAGGACCTTGACAGATTCGCCGCTCCAGCCATAGCAGCCAAACGCGGCGGCGCGCTTGTTTTTGAATTTCAGCTGGCGGAGGAACTCCATCCAGCCGGCAACGCTGGAGAGAATGCTGTTGCCAACCGTCGGTGATCCGACTGCAATGGCCTTCGACTTGAACACTTCCGTCATAACTTCGTTCTTATCCGCTTTTGCAATATTGAAGACCTTGACGACGGTGTTCGGGCTCTGGGTATGGATCGCGTCGGCGAGGCGGTGAGCCAGCTTTTCGGTCCCGTTCCACATCGTATCGAAGGCGATGGTAATCTGGTCCTCCTGGTAGGCATCGGCCCAGGCGGCGTATTTCTCGACAATCTGCATCGGATTGTCCCGCCAGATGGCACCGTGGGACGGCGCAATCATCTCAATGGGAAGATTCAGTTTCGTAATCTCCTCCAGTTTCCGCTTCAGAATCGGAGCGAAAGGATTCAGAATATTTGCGAAATATTTCATGGCCTCTTTCTGCAGGAGGCACTGGTTGGCTTTGTCGTTGAACAGCTCTTCTACAGCATAGTGCTGACCGAACGCATCGTTGGAGAAGAGGATATTGTCGCCGGTCAGGAAGGTGGCCATGGAATCCGGCCAGTGGAGCATCCGCATTTCGACGAAAATCAGCTGCTTGCCATTCCCGATATCCAGGGTGTCGCCGGTATGGACGGTGTGGAAATTCCAGCCGCGCTTGCCATACTGACCCTCGAGACTCTTGACTGCGTTTGCCGTGCAGTAGATCGGGACATCCGGGATCTCCGCCATCAGCGCGGGAAGAGATCCGGAATGGTCGCACTCGCCGTGGTTGGCAATGACGTAGTCAATGTCCTTGAGATCGATTTCCTTCTTCAGGTTCTCAATGAAATCATCCTTGTGCGGTGCCCACACCGTATCCACAAGAACATTCTTTCCCTCGCGAATTAAGTATGCGTTCTGACTGCTCCCGTTGAGAATGGAATAATCATCCCCGTGAAATTATTCGAGCTCCCAGTCAAGATAGCCGACCCACGTAACATTGCCTTTTACCTGTTTCTTCATGCTGTGCTCCTTTCGAAGTCTCAATCTGCCGCAATTTTCTTTCTGACCCCAATATAGCACGCTGACCGCGGCAGTTCTGTTGGATAAGCAACGAAAAGGGAAGGACTGCTGCAAAACGATTTTCTGCAGCAGTCCTTCCTATATTATGTTATTTTTCACGCGCCCTTATTCGCACGCACAATATTTTCGTAAACGTCCTCCACGGTCCGCCGGGAGAGATCCTCTTCAAAATCCTTCTGAATATCGTTCAGCTCCCCGTCCAGGGACACATGAATGGTTCTCCCCACCGGGCATGCGGGGTTCGGGTTCTCATGGAAGCGAAACAGATTTTCGTCGCTGTTGGTCTCCACCGCGCGGTAGACATCCAGAAACGTGATCTCCGACAGCGGGCGGTTCAGCGTAATGCCGCCCGGTCCGCGCTTGACCGTAATCAGGTCGGCGTCCTGCAGCTGCAGCATAATGTTGCGCACGATGACCGGATTGGTCCCGATGCTGCCGGCCAGCAGTTTGCTGGTCGTTTTCGTCTCTTCGCCGAAATATTTGACGGCGGTCAGGATGTGGATGGCGATGGTAAATTTCGTTGAAATCTGCATGTTACTTCCCCAATAAGTTTTCGTAAATGGCGCGGTCGCGGTCCTTGAACACGTTGAAAATGACGTGCATCTCATTTTGATGCAGCCATTCCTCCGCGGTCTCCACAGCAATTTCAGCGGCGCGGTCCGCCGGGAAACGAAACACCCCGGTCGAAATGCAGCAAAACGCAATGGATTTACATCCTTGCCGCGTGGCCTCGTCCAGACAGGACCGGTAGCAGGAACGAAGATCTTCTTCGTTCTGCTCCGTGAGATCTCCCATGACAATGGGACCGACCGTGTGCAGGACGAATTTTGCCGGCAGGTTGTAGCCCAGTGTGCATTTCACCTGGCCGGTGGGCTCTTCGTGACCCTGTTTTTGCATAATAGTATAGCACTTGTTCCGCAGCTGAACACCGGCCATTGTGTGAATGATGTTGTCGATGCACCCGTGCAGCGGCTGGAAACAGCCGAGCATCTGGCTGTTGGCCGCGTTGACAATAGCGTCGCTGCGCAGTGTCGTGATGTCGCCCTGCCACAGGGAGATCTGCGGGTTTCGCGGGGTACATGGCAGGCTTTCGGCCTCCACGATCCCTTTTTCCCGTGTCATCTCCTGCAGCATCTCATCCTGAACGCGCAGAAAAGATTCTTCGGCCGGCGCGGGCATCCGGACATTGCAGAGCGCCCGAAAGAGGCGAAAGGCCTCTTCGGGTTCCTGCGGCACGCCGTAGGAGAGGTACTCCGGCATCTCCCGCTCCAGCGCCTGAATACAGAATTCCAGCTGTTCCATTTGGGTCATACGCCCAGCACCTTCCCGATATCCCGGTTGATGCACACCGCGCGATCCGCAATCTGTGACGGGCACGCCGCATCTCCCTGATTGATTGTGACGAAAAAACTGTTCGGGTTCTGATCGACCCGCTGCCAGAACGGAATCTTGATGATTCCGGGCGTATTCATGCCGACGCCGAGCTCCAGATACAAGATGTGATCGTCTTCGTGCCGGTCCAGGAATTCATGGTACCGGCGCTGCGCCGCATACCACCCTTCATCCTGTACAAAATTGCCGTCGATCCGCAGGTTGGTGGTCATGGCGCTGCCGTCGTCCGGGCAGATCGGAATCAGCGAAGTTGGAATGCGCATGGACAGCCTGTCCAGATCCTCCGGAGGCTCAAAAATGCCCTCGTCATTCCGGGCGAAGCCCTGCGCCTCCAGCATACGCAGAACGCTTTCCTCATTGTCGTAGGTCTTCTGAATTTTGGGGGTTACACTCTGGAACAGACCGTAATCCCCCTGCGTATAGAACAGCCGATCTTTTGCAAATCCCGCTTTCTGGAACTGGTGATCCACATTCGTGGTAAGGACGAAATAATTCGAATCGCGCACGAGGCGGTAGAGGGCGGGATAGACCGGCTTTGGTGGATCGAGATAGCGGTTCAGATAGATGGCACGGCTCCACCAGGCCCAGAAGGTCTCCTGGTCCGGGAAGGGGTAGAAGCCTCCGCTGTACTGGTCGCGAATGCCGAACCGGGCAATGAAATCGGCAAACCATCGGGCGAAGACCGGACCGCTGTAGTCGAATCCGGCTGCGGTGGAGAGCCCCGCACCGGCACCGATGAGGACGGCATCTGCATTTTTCAGCTGTTCGTGGAACAGACGCTCCTGCTCCGCAGGATCTTCGGTGCAGCCTCCTGACAGGTAAATCTGATTCATGCTCGTTCCCTCCTCACGACTGCGCCGACCGAGCAGTCCGTCTGACAGTTTCCGCAGTGCAGGCAGTGGGATGCCTCAATGCGGAAAGGAAGTTTCGTTGTGTCAATGCACTGCTGGGGACATACATCCACGCATTTGCCGCAGCCGATGCAGGCGTCTGTAATGAAAAATGGCGCCTCCTCGGCGGATTCCTCAGCACCTCCCACGGCAAAGGTCTCCCGGGTAATGGGTTTCGTGGAGAGATCAAAGAACTCGCCCTCTCCCCGCTCCATCTTGAAAACCATCAGGGCTTTTCGGGAAACTTCCGTCGGGTAGATCTCCGCCATGTAGGGGTTGCGAAGAAAGATTTGGTCGAGTTTCTGCGTTCCAATGCACGAAACTTTTCCGTGCACCGAAACCGCCTTCCGCTCCATCGTGCTGCCGCCGGTCATACCGGTGACCGCAATATAGGGGCGCCGCTGGAGCTGATCACAGAACGCCTTGCCTTTTGCAGTCAGAAAATAGAACGTATCGGCATCGGCCAGCATGATATCGATGGCGCGGGTCACAGGGTGTCCCTCGTCATCGGTGGTCGCCACCACTGACGAGTGAATTTCTTCCGCCAGAATACGAAGATATTTTTGAGCCAATGCCATAACGTTCCACTCCTCTCTGCTCTTATTTTACGCCTTTACGACGCTGATGCGCTCCTGAATATGGCTGCCCTTCTCAATTTCGTCTACCATGGCAATGGCATAGTCGGCATACGAAATGACGGATTCGCCGGCCTCGTTGGTGAAGTACTCCTCGCCGCCGAGCAGATACTTGCCGGTGCGCTCGCCGTCTGCCTGGAAATCAGCGGCCGGGCTGATGTAGGTCCATTTGACATCGCTGCGTTTGCGGAGATCCGCAAGTGCGGCGGCCTGGGCGAAAGCCACCGGCTTAAAGGCATCCGGGAACGTCGGGAGCTGAGATACGGTGGTGGTGTGCTCCGGGTCAACATAGAGCGATCCGGCGCCGCCGACGATCAGGAGACGAGTGTCCGTACCGGCGAGGAGATCGCACAGATGGGCAAGCGTGGTGCTGTGCTGCGGCAGAGTTTCTTCGGTCCAGGTACCGAATGCATCGACGACGGCGTCGAAGCCCGCGAGATCCGCTTTCGTCAGATCAAAAATGTCCTTCTTGATGTAAGTTTGCGCGTCCGTTACGTTTTCCTCTTTGCGGCCGAAAGCGGTGACATCGAACCCGCGATTGACAGCTTCGGTGATAACTTTCTTTGCGACTCTTCCGCCTGCGGCGACAACTGCGATTTTTTTCATGGTAAGTTCCTCCTGTGTTTTATTTGATGTAATGTTTTTGTTTACTTCCGATGGTTGTAATATACCATGTTACTTCAGAGGTGTCAACTACTTTATTACAACTTTTTCAAAAAATTTTGCCGCAGAGCAGAAACTCTGCGGCATCCCCTTATCTTAATATACTATAGATACATTCTCCCAGCGTCAGCGCCAACACCACGTTAACCGGCCGATAGTGGCGCTGATAGAAATTCTGCAGCAGGGCACCGAGTTCCACCCAGGTGATCGTGGCCAGGCAGCCCACGGTGGCGAGGAACATCTGGAATCCCAGCAGCACACCGAACGAAGTACTGTAGTCGGTGACATAGCCGGTCAGTGCGGTCAGGCCGAACAGCCAGATTTTGACGTTGACCAGCTGCAGCAGGAATCCCTGCAGGAAAGAAGCCTTCTTCTCCCCCTCCGCCTCCGGCGGCCGGCTCACCGCAATCTTGATAGCCAGGAATAAGATGTACGCCGCCCCGATATACTTCAGGTACCGAAGTGCCTGCGGCGCAAGCGATCCAACGGTATACACGATACACGCATTCGTAAACTGCACCGTGTAATACCCGAGAAACGTGCCGAAAAACAGCGGACGGCCGCGGCGCTTCCCGAAATTGGTCACCGTGTTCAGCGCCAGCAGGTTGCCGGGCCCCGGTGTAAACGCGTTAATGATGACATAGATCAGATAACTACCCAAAACATAACCTGGCATAGTATAGCTCCCCTCTCTTATGAGAGAACTTTACCATGCCAGGCCTGTGAATGGGTAATATTGATATTTTGTATTTTGCTATAGGATTGCCCTATGGCTCAATGGGTTCCCGGTACAGCATCTCATAGATTTCCCGGGCCTCTTTCGTTTTCAGGCTTGAATCGAGCACGACATGGCCGGGTGCCCCCTTTTCCGGGGCCAGCAGATTATGGGCCGCCAACCTGCGGCGAAGCTGCCTTGCGGTTCCGGCGCCGCCGTCAAAAAGCGGAATGTCTTCGCCCAGGATGGATCGGATTTGGCGTTTCAAAAACGGGTAGTGCGTGCAGCCCAGTACGACTGCATCTACCTGACCGCGGTAGGAGCCGATGAGGCTCTGCAGCAGATTGTGCAAGTCGGGCGCCTCCAGATTGCCCTGCTCCACGCGGGCCGCAAGTCCGGTGCACATGACCGGAAGAAATTCGGCGCGGCCCTCCAGGCGTTTGGAAAGTTTGTGGTATTTGTCGAGCTTCAGGGTAGCCGGCGTGGCCATGACGAGGATTTTTCCGTTGGGGAAGTGCTCTGCTGCGGGCTTCAGCGCGGGCTCAATGCCGAGAATCGGAATGTCGGCGTCGTACTTGGCGCGAATTTTCGGCGCAGCGGCGCTGGTGGCGGTGTTGCAGGCAATGACGATAGACTTGCAGCCCTCTTCCACCATATGGTCTGCAATGGCGACGGCAAGCTTGCGGATCTGCCGCGCAGATTTTTCGCCGTAAGGTGCATTGGCCGAGTCGCCGAAGTAGTAAAAGTTTTCGTACGGCAGTTCTTTGACGAGCTCCTGCAGCACACTTAATCCTCCAACGCCGGAGTCGAAGACCCCGACATAATTCTCGTAGCGTCCCATGGTCGGCCTCCCCAGATAATCTATGAGAACTAGTATACCATTTTCAGGGGGATGGTGGCATTTTCGAGCCTTAAAATCTACACCAAAACGGCAAAAACAGGGGTCTGGTGTAGAAAAATCTACACCAGACCCCCGAAAATCGAGTATTAGAAATACTGACCCGTCACATGCCTCCCGAAATCATTCGCACTCCAGGACAATCTTAATGGTATCGTTGCCATGGAACAACACCTGTGAGAAGCCGTCCTTGTACTGTTCCAGCGGGAAGCGGTGCGTGATGAACCCCTCAAGGTCAATCTTGTTTTCCTCCATAAGCTTGCGGACCAGATGGAAAGACTGATAGATCTCACCATGGTAAGAATCCAGTCCGTAGGAGTCCACACCGATGATATTGAGCTCCTGGTTCCAGATGGGGGTCTCATCGATGGTAGTGGGCACCATCTGAATACCGACTTTGACATACGTGCCGCGGGCTTTCAGCAGATGAATGCCCATGTTGAACGCCCACTGTGCACCGATGGTATCAAAAACGACATCAACACCGTTCAGGAGCCACTCGTTCTTTTTATTGAACGAATCGACATAGCGAGTACCGTCGGTCTTCTTTTCCAGAAAAGCATATGGGTCGCCGGAAATAATTTCATCCGCGCCGACACGTTTGGCAATCTCCTGCTTCATGGGAGCCTTCTCCAGCAAGTAGACCGTGCAGTCCGGCTGAAGCAGTTTAATAAACTGCACAACGTTGAGACCGATCATGCCGCCTCCGAGAACAACTACCTTATCGCCCGGGTTGGGGATTTTCTTGTGGACCGCGTGCATGGAGACGGCGCAGGGCTCAATCATTGTAGCGTAGTCATTGGAGATGCAGTCCGGGATTTTCATGACGCAGGTCTCCGGCGCCAGGTACTGATCTCCCATTCCGGCTCCGATTACGTGGACGGGCTCCGCCTTCTGCCCCATATTCGTACAGATGACATAATCCTCTTTCTTGCAGTTGTCGCACCACTCTTCCGGCGGAATGCCCTTCGTGGCGCAGCAGGGAAGATATTTCTGAAGCACAACCCGGTCACCGACTTTTATGGAAGTGACCGCGCTGCCGACCTCTTCCACAATGCCGACCGTTTCGTGCCCCATATAAGTATTTGTCTGATATGACGGCAGCCAGGCAAGGCTCATCTTCGGTGACTGATGTGCCGTGTACAGGGACATGTCCGAGCCACAGATGCCGGTCTGAATATTGCGGACACGGACAAAATCCTCCCGCGGCAGCTTCGGATCTTTCATCTTGTCAAAATAGACCATGGAGAAATTCGCATTGAATGCGCGGCGATCGATCTTCGATGCGCCGATGGTCAGGCCGAGCCGCAGAAAGTCATAGTGGTAAGCGAGTGTTTTCATTTTTCCCTCCTGTTCTCTGCCCCTGGTTTCGTGCGGACAGAGTTTGTCAATTTATCATCAATTTGAGTGTAGCACTTTTGCGAATCGAAAAAATGGAATAATTGGCACTTGTCCGGAAGCCTGAAAAACTACACCAAAACGGCAAAAACAGGGGTCTGGTGTAGAAAAATCTACACCAAACCCCTGTTTTTCACGAGTCAGAAGATGCTAACCGCTCATCTGCACATCCTCCGGACGCAGCGACCGCACCAGCCAGTAGTTCCGCAGCGTCGGCGGCATGATAGCACACAGCGCGTCTGCCGCCTCGTCCGGCGGAATGTGATAGCGGCCGAATGTCCAGTCCTCGTACATCTGGCCGATGCCGTCGCAGAAGACGCGGCACTGCATGGATTCCACCTCGGTGTACCCCTTCCCGCCGCGATTCTGCCTGGTAATGGCTTCCGCAAACGCGTAAGAATACTGCGCGACAAAGCGGCGCAGGGAGTTGACGCCCTCTGAGCGAAACGAATAGCGGATCGAGCGCCAGAGGGAGCCCTGGGCAAAGGAATAGAGCTGGTAATAGAGATCCCGGTACCCGTGGACGTCCGGGCGGCTTGCACACGCGAATAGAATACGACGATAGTTCTCATTCATCACGTCGTATTTGTCGCTGAAATAGCGGTAGAACGTCGCAGCGCTGACATTTGCCCCGCGGCAGATCTCCGCCACGGAGATCCGGGAAAAATCCTCCCGGGCGATCCGCTCGTTAAACGCATCCAAAATAGCCTTCTTCGTCCGCTCCTTATTACCGTTCACGCTGCTCCCCTCTCTCAAATGTTATAGTTCCCTTTAAATATAACAAAATGAGAGAATCTGTACAATTCATCTTATTTGAACAGATGTTCTATTTTTTATAATAAAGCCGAGAAATATTTGTGATATTTTTCACAGAAAGGGATGTATTTTATGGGTAAACATCAATGGACAGAGGGCGAGAAGCAGAATATGCAGGCCTACTGGGACAGCAATCCTAAGCCCCGCAAAAATCTGATGAAACTCGTCCGTCACATGAACATGCTGAATCCGGTCCCGACGGAAAAATCCTGGGAATATATCTTCTATGACCGCATTCTCGACGACGATATGATTGACTTCCTGCTGAAGATGAAGCTGCGGAAGACCTACACCATGGACGAACTCGCAAAACTCGAGGGCATGGACATAGCGGAGTGCGCCAAAATGGTTGCAAAGCTCGTCGATGCCGGCCCGCTGGAGTACTGGAACGACCCGGACGACACCTCCGGCGTCGACCACGTCATTCTGCAGGTCTTTGCACCCGGCGCCATGGAAAACACCGTCATGACCACCGAAATGACCGACAAATACCCGGAGACCGCCACCGCATTTAAGAATTATATTCTGGATCTCCAGAAGAAGATCACCGGCTTCGTCCCCATGGGCAACGCGCTGATGCGCGCCATCCCGGTGGAGTCCGCCATCCAGAATGAGACCCGCCGCGTCAAGTACGAGGAGATCTCCTATTGGCTGGACAAGGTCGGCGACTCCATCGGCGTCGCCGAATGCGAATGCCGCAAGCTCCGCGAGATGACCGGCGAGGGCACCGCCGATCTCCGCGGCGACTGGTGCATTCAGATCGGCAAACACGCCGAGTCCGCCATCCGCGCCGGCAAGGCCCGCCGCATTACCCGCGAGGAGTGCGAAAAAATCCTCAAACGCGCCGAGGAGCTCGGCTATGTCCACCAGCTCTCCAATATCGACGGTCCGGACTTCTCCGTCTTCATCTGCAACTGCGGCTGGGACAACTGCATGGCGCTGAAGACTTCCTGGTACACCCAGTCCCCGTCCCTCTCCGCTTCCAACTACCGTGCCCACGTCAACCCGAAGAACTGCGTCGCCTGCGGCTGCTGCGTTGAGATCTGCCCGCAGAACGCCGTCCGCCTCGGCCAGAAGCTCTGTCAGAAAGAGCCGGTGGAAATTCCGAACGAACCCACCCCGGCGGACCACCTCCTCTTCACCAGCAAGTACTGGAAGCGCGATTCGTTCCTCACCGACCGCAAACACGTCGTCGATGAAACCGGTACCGCACCATGTAAGACCAACTGCCCCGCCCATATTGCCGTTCAGGGTTATCTGAAGCTCGCCGGCATGGGCCGCTACGATGAGGCCCTGGCGCTCATCAAGAAAGAGAACCCGTTCCCGGCCGTCTGCGGCGCCGTCTGCGCCCGCTTCTGCGAGCAGGTCTGCACCCGCGGCGACGTCGATGAGCCGGTCGCCATCGACGAGGTCAAAAAATTCCTCGCCTACCGTGAAATTGCCGAGGAAGACCGCTACGTACCCGAAAAGAAATTTGACAAGGGCCATAAGATTGCCGTCATCGGCGCCGGCCCCGCGGGCCTGTCCTGCGCCTACTACCTGGCGGTTCTCGGCCACGACGTCACCGTCTTTGAGCAGGAGAAGAAGCCCGGCGGCATGATGGTCTACGGCATTCCGAACTTCCGCCTGGAGAAAAACGTCGTCGAGGCCGAAATTGACGTTCTGCGCCAACTTGGCGTCGAGATCAAATGCGGCGTCAAAGTCGGCGAAGATGTTACGCTGGATGAGCTCCGCGCCCAGGGATTCAAGGGATTCTACGTCGCCATCGGCGCCCAGGGCGGCCGCAAACTCGGCGTTCCGGGCGAGGACGAGAGCAAAGATGTCATCTCCGGAATTGACTTCCTGCGCAGCGTCGCCAACGGCGAAAACGAAACTCTGCCGAAGAAAGTCGTCGTCATCGGCGGCGGCAATGTAGCCGTCGACGTCGCCCGCACCGCTCTGCGCCAGGGCGCCGAGGACATCACGATGCTCTGCCTGGAGCAGCGGGATGAGATGCCCGCAGCCGACGACGAAGTCGAAGAGACCGAGGCCGAGGGCATCAAAGTCGAGTGCGGCTGGGGCCCGAAGGAAATTGTCGTCAAGGGCGGAAAAGTTTCGTCCATCATTATGAAGCGCTGCACGCAGGTCAAAGACGCGGACGGCCGCTTCAACCCGCAGTACGATGAAAACGACACCATGGAAATTCCGTGCGGAGCCGTACTCGCCGCCATCGGCCAGTCCATCCAGTGGGGCAGACTCCTGGACGGCAGCAAGGTGGTCGTCGGCCGCGGCGGACGCGCTGAGGCAGACAGCTGGACCTATCAGACCGCGCAGCCCGATGTCTTCGTCGGCGGCGATGTCTACACCGGCCCGCGCTTCCTGATTGACGCCATTGCCGCCGGCAAAGAGGGCGCTGACTCCCTGCATCGCTACGTCTGGGAGGGCCACAGCCTTGTGCTCGGCCGCATGAAGCGGGATAACTTCAAGTACATTGATAAAGACAATCTGATTATCGGCAGCTACAACAACTCCAAGCGTGCCGTTCCCGGCACCGACACCGCCAAAGCCAAAACCATGGCCGATGAGCGCCTGCCGCTCACGGAGGAACAGGTACATCGCGAGGCATCCCGCTGCCTGGAGTGCGGCGCCGCCCACGTCGATGAAGGCATCTGCATCGGCTGCGGCCTCTGCACCGTCCAGTGCCAGTTCGATGCCATCCATCTGACCCGCGACTTCAACGCCTTCGGCGCCGATTACGAGCACCTCGTCCCCGCCGTCGTTCAGGAGATCGGCCGCAAGACCGTCAACACCGCCGTCAGCAAGGTCACCTCGGCGCTCAGAGGCCGCGAGGGATGGGAAAATATTACGAAATAAGGAGGAGTTCTCATGCATGAAGTCGCCGTACTTTCCAAGGCAGTCGACATGGGCGAAGAAATTGCGGAAGAACACCATATCTCCCACATCCGCTACCTGCGGCTCGAAGTCGGAGAACTCACCGGCTACCTGCCGGTCTTCTTTGAGCGATACTTCCCCATCCTGACTGAGGACAAACCGGTCTACGAAGGGTCCGAGCTCAAAATGGACATCGTCCGCGGCGAGGCCATGTGCAGCGACTGCCACAGCCTCTACAATGTAATGGATCAGAAAGGTGTGTGTCCCAAATGTGGATCGCGCCGGAAAACCATTCTGGGCGGGCAGGAGTTCAAAGTGAAAGAAATCGGAATTTAAAGCGTGGCCCCGGCGAAAGTCGGGGCCTTTTTCCTGCCTCCTGCTCCAAATTTGATACCATCGGTGCCAGATGGTTGAAGTCGGCGGGCAAGGCGGCTAAGCTTAGACCATGAATCGACTTCAGGAATTAAATCAGGTCATTGCTGAGGCAGAGCAGGAGCTGGAAGGAATGCCGGAAGGGCGGCTGAAAGCCATGGGTCGTTATTATCAATACTGCAGTCCAAACGAAACTCGATATCTGCATGCTCCGGAAGACGAGGTGCTGCTTTACAAATTAGAGCGTAAGCAATATCTGGAAAAAATCGTTCGCTCTGCGAAAAAAGAGAAAAACGCCATTCTGACCTATCGGAAAAACTGCCCGGCCATCCCATATGAAAAAATTTATAACTCGCTGCCTCCCCAGAGACAGGAACTGCTGCAGCCGTGGAAAACCCCCAGACAAAAGTGGGAGCAAGAGCCCTACCCGCAGAAAAGGCCACCGGACAGCAGTGCCTATCTCTGTCCAAACGGGCTGCGCGTCCGATCTAAGTCGGAAGTGCTTATTGTCTCAAGACTCCTGCATTATGACGTTCCATTTCGGTATGAGTGCAGAGTCTATTTGAAGGGATACGGTACAGTATTTCCAGATTTCACAATCTTTCTGCCTCAGAGCAGCCGCACGATTCTGTATGAGCACTTTGGCAGAATTGATGACCCGGAGTATGCTCAAAAAACTCTGAAGAAACTGCATCTGTATCAGAGAAATCAATATATTCCAGGAATCAATTTGTTTTTCACGACAGAAACTTTGGAGCATCCTCTCTCAATGGAGACCATCGACGAACTTATTTCAACAATTTTCAAAAAGTGTTAGTCCAAATTTGATATATAGAATTTGGATTAAAATTTTCAAAATTTGGAATAACAAACGGGCCAATATGATAAAAAAAGCAGCCCGCCACGACAGCGGACTGCGAAAAATTTCAGATTTTTCAGAATTCATTTAACCTCTTCGGCAATCTTGTCAAACGCCCGGTTGACCTCAACAATATTGATCTCCTCAATATTGCCGGCGTCGACGGCCTCGGCAACTTCGGGGTTGATCGGCAGGGTAGCAAGAACCGGAACACCCAGCTGTTCAGCAATTTCAGAGGCCTTGGACTTTCCGAAGACATCAATGTGCCTGCCGCAGTCCGGGCACTCGAGATAGCTCATGTTCTCAATGACTCCCAGGATGGGGACATTCATCATCTTAGCCATATTGAAGGCCTTCTTGACGATGAGCTGAACCAGGTCCTGCGGCGTGGTGACGACGACGATGCCCTTGACCGGCAGGCTCTGATAGACGGTCAGCGGCACATCACCGGTTCCCGGAGGCATGTCGACAAACATATAGTCTACCTCGCCCCAGTCGACATCCTGCCAGAACTGCTGCAGGACGCCGGCGACGACCGGGCCTCTCCAGACAACCGGCGCCTCTTCGTCGTCGAGAAGCAGGTTCATGGAGACTACTTTAATGCCCAGCCGGGTCTCGGCCGGTTCAATGCCGACGCCCTCAATGGCGGTCAGCTGACGGTGCAGGCCAAAGCCTTTCGGGATGGACGGACCGGTGACATCGGCGTCCATAATAGCGGTGTCCTTGCCCTTCTTGGCCGCAGAACATGCGAGCATGGAAGTGACAAGGGATTTCCCGACGCCGCCCTTGCCGCTGGCGACAGCAATGACGTTTTTCACGTGGCTGAATTGGTTGGCATCCCAGAGGAAATCCTCGGGGTTCATCTGATTTTCAGGCATTGGGTTACCCTCCTAATTTCATTTTTTCCAGTTTTTTCCGGCCCCTCCGGTACGGCGCAGCTCCCGAAAGAAGTTCCGCAGCAACGCGGCACACTCCTCTTCCAGGATGCCACCGACGGCGACCGGTTTATGGTTATACGGTAAATCGAACAGGTTGACGATGCTCCCGCAGGAGCCCGCCTTCGGGTCCGATGCTCCATAATAGACATGGACAATGCGGGAATTGATGATGGCCCCCGCACACATGGGGCAGGGTTCCAGCGTCACGTAGAGGTTGCACTGCCAGAGGCGCCATCCGCCGAGGGTCCGGCAGGCGTCGTCAATGGCCTCAATCTCCGCATGGGACAGCGCGTTTTTGCTGGTCTCCCGCCGGTTGTGGCCCCGGCCGACGATCTCTTCCCCGCGGACGACTACAGCTCCAATGGGCACTTCCCCCTCGTCCGCGGCCTTTCGGGCCTCTTCCAGGGCGGCCCGCATAAATTTCTCTTCCATACCTCACCCCCGCGATACAGTGGCAAACACCGCATGAAACAGCAGCACCAGAGAAATAAACATGGGAAGCGAAAGGATGGTGTACAGTTCCGCCTGCCAGCGGTTGACGCGCTTCTCCTGTGCCGTCTCACCGGGGTTCTGCAGGACCTCGCGGTCCCGCCAGCGGTAGCCGGTGCGCAGCAGGACAATGCACATGAGTCCAATGGCTATGGAAAACGTATAGACAAGGACCACGACCACCGCTGTGTTCATGGTGTTCCCCTTGTCGTTGAGCGCGGACATGACAACCGCGTAGGTGTTGTTCAGAAAATGGATGGCAATTCCGGTCCAGAGACTGTCTGTGGCAATGGCCAGGCGGCCGATGACGATGCCCAGCAGGAAGGCAAAGGGCGCCTGGGTGGCGTTGCCGTGCATGAGGGCAAACAGCAGGGAGCTGATGCCGATGGCCATGCTCTCGCCGTACTTGCGCAAGCTCTGCAGCACGACGCCCCGCAGCGCATATTCCTCGCAAAGTGCCGGGACAAAGGCGTCCGCCAGAATGGACCAGAAATAGCCGCCCGCGGTCGTGGGCGTGCCGAATGAGGCGGAATCAAACGTGAATCCTGCGTTCTCCATGGAGACCACAAACCAGGAGGTGAACAGGTTGCTCAGCATGCAGGCCATGAATCCGACGCCGAGCGCACACCAGAACAGAGCTGCGTTCTTCGGCTTCTGAAACGGGATCAGCGAGCCGCGGGCCCGCCCCTGGATGTGCTCCACCCAGATTCGACAGAGGGAAAATGGCAGCAGGATGGCAAGTACAGTATAGAGCACCTGAAACAGGCACTCCACCGTGAAGGTCTTCGGAAGAATTTCCGCCGCATAAATGCGGCGGACCAGCAGGGAGATCCCCGTTCCGAGCAGCATAAAGACGATCAGCGCAATGCCGAGCACACCGCTGACCTTTATTAGCTCTCGTCTGGTGGATTTTTCCATGCAGCTCTCCTCCGGACAAGGGGCAGGACCGGCCCGCGTGCAGACCGATTCTGCCCCTCAACAAATTTCATTCCGTTATGCTTCTGCAATAACCTCAACTTCAACCAGTGCGCCGGCCGGAAGCTTTGCGACTTCCACGCAGGAACGCGCCGGTTTGGAAGTGAAGTACTGGCCGTAGATCTCGTTAAAGGCACCGAAGTCGCCGATGTCGTCCAGGAAGCAGGTCGTCTTGACGACCTTGGAGAAGTCGGTGCCGGCGGCCTTCAGGACCTCGGCGAGGTTCTTGCAGACCTGATGGGTCTGGCCCTCAATGTCTGCGGCGGTAATTTTTCCGGCTGCCGGATCGATGGCAATCTGGCCGGAAGTGAAGACGAGTCCGCCGACCTTTTTGGCCTGGGAATACGGGCCGAGAGCGGCCGGGGCGGTATCGGTATGTACATTTTCAATCATGGTTGGTTCCTCCTTAGAACTGGACAAAGTGGAATCCGGCATCGGTGAGGGCCTTCTTGATCTCCTCGCCGTGCTCGAAGTTCTTGGTTTCCATCGTAATGCGGAGTTTGGCGTCCGTAATGTTGGTCTCCTCCGAGGCCTTCTCATGGTGAATCATCGTAACGTTGCCGCCCGCCTTGGAAATACAGTTGGCGACGCCGAGCAGCTGGCCCGGCTTGTCCTCCAGCGAGACCTCGATGGACATGGTGCGGCCGGTCTTAAGAAGACCGCGGTCGATGACGCGGGACAGGATGGTGACGTCGATATTACCGCCGGAGACCAGGCAGCAGACCTTCTTGCCCTTGACCGGGACCTTGTTGAACATGGCCGCCGCTACAGAAACGGCACCGGCTCCCTCTGAGATGAGCTTCTGATTTTCAATGAGCGCCAGAATGGCTGCGGCGATCTCGTCCTCCGACACGGTTACGACTTTGTCGACATACTTCTGTGTGAGGGCAAATGTGAGGTCGCCCGGTTCTTTGACCTGGATGCCGTCGGCAATGGTGCTGACGCTGTCCAGGCACTCAACCTTGCCGTCCTTCAGGGACTGGACCATGCTCGGAGCCCCTTCTGCCTGTACGCCGTAGACCTTGACATTCGGGTTCAGCTGTTTGATGGCATAGGCCACGCCGGAGATGAGTCCGCCGCCGCCGATGGGGACGATGACCGCGTCGACATCCGAAAGCTGGTCAAGAATCTCCAGACCGATGGTGCCCTGACCGGCAATGACGTCCTCGTCGTTGAACGGGTGGACGAAGGTATAGCCCTCCTTGTCACGGAGCTCAAGCGCTCTGGCATAGGCGTCGTCGTAGACGCCGGGGACCAGGACGACCTCTGCGCCGTAGGACTTGGTGGCCTCAACCTTGGAGATCGGCGCGCCGTCCGGCAGGCAGATGACGGACTTAATGCCGTACTTGGATGCCGCAAGGGCAACGCCCTGGGCGTGGTTGCCGGCCGAGCACGCAATAACGCCCTTGGCCTTCTCCTCGTCGGAGAGCTGGGAGATCTTAAAGCCGGCGCCGCGCACCTTGAAGGAACCGGTGACCTGGAGGTTCTCGGTCTTCAGATAGATGTCCGCGTCCGGATTAATCTTCGGTGCTTTGATCATGTCCGTCTTGCGGATAACGCTCCGCAGGACATAAGAGGCGTGGTAGATTTTGTCAAGGGTCAGCATGGCGAATCTCTTCTTTCTACTTCAGGCAGTGTATTTTTTCCAATTATAGCACGACCGGGACAAATTGCAAAAAAGAGCCGCTGCCGGACTTCTGCAGTCGGACAGCGGCTCAAAATTTATGAAGTTACGCAGTCTCAGATGCGCGCTACGCCGGACTTCCGTGCGGCCTCTGCGACAGCAGCGGCGACAGCAGGACCAACACGCGGGTCAAACGCCTTCGGGATGATGTAGTCGGCGGAGAGCTCCTCGTCGGAGATAAGACCGGCAAGTGCATGAGCGGCGGCGACTTTCATCTCCTCGTTGATGTCGCTTGCGCGGACATCAAAGGCACCGCGGAAGATGCCCGGGAATGCGAGGACGTTGTTGATCTGGTTCGGGTAGTCCGAACGGCCGGTGGAGACAACCGCTGCTCCGCCCGCTTTTGCCTCGTCCGAGAAGATTTCCGGAGTCGGGTTTGCGCAGGCAAAGACAATGGCGTCTTTGTTCATGGTCTGGACCATTTCCTTGGTGACCGTGCCCGGAGCGGAGACGCCGATGAAGACGTCAGCGCCGACAAGCGCGTCAGCAAGAGAGCCCTGGACTTTGTCGAGGTTCGTGACTTCTGCCATTTCCTCTTTGATCCAGTTCAATCCGTCGCGGCCCTTGTAGATGGTACCCTTGCGGTCGCACATGATGACATTCTTGACTCCTGCAGAGAGAAGCAGTTTGACAATGGCGATGGCTGCAGCACCGGCGCCGGAGGTGACAACTTTGATGTCCTCCAGTTTCTTGCCGACGACCTTCAGAGCGTTGGTAAGACCGGCGAGGGTGATGACAGCGGTACCGTGCTGGTCGTCGTGGAAGATCGGGATGTCGCACTTCTCTTTGAGTTTGCGCTCAATTTCGAAGCATCGCGGAGCGGAGATATCCTCGAGGTTGACGCCGCCGAAGGACCCGGAGATCTGGTAAACCGTTTCGACGATGGTGTCGACGTCCTGGCTCTTAATGCAGAGCGGGAACGCGTCGACGTTGCCGAAGTTCTTGAAGAGCACGCATTTGCCCTCCATAACCGGCATGCCTGCCTCGGCGCCGATGTTGCCGAGTCCGAGGACTGCGGAACCGTCGGTGACGACGAGTGCAAGGTTTGCACGGCGGGTGAGCTCATAGCTCTGGTTGATGTCGTCCTTAATAGCAAGGCAGGGAGCCGCTACGCCGGGCGTATAGGCAAGAGACAGGTCATCTTCGTTCTTGGTCGGAACGGTGGAGACGACTTCAATCTTACCCTTCCACTCTCTGTGGAGTCTTAAAGATTCTTTTGCGTAATCCATGAAAAATGCACCTATCTAAATTTAATGTATTTGCAGTTCAGCTTATTCCCACGGGAACTTGTACTGAGTAAGGCCGAGCTCGTCACGAACCTGGCAGATTTCCTTCTGTACAGGCTCAGTTACCGGAACGCCCTTGTCCTTACGATACTGCCAGATGTCCCACTCTTTTTCGCCTGCGGTGTAGATTCTCTCTTCACCAGGAGCGACCGTGGAGTTGCGGACGGAGCGAATGATTTCGCCGGCTTTCTTGCGGAAGACATCTTCGCCGAGGAAGTGGTTGGTGTCGATGGCGATAAAGAAGTGACCGAGATGATACGGAACAAGGTTGCCATTCTCATCTTTGCCGTTGAGGGCCTTACCATAGTTGCCGTCCTGAAGAGCAGCGGAGAGAAGCTCAACAACCATAGCGTAGCCATAGCCTTTGTATCCGCCAAGAGCTTCGCCGATACCGCCGAGGGTGGTAAGAGCAGCCTGGCCGGCACGGATCTTCTTCAGAGCCTCGCCGGCGTCGCCGGTGACCTCTTTGCCGTCACGGCCGATGACCGTACCCGGATGTACATCCTCACCGATTCTCTCATAGTACTCAATTTTACCGTTCTGGGTAATGGAGGTTGCGCAGTCGATAACGAAGTTGAAGTCCTCATCGGTCGGAAGGCCCCAGGTCATGGGGTTGGTACCGAACATGCCGTCAACACCGAAGGTCGGAGCAACGGACGGACGGGCGTTCGTGCCGGTGATGCCGATGCAGCCCTGCTTTGCAGCCATGGAAGCATAGTAGCCTGCAATGCCGTAGTGGCAGGAATTGCGGACAGCGACCATGCCCATGCCGTATTTCTTAGCCTTATCGATAGCCATCTGCATGGACTTGTAGCCGATAACCTGACCCATACCGTCATGGCCGTCAACGACCGCGGTGGTCTCAGTCTCTTTTACAATTTCATAGTTGGTGACAGGGTTCTGGATTCCGGCTTTAATGCGGTCCAGATAGATCGGTTTAAAGCGGTTGCAGCCGTGAGACTCAATACCGCGTCTGTCGGACTCAAGAAGAACGTCGGTGCAGATTTTTGCATCTTCTTCCGGAATACCATAGCCAACGAAAGCGTCGGTTACGAAATTGGTAATCGTGTCCCAGTCAACATATACTCTTGGCATAATCGTACAACTCCTTATACACTTTTTCCCGCCCGGTTCTGAGACCGAAAACGGAAAAGTTATTAACTTGTCGGGCAAAATTGCCCAACGTGCTACATCTTATAGTTTACAACCGCGTTATTTTTATATCAATAGAATTTGTGAAAAATTCCAAATCGAGTCCGGCACAGATGTCTAAAATGCGACAAAAACGGCCCTCTCCCGTCAGGGTTTGGGCCGTTTTTCACGTTATGGCTCCTCCGGTTTCCGGTCGCCGAGGTCATCTTTCAGATGCCCCTTCCGAACATTCGGGAGGATGAAATTTTTGTAGGCGTAGTTCCAGAGAATCTCCGATCCCTCGTCGGTGGAGGCGTTTCGCTTCAGTACCTGGCTCAAGGCAATTCCGTTCTCTTCCCAGCTGGTCCCCTCGCTCGCATTGTTGAGCATGGTGGGCTGAATGTTGTCCAGCGTACGAGCGAACTGCGCTTCCGGGCTGTCTCCCACATTGAACTCGTTGAAGAGCATTGCGAACGCAAAGGCCTGATCCTCCGGCAGACGGGAAAACAGCTTTTCTGCGGCATCCGCCTCCCGGTTCTCCTGGGTCTTCTTCCCCTCTTCGTCGTAGGCGTAGGTGTCCCCGGCATAGATTTCCACCAGATCATGGATGAGCACCATGCTGATCGTCTTCAGGACGTCGATCTCCTCGTTGGCATATTCCGAGAGGATCAGGGCCATAACGGCCATGTGCCAGGCGTGCTCGGCATCGTCTTCCATGCGGGAATTGTCGTGGAGCGGCGTGCGCCGGACGACTTCTTTCTCCTTGTCAATTTCCAGCAGGAAGTCAAACTGCTGCCGGATGCGCTCGGAGTCCCAGTCATTTTCTTTCATGTTTCTCTTCTTCTTTCCGTGCCGGAATTGCCGTCTTCACAATGCGATAGCCGCTTGCATCGTAGGCGGAGGCATAAAATGGGTCTGTCGGCGTCAGCTCTTTGATTTTCTGTTTCTTCTTGTGCTTCTTACGGAAGTGGACCACCATGCCGCCGATAAACGACGCCACCAGAATAAACAGAATGATATACATGATGAACTTGGCCGAGAGATCCGGGAACCAGTCGTAAATTTTCTTTCCGAGTATGGTGAACAGGATGACCCGGGGCATGATGCCCGCCATGGACCAGCCCATGTATTTCCAGAACGGGTAGCGCACGCTGCCGTAAAACAGGCTGATGATATCAACCGGAAAGATGGGGACGAACCGCAGCATAAACATGGCCGCAGATGACTTCTTCGAACCCATCTCTTTAATACGGTTCTTATACTTGGAGTCCTCCAGCAGATTCTGAATGTAATCCACGCTCAGAAAACGTCCGAGGAAGTAGGACGCTAGCAGCTCGACGATCATACCGATCGTATTCAGGATAAGGGCCGTCCAGACCTTGAAGGACATGCCGACGGAGATATAAACCACCGCCGCCGGGATAACCATGACAAGGCCTTTGATGAAGTAGATGAACAGAACCATTGCCCAGGAGCCGGCCGGTGTATGGCGCGAGGCCAGCAGTTCGCGTATGTTGAGGTTGGACAGGTTCTGATAGTCCGAGATAATAAAAATGACAATGGCCAGGATGAGGAGGATTCGGAAAATGTCCTTCTGGTTCTCCACCAGGAAGTTCTTGATTTTCGTTTTCCGATCCACTGCGTCTTCCGCTTTTTCGATCTGCTCGATCTCCTCGCGGATCATCTGCTGCGATTCCGTGGCCGTTTCGGGTGCCTTTGGCATTCTCTTTACCCCTGTTCCATAAACGTTACGTAATCTTTAACATTATAAAGTGTAACCGAATTCGAAAAAAGTGCAACGATAAATTCCCCGCTTTTGTCGAATCCTGCAGAATTTATTGACGTGGATTCAAACTTGTGAGAAACTATTAAAAGTTGAATCGTTATAATATAAACATATTATAATTCTGTCAACAATCCAGAGAATTTATGGGAAGGAGTCGTGGAAACATGATTTACACCAAAGAAGTCGAAAACATGTGTCCTGTCGCCAAGGGCGCAAAACACGAGCCTGCACCAATCCCGGAAGAGGGAAAATGGGTGCACGCGAAGGAAATCAAGGACATTTCCGGTTTCACACACGGCGTCGGCTGGTGCGCACCGCAGCAGGGCGCATGTAAGCTCTCGCTGAACATCAAGAACGGCATCATCGAGGAGGCTCTCGTTGAAACCATCGGATGTTCCGGTATGACCCACTCCGCCGCTATGGCTGCTGAGATTCTCCAGGGCAAAACGATCCTCGAGGCACTCAACACCGACCTTGTCTGCGACGCAATCAACACCGCAATGCGTGAACTCTTCCTCCAGATTGTCTATGGCCGCAGCCAGTCCGCTTTCTCCGATGACGGCCTGTCCGTAGGCGCCGGTCTCGAGGACCTCGGCAAAGGTCTCCGCTCTCAGGTTGGTACCATGTACGGCACCAAAGCCAAGGGCGTCCGCTACCTTGAGATGACCGAAGGCTATGTCACCGACCTCGCTCTCGACGAGAACGACCAGGTTATCGGCTACAAGTTTGTCAACCTCGGCAAAATGACCGACTTCATCAAAAATGGTGATGAACCGAACACTGCTTGGGAAAAATCCAAGGGTCAGTATGGCCGCATCGATGATGCTGTGAAGTTTATTGACCCGAGAAAGGAGTGATTGGATCATGGCACTGTTTGAAAACTACGAGAGAAGAATCGACCAGATCACTGCCACGCTGAACCAGTATGGCATTAAAGATATTGAAGAAGCTGAGAAAATCACGAAGGACGCCGGCCTTGACGTCTACAACATGGTAAAGGGCATCCAGCCCATCTGCTTCGAGAACGCATGCTGGGCCTACACCGTAGGCGCTGCCATCGCCATCAAGAAGAACTGCAGAAAAGCCTCCGAGGCCGCTGCCGCCATCGGCGAAGGTCTCCAGTCCTTCTGCATCCCGGGCTCTGTCGCTGACCACCGCAAAGTCGGTCTCGGCCACGGCAACCTCGGCAAAATGCTCCTCGAAGAGGACACCGAGTGCTTCTGCTTCCTCGCCGGCCACGAGTCCTTCGCTGCCGCTGAGGGCGCCATCGGCATTGCCACCAAGGCAAACAAAGTCCGTCAGAAACCGCTCCGCGTTATCCTCAACGGTCTCGGCAAAGACGCTGCGCAGATCATCTCCCGCATCAACGGCTTTACTTTCGTAGAGACCCAGTATGACTACAAGAACGCCAAACTCAACATCGTCTCCGAGACCCCGTATTCCAAGGGTGTCCGCGCTTCCGTCAAATGCTACGGTGCAGACGACGTTCAGGAAGGCGTAGCTATCATGCACTATGAGAACGTCGGCGTCTCCATCACCGGCAACTCCACCAACCCGACCCGTTTCCAGCATCCGGTTGCAGGCACTTATAAGAAAGAGTGCATCGAGCAGGGCAAGAAGTACTTCTCCGTCGCTTCCGGCGGCGGCACAGGCCGTACGCTCCACCCGGATAACATGGCAGCCGGCCCGGCTTCCTATGGTATGACTGATACCATGGGCCGTATGCATTCCGACGCCCAGTTCGCAGGTTCTTCCTCCGTTCCGGCTCACGTCGAAATGATGGGCCTCATCGGCATGGGCAACAACCCCATGGTCGGTGCCACCGTCGCTGTCGCAGTTTCCGTCGAAGAGGCTGCAAAAGCCGGCAAGTTTTAATCCCTGACCGGAAATCATATAAAGCCCAGAGCCGCTCCGCCATTGGTGGGGCGGTTCTTTTTTTCCTGGACAGATTTTCTGGGCAGGATAGGATTTGGGCGCCTGAGCGAAGCAAGGAGGCATAGATTTAGCAGGGATTTACACCGGGATTGTGCAGGATTGCGTGTTCAGCAGGCAGCTGGCGGCTGGCAGCTGGCGGTTGCGCAGCGAAGTCAAATTGCATCTGTTGGAGTGCCTGCTGCGCAAGATTACGCTCGTACCGACAGCTGGCATCTGCGAAGCGAAGTCAAATTGCATCTGTTGGGTCGTCTACTGCGAAAACTTACGTCTGCACTGGTACCTGTCTGCCGCGCCTTACGAGCTTTTTAGCTTCCATTATCAAAATCTGCTGTTTTCGAGAATTCCATTTCCCGAATCTGCCGTTTTTGGAGATTCCAATTACAAAAGTCTGTATCAAATCGGTGAAAATGATAAAAGCAGCGTGCCCTGCGAATCCAAGCTTCATCTCCCGGTCCGCCTCCTGCGCAAACTTACATCCGCACCGGTACTTGCCCGCCGCGCCTTACGAGCTTTTTAGCTTCCATTATCAAAATCTGCCGTTTTCGAGAATTCCATTTCCCGAATCTGCCGTTTTTGTAGATTCCAATTACAAAAGTCTGTATCAAATCAGTGAAAATGATAAAAATTGGTGTAGCCTGCGAATCCAAGCTTCATCTCTCATCCCGCCTCTTGCGCAAACTTACGCCCGCACCGGTACTTGCCCGCCGCGCCTTACAGACTTTTTAAATTCCATTTTCAAGAGTCTGTATCAAATCAGTGAAAATGATAAAAGGCGGCGCGGCCTGCGAATCCGGGCTTCATCTCTCATCCTGCCTCTTGCGCAAACTTGCGCCCGCGCCACCACCTGCCCCCGCACAGCGAATCCAAATTGCATCTCCCAACCCGCCTCCTGCGCAAACTTACGCCCGCACCGGTACCCACCTCCGCACCGACACCTCTCCACCCGCAAAAAAGCCGCCGCCCCACGCAAGAAGTGGAGCAGCGGCCCATAAGTACAATTTTAAATATTGCCCGTCATCAGCAGCGTCACGGCGGCAATACCGGTGCCGGACAGAGAGTGCAGGATTTCCTGAACGTGATTCGACGCCAGGGAAAAATGGGAACCGGAGCGGCGGAAGAGCCGCATGAGACCGTCGGCCAGCATCATCAGTGAGACGACCAGGAAGCCAATGCCGACCAGCGGTCGAATGTAGAGGATGCCGATGGCGTAGGAGGCCAGCGAGGCGAAGACTGCGCTGAACAGGACGCCGGAGAGGATGATGTACCATTGATCTCGCCCGCGGATCCGGAATTCGGGGTGTTTCCGGCGGCCCCAGAACCAGATGGCGGCGGGGAGCAGGAACAGGAGGACATACCACCATTCGATGCCCCGGCTCGATCTGCGGTTTGCAGCGGCCAGTGACAGGAGAAGGAGCAGCTCCTCCAGGAAGCCGGTGAAATGAGAGAAGAAGCGGTTGCGGCGGCGGGCGTCGCGGTGCTTTTTTGGAATGTGCGGAGCCTGAAACGAGAACATGTCGTGGAAGGCACCGAACAGAAGGCCGACGAGCAGCAGCACGGTGGGCCAGTCGGCGTCTTCTGCGAGCAGGACGAGGATGGCAATGCCGAACAGGACGTTCCAGAGGGACACCGCACAGCGGAGGCCAAATGCCCTGGGTCGGCTTTCCGGGCCGCCGCGGCGCAAGTAGGCAAACAGGAGGACCAGTTCAACGGCGGGGAAGGCCGTGAGAACGATAATGTTCAAGTGCGTTCCTCCTCAACGTGCTCCAGACCGGTTGCGATGATGGAAGTCACGTGTTCATCGGCGAGGGAGTAGTAGATGGACTTGCCGTCCCGCCGCGCCTTTACCAGCTTGCTGGCCTTGAGGGTCTGTAGCTGATGGGAGACCGCTGACTGGGTCATGCCCAGGGCATCGGTCATATCTGAGACGTTGGATTCCTTTTGTGCAAGGAGAAACAGAATGCGAATGCGTGTTGCGTCGCCGAAGACCTTAAACAGGTTGGCGAGATCCTCCGTCTCGCCCTCGTCGGGCAGCCTGCTGCACGATGCATCTGCCATGCGGCTCCACCTCCTTTTCAAAACCAGGTTTTATTCTACCACAGCTCTGGGGAGGATCAAAGATTTTTCGTACGTAGGCAGCGCATCGCATTGAGGACGCAGAGGATCATGACGCCGACGTCGGCGAAGATGGCGAGCCACATACCGGCAATGCCGAGACCGCCCAGGACCAGGCATACCAGTTTGACCGCCAATGCAAAGACAATATTGGAGCGGACAATACGCAGGCTTTTTTTCGCAATGCGCATGGCTTTGGAGATTTTCAGCGGATCGTCATCCATCAGGACCACATCGGCCGCCTCAATAGCGGCGTCGGAGCCGAGACCGCCCATGGCAATGCCGATATCGGACCGCGTAAGGACCGGCGCATCGTTGATGCCGTCGCCGATGAAGGCGACCCGTTCCCGGTCTCCGCTTGTCTGGAGGATGTCCTCGACGATGCCGACTTTTTCGGCCGGCAGAAGGCCTGCGTGGACCTCGGAGACGCCGACTTCCTTCGCCACCGCATCTGCAACTTCTTTGCGGTCGCCGGTCAGCATGTAGGTACGCTTTACGCCGAGCGCATAGAGCTCCGAGACCGCCTCTTTGGCATGGGGCTTGATCTCGTCCGAGATGACCATGTGGCCGGCGTATTTGCCGTCAATGGCGACATGGACGATGGTGCCAATGCTGCTGCAGGGTACGGGGTCCGGAATCTGCAGGTAGTTCATCAGCTTCTCATTGCCGACGGCAACCTGGAGCCCATCTACCCGGGCGACGACGCCCTTGCCGCTGATCTCCTGCAGCTCGGTAACGCGGAAGCGATCCACCGTTTTGCCATACGCAGCCTGAATGCTTCGGCTGATAGGATGGCTGGACCCGCTCTCGGCATGGGCCGCGAGATCCAGGAGGGCTTCATCTTCCATCGTAGAGTGATGGATGCCGGTGACGACGAAATTGCCCCGCGTAATAGTGCCAGTCTTGTCGAAGACAACCCGCCGGATGCCCGCCAGCGTCTCCATATAGTTGGCGCCCTTAATGAGAATGCCCTGCTTCGATGCACCGCCTATTCCGCCGAAGAAGCTGAGCGGCACACTGATGACGATGGCGCACGGGCAGCTGATAACCAGGAAGGTCAGTGCACGATAAATCCAGTCGCTCCAGTTGGCGGGAATGCCCATGGCAAACTGGCGGATAATCGGAGGCAGAACGGCGAGCAAAACTGCTGCGCCCACGACGATAGGCGTGTAATATTTAGCAAACTTGGTGATAAAGTTTTCTGACTTAGCCTTGTTGGAACTTGCGTTTTCCACAAGGTCCAGAATTTTGGAGGCGGTGGATTCGCCGAACTCCTTCGTGGTCCGTATTTTCAGCAGGCCGGTCTCGTTGACGCAGCCGCTGACGATATCATCCCCTGCATCGACATGGCGGGGCAGGCTTTCGCCTGTCAGGGCGCTGGTATTCAGGCTGGAGGAGCCCTCCAGCACAATTCCGTCGATGGGGACCCGCTCTCCGGGCTGCACGACGATTTCGCTGCCGACGGGAAGCGCCTCCGGGTCTACTGCCACGAGCTGGCCGTCCCGCTCCACGTTGGCGGTGTCCGGCCGGATATCCATGAGCGCTTTGATGCTGTTCCGGCTGCGGCCGACGGCGAAGCTCTCAAAGAACTCGCCGACCTGGTAAAGCAGCATAACCGCAACCGCCTCGGTGAACTCTCCGAGCACAAATGCGCCGATGGAGGCGATGGCCATCAGGAAATTCTCATCCAGCCAGTTGCCGCGGAAAAGATTGCGAACCGCTTTCCAGATAATGTCATAACCGACTACCAGGTAAGGAACCGCAAAAAGACCCATTTCCAGCCAATGATTCATGGAAATGGTGTGGGAGAGGATGATAAGAATCACATACAGTACGGCTGCTGTAAGGATACGGATGCCGTTTTTCTTTTGCTTTCTCGTCAGATTCATAGGGCTTGCCTCTTGCTCAGAACTCGATTTCAATGTCGTCGTCCACTTTGCGGCGGCAGTTTTTCAGCGCTTTTTTCAGCGTTTTCTTTTCGTCCGCGCCCTCTTCGAATTCTACGCGCATTTTCAGCGTCATAAAGTTGACGTTTGCGTCTGCAATTCCTTCGGTCGCTTTGACGACTTCTTCCATTTTGGCGGCGCAGTTTGCGCAGTCGACTTCGATGGGGAACGTTTTCATATTGGCTTCTCCCTTCATATGATTTATTGCTCATATGTTCATGTTTACATTATAGCAGAATCTCTCAAAAATACAATAGAAATTCCGGAACACACGGCTTAATTTTTTCAGTCGCATTTTGCATATTAATTTTACATACATTATTTATAAAATGTTGAATTTGTACACTTAATCTGCTAAACTTGAACACATGGAGGGGAACTTTAATGGCAGATTCCATCATTACGAAAAGAGCCTTTGCTTCTGCGCTGAAAGAACTCACGAAGGAGCTTCCATATAATAAAATCACTGTTGGAAAAATCTGTGACAAATGCGACATGAACCGCACCAGCTTCTACTATCATTTCCGTGACAAGTACGATCTGGTGAACTGGATCTTCGACACCGAATTTGTCGACCGCTACCAGCCGATCACGACCTGGGACGACCTCACCGAATGGGAGAGCATCCGCGCCATGATCAGCTATTTCTACGAAAACCGCGACTTCTACCGAAAGATTCTGGAATTTCACGGTCAGAACTCGTTCATAGACCATTTCCGCGCTATTCTCTACCCCATTTTTTATGAAGATCTCAAGGGCATCCTGAATAACGACGACAAGATGATCGACTTCCAGGTCAACTTCTTCGCCGACGCCTTTATCTCCGCAATTGAGAGGTGGATCTGCAGCAAAGACTGTCCCCCGCCGGACGAATGCGTCGAGCTCCTGAAATCCTGTCTGAATACCATGGTCGACCGCGGTTCCAAGCTGCAGGAGCAGACACAAGGATAAGAAAAGATAAGAAAAAGGACCAGGCTGAAAGCCTGGTCCTTTTAACTTTTCATCTTACTCCGCATCCGCCGCCTGAATTCTTCTCAGCATGCGGATATAGAACTGCACGCCGTTCAGATAGGCATCTACCGGGATATTTTCATCGTTGCCGTGCATGCGGGAACGGTCGTCACCGCCGAGCAGGAAGCCGTAGAAGCGATAGGCATTTTTGCAGATGAGTGAAAAATGCTTACAGTCGGAACAGCCGCTCATAATGTACGGGGTGACGCCGGTATCTGGGTAGACATCCAGGATGGCGTCGGAAATCAGGTTCCACGCATCGGAGGTGTAGTCGGAGATGGGCGACGGCTCAAAGCCGTATTCCAGCTCCACATCTACATGTTTTCCGAGTTTTCTGCCGATGGACTTCCTGATATGCTTTAAAACGCCTTCGACGGAATCTCCCGGAAGGACGCGGGTACTGAATGAGGCGGAAGCCTCCTCCGGAATGATGTTAATAGCGTCGCTGCCCTTGAGTTTGGTCAGCCCCATCGTCGTGCGGACCATGGAGTTGGTCTCTTTGCCGGCGGCCAGCACCGCGGTAATCAGGGGCCGGAACAGCCACAGATTGTTGAACAGGAACTGATAGGCCTTTGGGCCGTAGGAGACGATGGTCTGCAGCATGATGGCCGTCTCTTTCGGAATACGCGGGCGGAACTGGTGTTTTTCAATGCGGCGGACCGCCTCCAGCAGCCGAACCGGCGCATCCTCTTTTGAGGGGGTGGAGGCGTGGCCGCCGGGGCCGTGGGCCACGACGCGGACGTCGCAGTTTCCGCGCTCCGAGACGCCGACCGTTGCAATGTTGTGCTTGATTCCAAGGGCCGGCTCGTCGACGATGGCGCCGCCCTCGTCGAGGACAAACCAAAGATCAACATTGTGATCCTGCAGCCACTTGGTGCAGGCGGGCGAAGAGGGCCCGCTGGACTCCTCATTGTTCGTGGACCAGAAATAGATATCCCGCTCCGGGGTAAATCCCTCTGCCAGCAGAGCCTCGACGGCCTCCAGAAATGCCGCAATGACGAGCTTGTTGTCAATGGTGCCGCGGGCGTAGATGCGGCCGTCGTGAATCTCTGCGCCGAAAGGCGGATACGTCCAGGCCTCCTCGTCGGCGTCCACCGTGTCGTAGTGACCCATGAAGAGTACCGGGCGTTTGGTCTTGTCCGTCCCGTTCCAGCGCAGCAGAATGCCGTACTGGTTGATGGGAATGTAGTCCATAGCTGCCAGAGCACGGGGATACTGCTCTTTCAAAGTCGGGAAAAAGCGTTCAAACCCCAAACAGTCAATTTTTCCGTCCCGGGGCCATATGGTACGAATTTTCAGCAGCTCGCGGAAGCGGGCAACCGCTTCCTCGTCCGAGACTGCGAGCCTGGTCGGCTGTTCTGCCATGAAAATCTGCCTCCTGTTTTGAACTGTCAATAATCCCCGCGAAGTTCCTCGTCGCCTAAATTTTTCCAGAACACATCATTGCGGGTGTTCTGCATATGAGCAGTGTGTGGATCTTCTTCTGGGTAAAACATAAATTCGACGCGCCCTTCGAATGGGTGCCATTCCGGCAGGGCTACGCGGTTCGGATCACCGTATCGCGCGAACTGGAGCAGCTGGTCGGAGAGGACCTCGGCGAGGTCGCTGTCCACGTTGTCGAGCCAGAAGGGGATGTCGCAGCCGTGGTAGGCCCCCAGGCTTTCGCGCCCCGGAAGCGGCACTGTGCCATAGTAGAGGAACGTCTTGCCGTGGTTATGCAGGGCACGCGCAGCGGCGGTTTGATAATAGTAGCACATAAGCTCGTCCCGCTTTAGGTCGGCAACCGCATCGGCCAGAGAGACCTCGTCGCTGGGATCATAGACCTCCGCAATCTGCTTGCCGAGAAACGGCCCGAAGGCGCGCTGACAGTTGATGCGGAACGTGCGCCCGCTGTCCGTGGGCATACGGTCATCCATGGCAAAGAACTTGCTGGCCATGGGGCCGTCGCCCTCTACACTGCCCAACAGCATATTACAGGAATTGGCCGTGCCGAACTTGTAAGCATCGGCCGTTGAGAACGGGATATAGCGGCCGTCCACGACCGGGGACCAGAAGGGGACCTCACCATAATAGTCCAGGACTTCCTGGGCGGACATGGCACGGAGTTCCTCCAGCGGCTTCGAATCTGCGTATTTAGCCACGCGCTCCTCCGCCTCCAGCATATTGAGACGTGGCCGGTTGATCTGCAGATAGCTGAACACCGCCACATTCTGCACCAGACCCCTCGCCTCGGGCGATATGGCGACATATTCCGCACAGCATCCGCCGGAGGAGTGGCCCATGAGGGTGATGTTGTCCGGATTTCCCCCGAATTCACGGATATTGGCTTTTAGGAACTGAAGGGCGGCAATTTGGTCCATCAGACCGTAGTTGCCGCAGGCGCCCTGCTCCTTCCGGAGCTCCGGCAGCGTCATCCAGCCAAAGGGCCCAATGCGGTAGTTGACCGTGACAAAGACGGCCCCCTTGTCCGCGAGGTTTTCCCCTTCGTAGACCGGTGTGTTGGCACTTCCAACCTGATTCCCGCCGCCGAACAGGTAGACCAGGACCGGTTTGTTCCTCTGCCCGTCCTGGGCGGTGTAGATATTCAGATGCAGGCAGTCTTCGGAAAAACCGGCTTCCGGGACCGGCTGAAATTCCCACGTATAGACCGGATCTGTATACGCCGGCTGCACCGGGTTGGCGCGGTATTTGGTGCAGTCCAGGACATCTTTCCACGGCTCAGCGGGCTGCGGCGGGCACCAGCGGAGGTCTCCCACCGGCGGTGCGGCGTACGGGATGCCGCGGTAGATTTCAATTCCGTCTTCTACTGCGCCGCGGATGTCACCGAGGCGGGTTCTGCGAATCACTTCTCCCATTTTCCTTCACCTCTGAAAAGCAAATATGAATACATAATATTGTATCATGATTCCCCTACACTGTATAATAGAAAAGAATATTTCGAGAAAGAGGAGAGGTTTTTCAGAATGGGAAAATCCAAACCGAAATCCGCCAAAAAGAAGCGGTGGAATACCACCTCCATCTTCGCAGCCCTGTTTGTCATTGCGTTCGGCATCCTCTGCGGATGTCTGAGCCCGGCGACCCATGCGTCGGCCACGCTGTGGGCCCTGTTCCCGCCGGTCGTCGCCATTGGGCTGGCGCTGATTACCAAAGAGGTCTACTCTTCCCTGTTCGTCGGCCTGCTCGCCGGCGGCCTGCTGGTCGGTAAGTTCCGTCCGCTCGCCTCCATGGACGCCATGGTCAAAGGCGGACTCAAAGAGGCGGTCTCCGCGCAGGCCGGCATCTTCCTGTTTTTGGTCATGCTCGGCACCATGGTCGCCCTGGTCAACAGGGCCGGCGGCTCCGCCGCATTCGGCAAATGGGCAAAGACCCATATCAAGACCCGAATCGGTGCCCAGCTCGCCACCTTCCTGCTCGGCGTGCTCATCTTTATTGATGACTACTTCAACTGCCTGACCGTCGGTGCTGTCATGCGGCCGGTCACAGACTCCCACCGCGTCTCACGGGCCAAGTTTGCCTATTTGATTGACGCCACTGCAGCGCCTGTCTGCATGATTGCCCCCATCTCTTCGTGGGCCGCCGCCGTTTCATCCTATGCGGCAGACGGACAGGGCATCCGCCTGTTCTGCCGGGCCATTCCCTATAACTACTATTCTCTCCTGACACTCGTTTTTGTCGTGGCCATCACGCTCATGCAGGTGGACTTCGGCCCCATGAAGAAATACGAGTACAACGCCATTGAGCACAACGATCTCATTACCGACGGGGAGACCGTCGAAGATATCGATGCCGAGCCGAACCCCAACGGAAAGCTCCTCGACCTCATTCTGCCCATCCTCGTTCTCATCGCATTCTGCGTCTTCTCACTGGTCTATGTCGGCGGTATCATGGACGGCGCCTCCTTCATTGACGCCTTCTCCAACACAGATGCCACCATCGGTCTGCCGTGGGGCGCACTGATTGCTCTGGTACTTGCTATTATTTATCTGCTCTGCCGTAAAGTTATCACGTTTAAAGACGCCATGAAGTGCCTGCCCGACGGGTTCATCGCCATGGTCCCGGCCATGCTCATCCTGACGCTGGCCACGGCTCTGAAGAACATGACCTCTGCGCTGAACGCCGCGGCCTTTGTCCACAACGCGGTCGCCGGCTCCGCAGCAAGCCTGCAGTCCTTCCTGCCGGCCATCATCTTCGCCATTGCCATGTTCATCTCGTTCTCCACGGGTACCTCCTGGGGAACCTTCGGCATCCTGATTCCCATTGTCACGGTCATTTTCCATCCGTCCGACCCGCTGTACATCATCGGCATCTCGGCCTGTCTGGCCGGTTCCGTTGCAGGCGACCACTGCTCCCCCATCTCTGACACGACGATCATGTCCTCCGCCGGCGCGCAGTGCGACCACCTGAACCACGTCAAGACTCAGCTGCCTTATGCAATGACAGTCGCAGGCGTATCCTTCGTCTCCTACATTGCCGCGGGCTTTGTCAAAAATGTCTATGCTTCCCTTGGCATTGCGCTTGCCATCATGGCTGTCACCCTCGTTGTCATCCGGTTCACAGCCGGCTCCGAGCGCAATGTACCGGTTGACCCCGAAAAGGAGGATATCGCTTCATGACCATTCGCCGCGCTGCAAGAAAAGATATTCCGCGCATTATGGATCTTCTGCTGCAGGTACTCAATATTCACGCCGAACAGCGGCCGGATCTGTTTCTTCCCAACACAACCAAATATACAGAGGAAGAACTGCAGGCCATCCTGCAGGACGAATCCACTCCGGTGTTCGCCGCTGTGGACGACGGTGACCGGCTGATCGGCTACTGCTTCTGCATCCTGCAGCGCCCGCCCCACAGCAACAATATGACGCAGATTAAGACCCTGTTCATCGACGACCTCTGCGTGGACGCTGCCGCCCGCAGCCAGGGCGTCGGCCGTCAGCTCTATGAATATGTCCTGGATTACGCCCGCAGCATCGGCTGCTACCACGTCACGCTGAATGTCTGGGCCAGAAATCACAATGCGGTTAAATTTTATGAAGCCATGGGCATGGCACCCATGGAGACCACCATGGAGGTAATTCTATGAACGTCTATGTCCGTCCGTTTGAGATGAAGGATCTCCCCGCTATGACCCGCATCTGGAACATCGTCGTCGAGGAGGGCAATGCCTTTCCGCAGGAGAAACCGCTCTCTGCCGCTGAAGCCCCTTCTTTCTTTGCCGGCCAGACTTTTGCCGGAGTCGCGGAGGACCGGGAGACCGGCCAAATTGTCGGTCTCTATATCCTGCATCCGAACAACGTCGGACGCTGCAGCCACATCGCCAATGCCAGCTATGCCGTGGATCCGTCCGTGCGGGGTGAACACATCGGCCGGAGCCTGGTGCTCAACTGTATCGATCAAGCCCGTTCCCACGGCTACACCCTTCTCCAGTTCAACGCCGTCGTCGCAGACAATGCGGCCGCCCGGCATCTCTATGAGGAGATCGGCTTTCAGATGCTCGGTACCCTCCCCCACGGCTTCCGAAAAAAGGACGGCAGCTGCGAAGATATCTGTCTGTACTATATCGATCTCCAGAAATAATCCCAGAGGAATTTTCAATGTATTGTCAAAAATGCGGACGCGTCATCCCCGATGACAGCGTCTTCTGCAATTTCTGCGGCGCACCGCAGCAGGCGCAGCCTGCCGCAGCTGCCCCGGTGAAAACCGAAGAGGAACTGGCCACTGAGCGGAAAACGCAGCAGCGCAACCGCGTGCTGTCCGGCGTCGCCATTGTGCTTGTCATCGCCATTCTCGCCGCCCTGCTCTGGATCTTCCGCCCCACCCCCGTCAACGCGACGCGAAAATTTCTGAATGCCGTCCAGCGCCAGAACTGGCGCACGGCACAGCGCTACTACAGCGGCAACCCTGCACATCTGCAGATGCCTTCCGCCTCTACATTTGAATCGCTCGGGGCCGGCGGAGCCGATTTCTATGAGCAGCTCATGGACAAGCTCACGGACTTTCACTACTCCATCGGCGGCGTAACCCGCCACGGCAGCAATGCAGAGGTCCAGGTCACCATAACGACCTACAACTTCAGGCAGTTTGTTTCGGATGCCAGGAAGGACCTCGGCAAAGAGGGCATCTCTCTGGTCAGCAATCTCTGGAACTCTCTGCTCGGCAAAGCGGCCGGTAGCAGCTCCGCCAGCATCTTCCCCGCTCTCTCGGAAGATCTCGGGAAGCTGACCACCCAGTCCGTCACCACTACCTGCACGTTCTATGTGCAGCGGTCCGGACGCATCCGCTGGAAAGTCAGCCGTCTGGGTACCGAACAGCTCGATGCACTGACCGGCGGCGGCTATTCCGCCCTAACCAGTTTCCTGCAGTCCGGAAACAGCTCATCCGGAAAAGACAGCGGCGCCGGCAGCGCCATTGCAGAGGGAATCAACGAAGCTGTCAACTCCTTCGGCGATCTGGCAAAGCAGGCCGAGCAGGAACTGAGCAAGTACGTAAAATAAGCACCGTATCTTATCGCCAATTGGGCGGAATTTCCCGCGCCGGAGGTTCCGTCCAACTCTCCCGCGCCGCGGAGCATTCAGACTCAACATAGCAAGAACCGCCGCAGAACATCCTTCTTCTGCAGCGGTCCTGTTTTATTTACAGTATTTTTTTCAGCCCCGGAATAAAGCGGAGCAGCCATATAGCCAGCCAGGATACCAAAGTCACACCGAGGATGGTGAGTACGAAGATCCAGGGCTGTGCATAGGCGTTGACGCCCCAGACCCGGAAGACCAGTTTGATGAACACCATGTGCAGCAGGTAAATGCCGAACGAGCAGCGGTCAAAGGACCGGAGCATTCGTTCCCCGAACTCGGTGTGGGGCACGCGGTTGGACTGGGCACCGTGCGTCATAAGGGAAAACAGTCCAATGGAGGTAAAGATGACCGGGAATGCATTGAATCCGGTTAAGACCGTCCGAACGGTCTCGTCGCCGAACAGCGTGATGAGCACCGTTGCACACAATCCGCCGAGGAAGCAGACCCAGGCGGCCCAGCGGGGCAGCCGAACTGCGCCGTGATGCAGCGCGTAGCCTGCGAACAGGTAGAACGGGAAGATCGTGGCGAATGAGAAGCGGTAATCGGTCTCAATGTTCCAAATAGCCAGGATGGGGACCAGGCTCAGGAAGACAAACAGGAGCACGAGCAGATACCGCAGCTGCCTCTCCGAACTGTGCTCCGCCATCATGCGGAAGAATGGGAGCAGCAGGTACAGGCCGAGCAGCATGTACAGGTACCACATGTGCGACCAGCTGTGCCCGGTCAGGAGATGACCGAGCCCGGTCAGAAAGCCGTAGCCGGTGCGCGGAAGGTCGCCCATCGCCAGATCGAGCACGATGAACAGGAGCCCGAAGAGGAGGAGCGCCCCGCCGACGCGGGTGATGTAGCGGGATGCAATTTTTCGGCCGCTCATCGGCCGGTCCGGGTCCAGCAGAAGGGCGCCGGTTACCATGACAAAGAGCGGGACCGCCCACATGAGGCAGGTCTGAAACAGAAGCGACGTCATTTCTGCGCCGCCGCTCATCGGATACCCGAATTTCCCCGCCGCGATCTGCGAATAGAAAAACGTGTGCAGCACGACAATGGCCAGACACGCAAGGGAGCGGACACGGGAAAAATCGTAGTTCCAGACCGCCGTCTGCTTACCAGGTTTCGCCTTCATCGCCGATGCAGCCGCTGTCATTTCCGCCTACAACGCTTTTGGCCGTGGTACCGGTCGGACGATGGCGGGTGGTCTGAGTTACATGGTTGGCAGCTTCATGCGTAGCCGTAACGTTGGCCGTAGCCGTGAGGTTACCGCGGGCATTGCTGCGGTGATGAACCGAAGCCGTAGCCGCCTGCTTCTCCGAAGCAGTTTCCGATACCGTCTGAGAGACGCTGGCCGTTGCCTTGGTGGTCTCTTTGTCTTTGTCCTTTTTACCGCAGCCGGTGAAAGCAAGAGTCAGTACCGCGACGAGTGCAAGCACAATGGCCAGTGCGCGAATGGATTTTTTGTTCATGTCTGAGGATCTCCTTTATCAATTAATTCATTTTCCGTTGGCATATTTCCAGGTTCCCTTTGTCTTATAGGGGAACATGTATCCGCTGATATGGGAGCGTTTCTGCTGAATGCACTCTTTTTCATACTCAGCGTCGCAAACATAGGTTTTACCGTTTTGGTCCACTTCATTCCAGGCATGCGGCCCATAGGAGCTGTTTCGGTACAGAACTTTTCCGTGGATGACGTGGATGTCCACATTCAGCAGCTTGCCCATTTCATAGAGACAGGAGGCGAATGTGTAGCAGTTGCCTTTCTTATGTTCGAACCCGTAACGGGCAAAGTTGTCCACGCCGTAGTTGGCATTGTCCGACGGGGTGCCCTTTTTATAAGTGATGTTCTTTACGCACCAGTCATAGGCGGACTTAAAGTTCCAGCCCGTCTTGTCCAGCACCGCACGGGCATCTGCCTCCACGGCCTTCCGGTCGGCTTCCTGAAATGCGGCCGATGCCGCGGCGGGAAGCGCCGAGAGCGCAAACACAAGACTTAGGAAAAGAGCCATGAGAATTTGAACTGTTTTCTGTATGAGGGCGCACCTTCCTATTTGATATGTTCAAATAGGTGATACCCCCGAAAAAAGTTCAACTTTTTCGGCGCAAGTTCAATTTACACGTTTGATATTGGAATATTTCCAGGTCCCTTTTGTGCCATAGGTAAACATATAACCGTTTGTGTAGGAACGCTTCTTCTGGATGCTCTCCTGTTCAAACTCGGCGTCGCACACGTAGGTCTTTCCGTTGCGGATGACCTCGTTCCAGGAATGCGGACCGGAGCCGCCGGTGCGATACGGCACCGTGCCGTGGACGACATGGATGTTCTCATTCAGCAGCTTTCCCATTTCATACAGACAGGCGGAGAAACAGTAGCAGTTGCCCTTTTTGTTCTCGAACCCGTAGCACGCAAACTTTTCAATGCCATAGTTGGCGTTGTCGGAAGGGACATGCTTTGTGTATTTTAAATTCTTAACACACCAGTTATAGGCAGATTTAAAGTTCCATCCCACCTTGTCCAGGACTGCACGCGCCTCCGTCTCGGCAGATTTCTGCGCGGCGGCCGCCGAGACGGCCGGTGCCAGACTCACCGTGAGAGCGGACAGTGTCAGCAGGACACTCAGGATGACTGCAAGGATAGATTTTCGTTTCTGCAAAAGCAGCACCCCAGCTTTCTGAGAATTCCCTCTCATTTTAACGTAGCGGGATTCAGACGTCAATTGAAGCCGTGCCGTTGATCTGCCATACGATCATGGAGACGCGGTCGCTGTCATCAAAATAAACCGTGAGATAGTGGTCCAGCACCTCTTTATCCCCGTACAGATTCATATTTCCGATGGCGCTGAGCTCATACAGAAGCGGGAATTCCGGTGCAAGCTTCTCGGTGACGTAAGCTTTCCGGTCCCCCAGAAAGACCCCGTGCCAGCCGCAGTCCGGGTTCTCCGTCGGCGAGATGACAATGGTATCCTGGCCGAACCGATCTGCAGCAAGATCCGTGCTTGCCATCATGGTCTCCGGCGGCTTCGGGCAGATGGCCGGCTGCAGCAGGCTCGATGCAGCAGCCGGAACCGCACAGGCAGCCAGGATAAGAATGGACAGCAGGGCAGATAATAACCGTTCCATAATAATAATCTCCTTTGATTTCTATTCTATAAAAGACACGTAAAATCGCTCTGAAATGTTGCCCTCCCTCAAAAAATTAAAAATCGGCGAAGTGCCTAAAAACGGCCAATCTGCGCAGAGAGCCCAATTTCTGTCCGCCGCACGATTTCCCGGCCGGGATACAGGACAAAGAGGACAAAAAAGTGACCTGTATTGTTCCCGAATTTATCCAGGGTCCCTCTCTTTTCCCTCTTTGCAAAAATAGGCAATTTGACGATTTTTTGGCCATTTTTCTGCTTTTTACGGCGTTCTTTATTCATAACTAATTCATATATGTACACTTGTCCGATTGGACAGTGCCCGCGCAATCGAGTATAAATGGGATACCCTATCAAAAATCTTCTGTTGGAAAGGAAATGTTCGCACCATGAAAAAAAGAATCCTGAAGTTCATTGCCGGTCTCGCATGTGTTCTCTGCATGATGATCCCGTTTACCGCATCCGCCAGTGCCTCTACTCTTAGCGACACAGCCGAATCTGTCGTCGCCGTCGGCTCGAACCTCCCGCGCGATGCAGCACTGACCGCCCTCGGCATCGGTCTCGCCACCCCGGCCGTCCGCCACGCCGCTGTCGCCGCTGGCCTTGGAACCTGGGGCGTCGTCCAGGGTGCCACCTGCGTCGGACTGCTGCTCAGCTGATTGCAATATAGAGGAATTGGCGGGGAAGGAAGTGCTGTTTTTACAGTTCTCCCCGCATTTCACCTCAACAGTGGGGAAACAACGGGCTATTCCGTGCGTTTCCCCGCATATTTTGTATCTTTTTCGGGGATCAGAGAAGGAAAAGCAATCTTGCCCCATGTTAAGCTACATAGAGTTCGGAAATGTAACACAAAATTCGGGGAAATAGTGTCTCACACAGAATGCACCCCGAATACAGGGGGATGAGCGGGGAAAAAGCCCTGTTTCTAAGAGCCGCCCCGGCGGCAGATTCCGTCCACGAACAACCCCAAAAGACAACGACCGCCGCAGAACATTCGCGTTCTGCGGCGGCCGTCGTTTATGAACTTAACTTAAGCCTCTTCGTACGGCACCAATGCATAAGTCAGCGCCTTGAACCAGGTCTGGTTGGAGTGGTTGCGGACATCCTCGATAGCCTCAATCATGACCTCGTTGGTCAGCATGGATTCGTGCTGGCCCTTGAATCGGCCGTTGTTGGAGGAGTTGATGACGTAGTGCTTCCCGCCGACTTTGCCGAGATAAATGCCGGTGTGGCCCTGGGAGAAGTAGATGGTGGATCCGACGGGCAGTTTGTTCAGCACCTTTTTCTTTTCCCGGTCGCTGGCCTTGGTCAGGTCATAGCGCCTGACGCACTTCAGCGGCGTCTGCGTAAACGTGTTGCGCGGCAGGAAGAGACCGAAGCAGCGATAGACGCCCTGGACCAGGCCGGAGCAGTCCTCCGAGTACAGATCGGAGCAGTAGCCATAGGTGTTGCCGAGCATCGTAAAGGCGACGGTCAGAATATTCTTCTTCGTCAGCGGCAGATAGCCGATGCTGACGGACTCGCTCTCGGAGACCAGCGTTTTTTCACGGGCATAGCTGCCGTCGGCATGACGGACCGGCAGGTAGACGACATAGTTGTTGTATCCGCCGCGGGTGCCGAAGTTTTCGGCGCGGCCCACGTGTTTCACCAGACGCAGGCGCGTGCCGACGGTCAGCACTTTTTCGGAAGCAGCCGGATCGGCCAGAGAAGATTCCAGGTGAATGCGGTCGGTCGTGACCACCAGCATCTCCTTCTGCGGCATGTTCCAGGCGGCCTCCCACTCCGAGCGGTCCCGGCAGACGGCGACATTTTCAATGGGCATCCAGCCGCGGTAGTCGTAGGTCTCAGCGTAATAATATTTCCCATCGCGGGAGGTCGAATAGATAAGGACCGGGTCGTTTACCCGCGCCACAGCGGAGCCGGAGTTGTCCAGGTTGTACTGGCCCGGGCCGTCCAAAGTCCGTTCCTCCATGGGGAACTGCTTAATCGGTGCCACGTTGACCGCGATTCCGTACCGCACGGGCGCCTTTGCAGAGGGATTTGGATTCTGTGTGTTGGAAATGGCCGAATCGAAGAAATTGCCGGGCAGGCGCTTACCGGATTCGGTGTAGAAGACCTTGCCGAGGAACTCCTTCTTCTTTTTCTGCGCATCTTTTCGCAGCACCTTGTTGAGCTTCACCTGGTTGACGGTCGCCGGCTCCTTCTCAAGGTCGTACATCTGGCTCGATTTCTGCGCACGGATGCGCCGGTTCAGCGCGCGGATTTCACCCTGATCCAGCTGGACCTTATTGTCGCCGCCGGTCCTGCGCAGCCAATAGGACGGATTGCTCATTTTGGCTTCCGCGCTGCCCACATAGAGGGAGGCCGCTCCCCGCTTCGTGGTGTTGGTCTCCTGGCGCCGGCCGACGCCCCGACCAAGGAAATAGGCGCCGAACAGCAGCACGATTGCCAGAACCGCCGCAATACAGCGCTGCATCGTCTTGTTTTTTGTCATGATCTAGCCTCCGAAACCGATAAAATCGTACTAAGTATAGCGAAGAATGCGGGGTCCGTGCAAGGAAAGAACGGAATCCTGTAGTATAATGATACCATTGATTCTATTGGAAAGGGTGACCCGCTTCATGATCACCAACGGATTTACCTATGTCGCAGTCCTGCTTCTGCTGGCCGGATTCCTCGTAACCCTGGAAAAGAAAACGCACTGGAAGTTTTTCAACGTGCTTCCCGCCGTCGTCCTCATCTACCTGCTGTCTATGCTGCTGTGCACAGTCGGCGCGTGGAACCTGGAGACCACCAAACCCGCCTACGACGCGCTGAAAAACCCGCTGACCTATGCCATGATCTTCACGATGCTGCTGCGCTGCGACATCCGGAAGGTCATCAAGCTCGGGCCAAAGATGCTGCTGGGCTTCTTCTCCGCCTCACTGACCATCATGATCGGCTTTGTCGTCGCCTTCTCCATGATGAAAGGCGTCATCGGCGCAGATGCGTGGAAGGGCCTCGGCGCCCTCTGCGGCAGCTGGCTTGGCGGGTCCGGCAACATGGTTGCGGTCCAGGCCGCCCTGCACATTCCGGAGGCCGACATGGGGTATGCGCTGGTCATTGACTCCATCGACTACTCCATCTGGGTCATGTTCCTGCTCTGGGCCATCCGGTTTGCACCGAAGTTCAACAAGTGGACCAAAGCCGACACGCGGCTGCTGGACAGCGTCTCCCAAAATCTGTCAGATGACACGAAAGCAAATACAAATCCCATCACGTTCCAGAGCCTGGTCCTGCTCATCGGCTGTGCCCTCACGGCGTCGGCCATCGGGCAGAATGTGGGTACGGCCCTGAATCGCGCAGTGCCCTATTTGGACGCCTCCACATGGACCGTCCTGTTCATCACGGTCATCGGCCTCATCTGTGCGGTCACGCCCCTCGGCAAAGTTGCCGGATCGGCGGAGGTCTCCAATGTGCTGCTGTACTGCGTCATTGCGCTGCTCGCATCCCGCGCCTCGCTGCTGGAACTCGGCGATGCCCCGGCGTGGATCCTGACGGGCTTCCTGATCCTCTTTATCCACATGGTCCTGATGGTTCTGCTCTGCAGGCTCTTCAAGCTGGATCTCTTCACCGGAGCCGTCGCCTCCCTCGCCAATATCGGCGGCACCGCCTCTGCCCCGGTTCTCGCTGGATCCTACGAGGGCTCCCTCGTGCCGGTCGGCATCCTGATGGCGCTGCTCGGCTACGTCATCGGCACCCCGTTCGGCATTCTGACCGCCAATATCATGCACGCCATCGCGTGAGGAGTATTTCATGGAAAACGAAGAACAAATTCGCATGCATCAGATTATCGACGCCGACCGCGGCGCCCTGACCGACGCCATCTGCCGCCTGGTCCGTATCCGCAGTGTAGAGGGGTCCCCAACACCGGGCCACCCTTACGGCGACGGCCCCGCCGCCTGTCTCGATTCCGCACTCGCCCTCGCAGATGAACTTGGATTCCGCACGCATAATATGGATTACCACTGCGGCTGGGCGGAGTACGGAGAGGGACCGGAAATGATCGCCGTCCTCGGCCACCTGGATGTCGTCCCGGAGGCCGACGGCTGGGACCCGAAGACGCAGCCCTACGAACCGGTCATCCTGGACGGGAAACTTTACGGCCGCGGCGCCATCGACGACAAGGGCCCGACAGCCGCAGCGCTGTTTGCGCTGAAAGCCGTCCGCGACGCGGGCATCCCGCTGAAGCGGCGGGTCCGACTGCTCTTCGGCTGCAACGAGGAGACCGGCGCAGCCGACATGAAATACTACCGGGCCCACGGCGGTGAGCTGCCCGTCATGGGCTTCACCCCGGACGGCGAGTTCCCGCTGATCAACGGTGAAAAGGGCATTCTCAACGAGGTCTATGAAAAGACGCTGGCGCCCCAGCGCGGCCCGGTCCGTCTTGTCTCCCTGCATGGAGGCGTCGCGGGCAACGTCGTTCCGGAGTCCGCCGTTGCAGAGCTGCAATTGAGAGGATCCGTAGATTTTCCGAAAGCCGACCGAATCACGGTCGAGACAGACGAAAATACCGTTCGCATTACCGCCTCCGGCACCTCCGCCCACGGCTCCACGCCGGAAAAGGGCGACAACGCAGTCGTCCGCCTGCTCCAGTACCTTGCAGCAAACGTGCCGCTGTCCGGCGACACGGCGGAAACGGTGGCAGATCTGGCGAAAACTTTCGCGGACGTCCACGGCGAGGGCCTGGGCTGCCCGCTGCGGGACGACGTCTCCGGCCAGTTCACCTGCTGCTTCGGCATTCTGCACCTGGAGCGGGACTGTATTCGAATCCGCCTCAACTACCGGTATCCGGTCACAAAATCGGCGGAGGACTGCCAGCCGATTGTGCGGAAACATTTTGAATCACGCGGGTGGAGCCTGGCCTCTTCGCTGCACAAGCCGAAACTCTATTTCCCGGAGGACGATCCCATGGTCACCGCGCTGCTGCAGGTCTACCACGACGCTACCGGCGACCCGGCCGGGCCGAAATCCATCGGGGGAGGCACCTATGCGAAAGCCATTCCGAACATCCTCGCCTTCGGCCCCGTCTTCCCGGGCGATCCAGTCGTTGAGCACCTTCCCAACGAGTACGTCCAGCTGGATCAGCTGATCAAAACCGAAAAAATTATCGGGGACGCCATCGTCGCCCTCGCCAACACATAAAGGAGTCACTATGAAGATCACAGAAGTGCGGCTCGCCGAAATCTCGGTGCCGCTCCGCGTCCCGTTTAAAACAGCGCTCCGCAGCGTCGATTCCGTCGAAGACATCATCGTCGAAATCCACACGGACACCGGCTCCGTCGGCTACGGCGAGGCACCGCCTACCGGCGTCATCACCGGCGACACAAAAGGCGCCATCGTCGGCGCCATCCGGGACCATATTGCCCCGACCATCGTCGGCAGGGAAGTGGACGCCTTTGAGCCGCTGATTCAATCCGTGCAGGACGCACTTATTCACAACACTTCTGCAAAAGCGGCCGTGGACATGGCGCTCTACGACCTGTACGGCCAGCTGCTGGGCGTGCCGGTGTACAAAATGCTCGGCGGTGCCCGCAGGAAGATTTCTACCGACATCACCATCAGCGTCAACGATCCGGAGACCATGGCTGAGGACACCCGAAATGCCATGGAACGTGGCTATGACACCCTGAAAGTCAAAGTCGGAATTGATCCGTCGCTGGATGTCGCACGCCTGGATGCGGTCCGCGGCGCCGCCGGCCCCGAGCCCCACATCCGAATTGATGCCAATCAGGCCTGGACCCCCAAGCAGGCCGTCCGCATCCTGAATTCCATGCAGGACCGCGGCCTGAACCTGGAACTCGTCGAACAGCCGGTCAAAGGCACTGATCTGGACGGTCTGCAGTATGTCACCGAACACAGCCCGGTTCCGGTCCTCGCCGACGAGGCGGTCTTCTCCCCGGCCGACGCGCTGACCATTATGCAGCGCCACGCGGCGGATATGGTCAACATTAAACTCATGAAATGCGGCGGCATCTGGAACGCCATGAAAATTGTCAATGCCGCCGAAGTCTACGGCGTCGAGTGCATGCTCGGCTGCATGCTGGAGGCAAAAGTCTCCGTCAACGCCGCTGTGGAGCTGGCCTGTGCCCGCAGCATCATCACAAAAATCGACCTGGACGGCCCTGTCCTCTGCCGCGAAGATCCGATCCTCGGCGGCGCCGTCTTCGAGGAAAAGGATGTCACCGTCTCCGATGCCCCCGGCCTCGGAATTCGGGGGTTCGAAGAGGGCAGACTGAGGTATATCTAAGCTTTTGGGGATTCCTGAAAGGCGAAAATTTCATCAAATCAGGGCAAATGTTATTCCAAATTTTATAAAAATTAATCCAAATCACATATTTCAGATTCGGACTAACACTTTCCAGCATATGTCGAAAAAAGCCGGCCGCATCACTTGCGGTCGGCTTTTTCTAATTTCTTTCGCTCGTGTCTTCCCAGCGCCAGGTAATACATGTGCCTCGTGGCGAGAATGGGGTGGTAGAGCATAATCCGCGGACCGGAGAACTTCATGACCTCTTTGATCTGTTCCTGCATGGCCGGCTTGTAGCACGGGTGCGGACAGCGGTGGCAGTAGCTCTTAATCGGAATCCTGCGGCAGTGGGCCGTACGTGCGCTGGCGTAGTCCGCAAGAGCCGCACATTCCAGACATAGGCCGCCGCCCGAATCATGATGATTTCTGCGGCAATAGAGGGTGATCATGGCGCGGACAACCTGTTTCTCGTTCTCACGCCGTTTTTCTATTGTTTTTTCTTTCATGGCACACCTACATTCCAAAGGTCAGAAGAAACTGGACCTGTTTTTCCTCCGCTTGTTTCCAGCGGAGCCGAAACGGAAGACTGCCCTGGAAGCAGAGGCAGGAAATGCCGCCGGCATTGGTAAATTCCATAACATCCAGCGGAATGGAAAAGATATCTCCGCGGCGCTCGGCAATGATCCAGCTGCCCTTGTCAAAGTAAGCGAGTTCGTGAAGACGGCCCTCAGCCGCATTGGCGCGGGCAACCAGTGAGATCGTTCCGCTGCCATCTCGGATCGAGACATGGCAGGGATGGGTAAAAGTCCGATTGATGGGGGCAGGGATGCCCTCCTCCATAATCAGAAACGGGCAGGCCTGCTTCAGGCTGGGAAAGTGCTGTACCACAACAGCGCCGGAGACACGGTTCTGCCCGGCGATCTCCTGGAAAGCCCCGAGATTCTGGTAGCGGGCCTGGAGCGTCTCAAAAGACGCATCGGTCAGCTCAAAAGCCATGTGCAGAGCATCTTCACTGGCATCGGAGGGGTCCACGCCGTTTTCCAGCATGTGGTCACAGACACAGTCAAGCCTTGCCGAATAGTGCCGCCAGGCCTCTTTCCCCTTTTCGGTCAGAGACGGGACCCGGGCTTCATTTTTCTCGAGATATCCCTCTTTGCAGAGCCTCGTCACCATCCGGCTGACCGTATAGGGTTCTTCCGACAGAGTCCGGGAAAGCTCCGAGACGCTGCAGGACGGCCGCTCGGTGGGATGGAAACAGAGCAGAAGTTTGAGACCGTTGATGGTAATTGGAATCTACCTCTCTTACTTGCGAAGGCGAGCAGCATGCCTGCTGCTCGCCATGAAATATAGCCGGGTTAAATTTATGCTTTATGCATGCTGCCCCAGGAGATCTTGAAACGAGCAGCGACGTACTGATTGCCCATTGCAGCGACATGCGGGTTCAGCTGGCACGGCAGGAAAGTGGAACGGGATGCGACCGGGAAGGAAAGTGCAGTCGGATAACCGCTCTTGCTCTTGGATACAACTTTTGCCTTAACCCAGGAGTTGCCGAATTTGATCTTCAGGTCGAGCTGCTTCGGGGTAATGCCGCTCTTCTCAAACTTCTTGGTGTAGACCGTCATGGTCATTTTGCCTTTGGAGACTTTTACCTTGGCAGTACCCTTGAAAGCGCCTGCGGCCATGGATTTCCGGTTTTCAGATGCTTTATAGAGCTCAATTGGGACGGTATAAGTGCCGTTTGCCACTTTCTTCGATGCCGCCATAACAGACGGGACCGCAATGGCCATCATGCAGAGGAGGGCCATGAAAACCGCAACCATGCGGTTGAAAATCTTATGATTTGCTTTGGTGTTCATAATGCTTCGATCTTCCTTTCAAATATTTCGCGGACAAACCGCACGTCGGTAGTTAGCGCCCGCTAACAAAAAATACTTTTGCATATCTCACAGAATTTGTCAAATGGCGCAGTTGCAGAAATGCAAAAGGTTGTATACAACCTTTCGTTGACTTCTACAGGCAATGCCGATATACTCAGTTTTCGCAAGTTAGCAGCAGACAACTAGTTAATTGGAAAGGAAATATTATGGCAAAAGATCTCTCAAATGCCTCTGCTCCGACGCCGACTCTGGCTGCGGAAAAGGAGAAGTCGCACTATTTCCAGAAATTCAAAGTCAAGGATATCGTCTATCTGGCTATCATGTCAGCTGTCGCCATGGTCACCTGTGCAGTCATGCCGCTGGTGGTTCCGTATCTCACCGTCATCTTCGGCATTGCACAGCTGGTCACGGGCCTGCAGGAATGCCTGTTCGTTACAATAGGTGCCTGCAAGGTACGTAAACCAGGTTCCGTCCTCATCATGACGCTCTGCATTGCACTGCTTCAGCTGGCCATGTCCACAGTCATGTTCTTTGTCACCCTGGTCTGCGGCATTGTGGTAGAGCTTCTGTTCTATTTCATCCATGCGTATGACTCTCCGGTAAAACTGGCCTCTATCATCGGCCTCTTTACCCCTCTCTCACTCCCGTTCAACTTCCTCTACAACCTCTGGTTCGGCAGTGACATGATGGTCCATGTTGCAGAGCGCTCGGTCGGTCTCACGATCGGCATGACATTTGCCGTCCTCGCCGTCTCCTACCTCGGCGCCTTCCTCGGCATGAAGATCTACAAAGAACTCAAGAAAGCAGGAGCGATCAAGAATTGAGCAGCAAACTTTTCGCCTCGAGTCCGGTCTACCCGCTCTTCTGTCTGCTGGCCTCCATCGTCATCTTTTTCGGGTGCATGGCGCTCTCAAAAGATCCGCTGTGCCTCTGGCTGGAACTGGCTCTGTATCTCCTGATGATTGCCTTCGGGTACTGGCGCGCCTCGCTCACCATGATCCCGGTCGCCGCCGTTCTGGGCTTTGTCTTCTGCGGCGTCACCTGGCTCGTCTCACATGATGCACAGCAGGTTCTGTACGCCACAAACCGCATTCTGGCCCTGTGCCTCGGCTGCATCCCGATGATCGGTATGAAGCCGGAAGACCTGGTCCGCTGCATGAACCACCTCGGCGCACCGCGTATGATGACGCTAGCCATGTTCATCGTCATCTCATTTCTGCCCATGCTTCGGGACGAGGTCAGCCGTGTCCGGGAGGCCATGCGCACCCGCGGCGTCATGGGCATGTGGAATCCACGCGTGTTCTACCGCGCATTCCTCATTCCGCTGATGATGCGTATCACCGGCATCTCCGACACGCTGTCGCTGTCCATCGAGACCCGCGGATTTGACGGGGACGCCGAATGCACTGTCTACCGCCCCATCCGCATGAAGGCCCGCGACTGGGTCTTCCTTGTCCTGGCCATCGCCATGGTAGTCACGGTGGCAGTCGTATGAATGCATTTGAACTCAAAAACGTAACCTTTCAATACGAAGGCGCCGATAAGCCCGTGCTCACCGACGCCAGCTTTTATGGGAAGTTGGGGGAAGTCACCCTCCTCGCCGGATACTCCGGCGACGGCAAGAGTACCATCCTGGAACTGCTCTGCGGCATCATCCCCAACTCCATCTCCGGCACGGTTTCCGGTGAAATTGAGATCAATGGGAAATCAATTCTCGGTGAGCCCATTGGCAAGATCTGCCGGGATGTCTCCATTGTCCTGCAGAACGCCGACGAGCAGATACTGCATCAGACCGTAGAGGACGAAATCGCCTTCGGCTGCGAGAACTTCGGATTCGCTCCCAAAATCATTGACCAGAAAGTCCGCGAGAGCTGTGATCTCATGGAACTCGACCCCCAGTGGAAGCCGCGCATGCTCTCTGGCGGCCAGAAGCAGCGGTTAATCACCGCCTCCTCCCTCGCCACCGGTCAGAAAGTGCTGCTGCTGGACGAACCGCTGGCCAACCTGGACCGGCAGGGCGCCGCTTTTCTCGTGCAGACGCTCACGCGCCTTGCCCATAAACTCGGCTATGCGATCCTCATTGTCGAGCACCGAATTGACGCCGTACTGCCCTATATTGACACCATTTGGCGGATCTCCAACGGCAAGCTGCAGCAGATCTCAAAAGAAGCTGCCGCAGAACAGACGGAAGAGGTCGGATCCGCCTCCGAGTCCAGCCAGTGGATCGCGCACGACAATCCACTGCTGGAGCTGAAGCATATCCGGTTCAAGGCCCGGAAGCGGGAAATCCTAAAAGACGTCTCCTTCCCGGTCTACCGCGGGGAGAAGGTCCTGATCCTCGGGGAAAATGGCTGCGGCAAGACGACGCTGCTACGCTGCATTGCCAAACTCAACCCCTTAAGCGGGGGCCGCATTGAGCAGGCGCTCGATCCAAAATTTTCCCGCCAGAAAAGGGGCACCAAAGACTGGTATAAGCGCGTCGGCATGGTCTATCAGAACCCAAACTACCAGCTGTTCATGCCTTCAGTTTACCAGGAGATCTACTTCGGCTGTCATTCCGAGGAGAAGACCGAATCCATCCTTCGACAGTTCCGCCTGGAGGACATCCGGGAACGGCACCCCGCCTCCCTCTCCGAGGGCCAGAAGCGCCGCGTTTCCGTGGCCGCCATCCTCGCCGGTGAGCCGGATATCCTGCTGCTGGACGAGCCCACAGTCGGCCAGGACTACGAGAACCTGGAAGATCTGATGGCCATCCTGAATGAGGACTGCGCCGCCCGCGGCACCACGTTCATTACCATTACGCACGACAAGCGCTGTGTCCGCGCCCTCTGTGATCACGCCTTTCTGCTGCAGGATGGGGTCATTTCAGAAGACGGTGACCAGGAGTTCGCGTATCATTACTTCTGCAGCTGAATCCATAGAATATAAAAACTGCACCAATCCGCCGAATCGGAGGATTGATGCAGATTTTTTTACGTCAAAAAGCTCTTTTACCGGGTTCTGTACCGGTTTTCAGGTTGGCAAATTTCAGTTTTGGCCGGAATTTGTATCGTATCAATCGCTCTGCCTATATTCGACACGGTCCCATGCCAGTAAGATAAAGACAAATCCGCCGCCCGGCATAAGCCAAAACTTCTTTGTTTATAAATGGAGCAATCAACACTTTCCATTTCGCCGGGACAGCGGATTTTTTTGCAGGAAAACGAGAGGACATCGGGTCACGGCACCTGGTGTCCTCTCTCAGCATTATCCAGTAGTGATATCTGTTTGCAAAGCTGATATCTTTATTATTCCTTCATTTTGTAAAATGCACAAGCAATAAGGTTAATTTCCGGTCAAAGATCAGCCAAGCCGTTCAACCGGTACGGACCAGGTGTCCGCCCCGACAAGCGGCGCAGCGCTGTTGCCGACTGTAACGATGGCGGCACAGTTACGGACGTCAGAACCTTTGCCCTTGTAGCCCATAATACCGCCGACATATTTGCCGCCGGAAACCGCAGCCGTTGCGAAGCAGTTCTCTACGACAACCGGAATCGGCGCAGCATAGTACTGCTTGTACTGGCTGACATAGAAACCGGAACCGACGATGCCGCCGATACGCTCTGCCGACTGCGGCGCGTTGATCTTGATGTTATCCACTACGCAGTCTTTGACGAGCGTATATTTTGTGGAGTCCTGAAGACCTGCAGCGTTGCCGGAGAATCCAAGAAGACCGCCTATCATCATGCACTTGTCGGAAGCGGTAATCGTAATGTCTTTCGCGCTGCAGCGCTTAACGTAATCGCAGCTCATGGCGCAGCCGGCCAGGCCGCCGAGACCGTTGACGCCGGTGTTATTGACCAGTTTGCCCGTTGCTTTTACAGAACCGCCGAGTGCATGGCAGTTCTCAATCGAGCAGCCCTCACTGCCGCCGGCAAGAACTCCGGCACACTGGGCGAAGGTATCATTGCTGCCGGTCAATACAATGTTAGCTTTTGCAGTACAGTTCTTTATCAATTTATTGTTCAGCGCACCGGAAATACCGCCGACCATAGTCGGCGCAGTAATGGTGTTGTTTCCGATAAGACGGACATTGTTCAGCAGCGTGTCCTCGGAAATATAGCCCGCTACAGCACCGGTGCCGAAACCGCCGGTAACAGTGGCGTTCTGGACATCGAGATTCTCAATCACCGCCTTGCCGGCAGCCGCGCCGAAAAGGCCGACGCCCTTCTGGATGGAAGGTTTCTGGATGCATACATTCTTAATCTTATGGCCTCTGCCGTTGAAGGTTCCGGTAAACGCAGAAGCCGGGTTGGCCGCTTCCTCATCCGATTTTCCCGGCGTAAAGGTGCCGATGGGCTCGAAAGCCTTTCCCTTCAGGTCAATGTCGTTATCCAGCACGAAATTACCGCTCAGGTTCTTTCTGACGTTATTCAGCTGCTGCGCCGTGCGGATGTGCCACGGGTTCGATGCTGTGCCGGCACCGGATGCGTACAGCGTTTTGTTCGCCGTAAAGCCCGGCACCGCCATCAAAAGCGCCATCAGAAGCGCCGAGACGACCGAGACAATCGTTCGGATTCGTTTGTTCATTACAATCTCCCTTTCTCAAAAGATTTCATATTTATTATAAGGAGCATTCAAATGTCCGCTCTGCTCCAAACCGCAAATCCCGCTCCATATGAAACCGAGTTACTTTCTGCTAACCAATATGGTAAAATAGAGGCAGAGAGGAGCTTGTTTTATGGAACATTCCTACCACGATGCTCATTCCGACCTGGAGCTCTTTCCGGTCTCCGACCATGTCGCCGTCTTGCAGATTGCAATCGGAAGCGGAGAAGTGCATTTTCCGCCGTATGAGCCGAACGATTATTCCAGAACCCTGGGGCTGGATCTCGTCCAGGAGGGCCGCTGCGAGCTCATCACCAACACCGGCCGCCGCGTCGTGGTCACCCCCGGCGACCTCGCCATCAAAAATGTCCAGGACACCCCGAGCTGCGCTTACTATCCGGCCAGGTGCTATCGGGAGCTGCAGATCATCCTCCACGACGGCGCCGCCGGCGACCCCGGGTTCTCCCTGCTGAAAGAATTCGGCATTGCAATCGGCCCCTGGGCCGATTCGCTTCTCGGCCACCACACCATCTGGCGCGGGGACCCGCCCTTCCAGCGCCTCATCGACGATCTGCAGCACTGCGTTGATTCACGGGATACCCCCGCCATGAAATTAAAAATTCTCGAGCTCGTAGTGTACGCAAACCGCAACGCCAGCAACACGGGAAAAACCGTCTACTATACACGGGAGCAAAAGAAGATTGCCGAAGCGTGTTTTCAGCAGATCACAAGCCACCCGGAAGAGGCCTTCTCCCAGCGCAGCGCCGCTCAGCTCTACCAGGTCAGCGTCACCTCACTGAATAATTATTTCCGCGCCTACTATGGGGCCTCCATCTCCGACTGGAGCCGGCACTACCGCATGAAGCTTGCGGCGCAGTTCCTGACCGAGACCTCTCTCCCGGTCATCCAGATAGCGGGAAAAGTCGGCTACAGCAATGCCAGCAAGTTCAGCGCCGCGTTTTCGCACATATATGGGTGCACACCGAAGGAATTTCGAAAAAGCCAGACCTAATCGGCCTGAAAATCTACACCAAATCGCCTTTTTCAGGGGTTTGGTGTAGATATTGGAAATAGCTTCCCCTGAACTATTTTTTCCTCCTTCCCCTCAATACATACAAAACCGAAAACCTAAGGAGGAAATTCAAATGAAAAAGAGAATGAGACAAACCCTTTCGCTTCTGCTCAGCCTGATGATGGTCCTCATCATCCTGCCCACCTCAGCTTTCGCCGCCGAGCCCGGGAGCGATTCGGTCTATTTCCCGAGCAAAATCGTAGATAACCAGACAACCTATACCTACACCTATGATAATGGCGTTATGACCTGCCAGTCCAGCAGCGCCGAAGATTATGATTACAATACTTTTGAGTCTCTGTTTGTACTCCCGAAAGATACGAATCTTCGAAATATTGTCCTGAGTGAAGCGGCAAACTTCGACAATTCGTACCGGATTGATATCATGCTCTCCGATGCCGTTGCAGCCGGGAAAATTAACGGCTATGTCGATGAGCTGGGAGATGGCGCCAATTATACTCTGTCAGATGGAAAGATTTCTTCGCTCAAATATACGACGGCAACCAACAACAGCACCTTTGAATATTCCAAGGGCAATCTGACAAAAATCAACCTGTCTTTCTACAGCGAAGTTTATCTGGGAGAGGACACTGCCACCTATAAAATCAGCTATAAGAACGGCGCGGTTTCTTCCGTCCGATACCAGGCTTCCGAGTCCGAGGGTACCTACAACTACACCAATGACAAACAGGGTCGAGTCACTCAGATCAAATACAAATACTTCGGCGGCGATGAAGAAATCGGCACCCTCAAATTCACCTACGATAAGAATGGAAACCTGACTGGGATCTCTAACAAATGGCACTATTCCGGCACTCCCAAGACCAGCTATACCACGACGGTTCATCTCTCTTACACAGACAATCTGGTGACAAAAGTTACTGTGAAATCAAATGAGCCCTATTCAAGAAACCACACGATTACGGCAGAGTATCAGACGCTTTAAGATAGTCCATAATTTTCATTTTAATCCTCTTATCAATTTAGATAAGAGGATTTTGTTCTGTCCAGCACTCATACATCAGAGAAAAATTCGAACCCAGTTTCGTCCACTGGCATCTTTATTACCAATGAACAACAGCTGTTGCCGAGTCGTATTTAAACTGCAGAGAATATGTCTCTTATATCAAGATCTACTTTTTAGTACTGTTTACCCTTATCATCCACAGGGAACCGTTCCTCATGGCCCTGGGTGATAGAGCTATATTATTGAAAGCTCACGACATACGGAAAAGGATGCAAATATGCCATATTTCAATATCAATGAAAATCAGTTAGAAATCCATTTTAATGGAATACCTCCTGAAAATGTCAGACAGCGCATGAAAGACATCGGAATTTGGTATAACCCAGATGAGGACTGCTGGAAAAGAGAAGCAACACCAGAACGTATTGTTTTAGCACAAAAATTGTGCATTCATAGAAAACCGCCTCAAATTAACCAGAACTATGGGTTAAAGATAAAAATCAAGGATATTGTCCGTTCAGACACTTCTCAACAGGAAAAATGGAGAGACAGCTTAACCGCTTATGTAAAGAGTCTCTATAAAATAGAGCCGGAATTTTTCCATGAGGATGCTGTCAGCACTTCACAGGAAAATGTTTGGCTGGACTGTTTTCGGTTTATTAAGAGCACTTTCTGCAAATTATCGGATCTTCAGCAGGAATATGAGCTTGTTTTTGAATATTTCATGCCTGGCACCGCATATGAACGGCCCGATGTTCTTCTAATTACGTATGATAAGGTTATTATTCTGGAATTCAAGAAAAAAGAATATCCGAAAGAGAAAGACTTCACACAAATTCAACGATATCAAGAATGGATTAAAAATCATCATCAAATTACGAAGGACGCAGTAATGGATGTCATTGGATATCTGGTTTGTACGGCGGATGAAGCTAAAAATGGCAGCCGGTATTCAATCCCAATCTTAAATCGAGAAAATGCCGCAGAAACAATTTCCAAAGATCTATCCAACACAAGTCTCTGCCCTGGAAATTTCATTCGCAACTGGCTCTCCTCTCCCAAATCAGAAATGGAAGAAACGATCGGTGAAGTTGAAAAACAATATCAGAATAATAATATATTTCAGTTATCTAAAATATATCGAAGAAGGCTGAAAAAATTAAATCAGTACATTTCGTCTGCCCGCAATACGCATAGAAAACGATTAATCTTAATTGACAGTGCGCCGGGAGCCAATTTGAAAAAGTTTGGAGAAAGCATTGTCTTCGAACAGAACAAAAATAGAAAGGCAGAAGCTGTTTATCTCACGGGAAACGCTCCGCTTGCAGAAGTCCTTCAAGGAAAACTCAATCAAACTTTTAATGTCAATCACGCCGGAGAAAACTTTATTCAGAAGATGCGCGACTTCAAAGTAACCTATTACTACCATAACAGCATTCCGGAGCAATCCGTTTTCGTTTTTGACGAAACCCAAAACCTGCGCGATGAAAAAAATGCACTTCAGCATCTCGACGAACTGGAAGTGCTGTTTCAGGTTGGAGACAAAATAGCGGAACAGCAAAAATATGCCGTTATCATTGGGCTGCTGGAAGATCATCCGCTTCTTTCCTATTGGCAGGAGACTTTAAAGAACCATCCGGACTGGAAGGTCTTCGTGCCACCCAACATATCCAATCATTTTTCTTCTCCAGATTTGATCGATATTGATCTTTTCCTGCCGATACCAGCTCACGCAGATTTGCCAAACAGCGTCCCTTTTGCAGAGGCACTTCTTCAAGATAACAATTTTCACAATGCAAAGAAAAAATTACGGAGACAAAAAAGTTCCTCTATGAAATGGTATGTCAGCCGTGATTTTCAAGAGATTCGCAGATACACTGCCTGGTTGGACAGAGAGCATGCCAATTGGACTTATGGATTGCTTGTTTCGAATTTCGCAGATGCATCAATCTTATCAAAGAAAAAAACCGGGTGGGATCTCGGGTATGGAAAAAAGAGCAATACGGTTCAGCCAGGAAAATATTTTGATTGGTTTCACGGTACTAGTAAAAAACTTCAAGTCGCCTGCAACGCCTATGGCTGCCAGGAACTGACATTTGATTGCCCTATTATCGTCTGGGGAGGAGATCTCCTACTGCAGGATAACAAATGGGTTACGTGCGGCTATCTACATGATAAACATGTGCTGGACTATGTAAATATAGATACTGCTATTCGGGATAATTACAGAGTATTACTTACCAGAGCAACAAAGCAGAACATTCTGTTTCTTCCGAATATTCCTAAACTGGATGAAACGTATCAATATTTTTTAGATTTAGGCGTAAAAAAACTGAATTAAAAAATGAGGAAGTCTCTGTCAATCACATTCCGTGGCTGACAGAGACTTCTTTCACTTATTCTATTTGATTTTAGATTTCTTATTACGGAAATATTCTACAGCACGTTTGATCAATACTATTACAATAGCGACTATGAATAATATTGAGAGAACTCGCATCGCCATACCACTTCCCGGCCATAGATCGCTGACATCTGTAAATACGGAAATCACAGAAAGAAATGAAATGATTATCAACATGAAGTTTAACGTCTTGTTCCGATTCTTCTGTTCTTCAGCAGCTTTTTGCCGCTGTTCTTCAATTAAGCGATCACTAATATTTGTAACTTCCTGTTCCAGACTTGCATTTCTAAAATAATCAATTAGGCCTGCATAAAAAATCTGATACCGGGTTTCATCCGAAATAATATTGTAGATGTAATACTTTTGCAATGAGAGTAAGGACTGATACAGAACTTCTACTTGTTTTTCGCTCCGTTCATCTTCCTGCACAGATTGTGCAATAAAGTCCGAGAGCGCCTGATATTCATGCAAAGCGTAGAGATAAGTGAAAAGAAGTCCATTTGAAACGCCTCTGTTATTATCAGGAATTGAAAATTTTCTATTATCGCTCTGCTTGCTTTTCAACAAATCTACTACGACACAGTCTCTTTCTTTATAAAGTACAATTCTGTCATTGTATCGATAGGAGTATTTTATTTTTCCGCCATCCAGCTGTTCCGCATTGTCACAAATCCCTTGGCCAACTGTATATACGTCACCGACCAAAGAATAATTTAATTGCTTCTGTAATGAATCGTGATCATAAACATTAGCATCAAATTCTTCAACAGGCTTTTTTAGAATGCTCTCCTCTATCTGCTTTTCAATATTCAGGCTATTTTCTGTATTCGTTTTTATATATGCATCTGTGTACATGTAAAATTTATCAGGAGATAACAGCATACCTGCACTGTCCAAAATCTTTTCAGCAAGCCCTACTACTATTACTCTGTTATTTTGCGACCAATACTTTCTTTTACAATCCGTAAGATGAAAAATACTTTCTTTGGCATCAGAGAATGCAGTTCCACATATTTCCTCTTTCGAAAATATCAAATAGCCAATATTAGTGCTGAATAAATATAGATAGATATCCTTGAAATCATCCTCTGTCAGCAAATAGTCTGCATTGACTTTATTTTTTTTCAATTTTTCAGAGACATATGCCGCTGTATCTTGAGCAAAAAATTTTTTTATCTCTGTACAGCCTTCTATTAACTGATAGGTCTTGATTTTGCCAGACGTAAATAATGCATTGATATGTTTACAAAAATATTGTTTGTTAATAAAAATATTATTATCAGCATCAGTCGCTGATTTCTTTTCAAAGTTAGTTAATTCTTGTCCTTCGTTCCATTTAAAAGGGACGATAATGTTTACTCTTGTTGCAATATAAGTCTGTTCCATATATTATTTCTACCTCCTCAACCTGAACCAAAGTTGTTCAGGCTTCCATTTTCTCGCCAATGCCAACTGCGGTATCAGCTTTTCAATAGTTCTGATTTCAAATATTTTAAAATGGTTGAAAAAAGTAAACACCATGAAAAACAATACGTTTTCATGGTGTTTACGATTATTAAACAAATTTTATTTGGTTGATTGTAAATTGAAGTTGGACAACTGAATAACAAAAGATCCATGGCTGGG
>UQOE01000013.1 GCA_900542575.1 uncultured Oscillospiraceae bacterium
CTGTTACAAATACGTTTGTCATATTGAATCGCTCCTTTTTGCATCTCATGTTGCACTTCTTTCTTGTGTCTAATATAATGCAGCTAAGGAAGAGGAACAACCAACAATCCAGCTGCAGATGAAACTTATGCATCACGCAGCCGGTTCCTGTTGCAGAAAGAAAAAAAGACATCCAGATATTCATCCGGTTGGTATTATTGCCTGACCTGACTTTTAGAGGAAAATGGTTTTGCCGGCGAGGAAGGCAGGAACACAGGAGGAACCGCATTCTCCCGGCTCAATAAGAGCCGGGCTTTTGAAAAAACTGAAAAATCCCGGCAGGAGCCGGGATTTTAAACATTTATATGATAGCTTGCGCAAAAGCCGAACAAAGAAGAAGGGCGTACTTTCAGTGGCGCTCCGAACCGGAAAAGAGGATGGAGATGAGAATACGGACGGCACGTTTGAACGAGGCTTTTCGCTCGGAATGGGTCTTGTTCGGATTGATGGCTTCGCGTCCTTCGCTGAGGGCCGGTTCCACTTTTTCCATGGCCTCGGCGCTCCGCTCCCGGACGGTCTGGGTGACATCGCTGGCCTTTTCACGGACCGTCTGCCCCATGTCGCCGGCAAAATCTTTGGCGTCTGCGGCCATACCGGCAGCGATATCGCGCAGGTCTTCACCGTCTTCCCTGGCGCGGTCAAATTCCTTGAGCTTCCGCTTGATGGGGGAGTTCTCCAGCGCGCGTTCGTCCGTGTGGTTCAAAGTGTCGCCGGCCAGGTCGCCGTCTCTGGAACGGCGGGAATTCGGATAGGCTTTAATAACCACTTCGTCTGGAAATTTGCGGTCGAAATATTTCTGGAGACGGTTGGTCGCCGGAATGCTGTCCTGTCTGGCGGTGAAGCGGCTTTTGGCGAACGCCGAGACGATAATGTCATAGAGCAGAAATGCCAGAGTACCCCAGAAGGCCGGAATCCCGACGCTTTTTGGAACTTTGGTCATCAGATACTTGAGGACCGGATAAATGAACTTGCACCAGAGGATGCCGAGCATGCCCCAGAAACAGGAGTACATGAAGCAGATGCGGCCGTTGATATTGAACAGCCGATGCGAGTAGTCCCAGGAGCGGTAGCCGGTGAAGGTCTCTTCCCCCCAGCTCATGATGTATTCCAGGACGGAACACCAGACGAAACTTTTGGCGAAGATCTCTTCCACCGGGGCATCCATGTCCCGGTACAGAAGGATCGTCAGAAACACGCCGGCAATGGCTTCCGCAAAACTGAACTTGCCGTAGACGACCGAGGTGCGGTTTTCCCAATAGCCGTTGGAGACGCGGCACCAGAGCTCTTCCACCAGGCTGCCGAGCCCTGCGCTGAATACAAAAATGTAGAACAGCTCATAGAAGCTGAAGTGTTCCGGGTCGCCGGTGCCGAAAAAATGGTGCAGCAGATAATCGAACTGCTCCTTTGCATTTTTTATCTGTGTTTCGCGGTCAATATGCTTCCCAAACTCGGATGCGTCCCGGATGGCGAAGCCTTTCTGGTCGGTCTGAGGGGAAGAAAAATTTGCCTTGTCGTTGAGCTTGCGGATGACAAAATTCCAGTCAAAATTTCGCAGCAGATCGTCCAGATGGGTGTCCCGGAGGCCTGCTGCGAGGTCGGCAAAGTGCCTGGTATCAAAATTCATGCCAATTCTCCTAGTCAGATTAAATCTATGTAAAATATACCATATTCCTCTGGCGGCCGGCAAAAAATTTCCCTCTCCTGCTGAGCAGAAGAGGGAAGAAAGATTCGAATTAGTTTGCTGCAGCGCCGACGACCAGCTGGATGCAGGAGACAGGCGCCTGGTGAATGGCATATCCCTGTCTTGCGGAGTCACTGGTCATCTGGTCAATCGGATTCATCGGATATTCATCTTTCGGATGCGACTTCAGCGTGTCGCTGGCGACCTGGCCGTTCGTGACCTCATAGGAGTTGGGATAGGTCCAGATCATGTATTTGTCCGAGAACTGCCATTCCATGAGCCGCTCGAACGGTGTGTCCACCGGATTGCCCGCTTTGCGGGCGTTGAAGGCGGAGACCGCACAGACGGTGATGATGGTATCGTAGAGCAGGAAGACAAAGAAAATCCAGAACAGGACTTTGCCAATGTGCTGGGGAACTTTGCGGATCAGTCGCTTGGCGCCGGGATAGATGATCTTGGCCCAGACCAGGCCCAGGATACCCCAAAAGCAGCCGTAGAGGAAGCAGATGCGTCCGTTAATATTGAGCGGCATGTTGTGATAGTCCCAGGAGACGTGTCCGAATACGAGCTCTTCTCCCCAGCTCATGATATACTCGGCGAGGGAACAGATAATGGCACTTTTAAAGAAGACGCGCCAGAACTCGGTCTTGGTATTGCGGTAAAGCAGAAGGGTAAGAAGGGTTCCGCCAATGGAATAGGCGTAGCCGAACTCGCCGTAGACAAGGGAAGTACGGCGCTCCCAGTAGCCGTTGGTAATGACGCAGAAAATCTGCTCAATCAGAGCGCCGAGGATGGCGCTGACGACAAAGATGAAGAAGATTTCATAGCCGCTTAAATGGTCGTTGTCGTTGATGTCGAAAAAATGCTTCCTGAAGTGTTGCCAGCCGGTCTCCGGCTTCTCCGCCACAGATGCGGGGCTGACGGAAAAACCGTCATGTTCACTTCGTACCGCAAAGGGGGCGGCCTGCTGCTTCTTTTTCTTATTCATGACACTTCACAGCTCCAGATATGAATTCAAACCGACTATATCATATTTGTCTGATTTTGACAAATTTCAGACAGCGTGTCGATTGCCTCGAGATAGCCTTTGAGACCGTGCCCTTTGATCGTCTGCACTGCAGCCAGGGAGACATAGCTGGTCTGGCGGAACGGCTCCCGTGCATCGACGTCCGAAATATGGACTTCGACGGTCGGAATGCGGACCGCTTTCAGAGCATCCAGGATGGCGACGCTGGTGTGGGTGTAGGCGCCTGGATTCAAAACAATGCCGTCGGTGTTTCCAAAGGCCTCCTGAATATGGTCGACGAGATCGCCCTCGTGATTCGACTGGTAAAAGCTGACCGAAATGTTCTCCCGGTCGCACTTCTCCTGGATCATACGGCAGAGATCTTCATAGGACTCGGAGCCGTAGATGCCGGGTTCGCGGATACCGAGCATGTTCAGATTCGGTCCATTCATGACTAAAATACGCAGAGAAACCACTCCCTTTAAGAAAATATACATATGTGACCATACTATCATAAAAAAGTGCGGTATGCTATGATGAAAAGCAGAAGCGCAAGCGCGGAAAGGAGCACGTATTATGGTATTTGCAGCAGTTCTGGCCGGCGGCATCGGCAGCCGGATGGGCGCCAACACCCCCAAACAGTATCTGAAAATCGGCGGCCGTTCCATCCTGAACATCACCGTCTCCAAGTTTTTGGAGGAACCGGTCTTTGAGCAGGTCGTCGTCCTGGTTCCGGAGGACTGGACGGCATATACCCGGGAGCATCTGCAGGAGGCTTTCGGCGAGACCGATCGCCTGAAAGTCCTGTCCGGCGGCGCTACGCGGAATGACACCCTCTCCAACGCCATCCGCTACTTTGAAACCCATTACGAGCTGGACGACGACAGTCTTCTCGTTACCCACGACGCGGTACGCCCGTTTGTCACCCGCCGCATTATCCGGGAAAACATTGAGCAGGCCAGAACCTATGGGGCCTGCGGAACCGCTATTCCGGCTGTAGATACCATTCTGCGCAGTCGGGACGGAGGGTTTATCGACGAAATCCCAGATCGCGCGGAGCTCTTTCAAATGCAGACGCCGCAGACTTTCCGCATCCGCAAACTGGAGCAGCTCATGCGCAGTCTCACTGAGGAGGAGACGGAAATCCTGACGGACGGCTGCAAGATTTTCACCCTGAAGGGAGAACCGGTATCCATCGTACGGGGCGAACCGTATAACCTGAAAATTACTTATCCGTACGATCTGAAAATCGGCGAGGCCCTTGCCGCCTCCGGACTGGATTCCGAGGAGGACCATGGAAATTCGTGACTTAGCCTACCGCTTTTTTGCGGCAGTTTTTAACACATCTGCCCGGTTCCCGACGAAGCCGAAACGGGCCGTCTTCTTTCGCCTGACGGCCGGGGACCACTATGACTCCATGAACGAAGTGGAGGCCGCCCTGCGCCGCAGAGGGGACTATGAAATCATTCATATTTCCCGGGAAGAACTGCACAGCCCGCTCACGGCACTGAAATTCATGACGGTCGACGCCGCCCGCATGGGCCGTGCCCGCTATCTGTTCCTGAACAACAATTTTTTCCCCATGGGGTACATGCGGCCGAATCGAAAGACCAGGGTCATTCAGCTCTGGCATGGAATGGGGGCCTTCAAGAAATTCGGCTTTGATATCCCCCAGCCCCCGGAGGTCCGAAAGAAGGAGGAGGGAGCCGTCTCCCGGCTCGATGCAGTGGTCTGCTCCGCCGAATCCATCCGCCCTATTTACGCAAGTGCATTTCATATTGCTCCCGAAAAGGTGCTGACGACCGGCACGCCCATCCAGGACTTCTACTTTCGCCCGGAGAACGTCGGCCAAGAGGCGGTACGGCAGAAACGGGAGGCCTTCGACCGGAAATATCCCGTGTGCAGGGGAAAATACCTGGTCTTCTATGCCCCGACGTTTCGGGATGATCCGGAGGAAGACGCACAGCTCCTGAATCACATGGATTTCACCCGCCTGGCCGATGCGGCTGCAGAGGGCGCGGGGCAGGAAGCGGCCGTTCTGGTGCGCCTGCATCCGAATGACCGGGCTTCCCGCGCTGGACTTGCGGCGGCCGTACAGAGCGACTCCCGCGTGGTCGACGTCACCGATTATCCGGACGGAAACGAGCTGAGTCTTCTCAGCAATGTCATGATTACAGATTATTCCTCCATATGCATGAACAATGCATTACTGCGCAAACCGATTGTGTTCTATGCCTACGATCTCAGCCGGTTCGAGCAGGAGCGCAGCTTCTACTTTGACTACCGCAGCACGGTTGGCGGCCCGGTGGTACAGGACATGGAGGAACTCTGCCGGGTGTTCCGTACGCAGGATTTCCACCCGGAGCGTCTGGAGGCTTTCCGCAAGCTGCATTTCGGCCGTCCGGACGGCCATGCGAGCGAAAAACTCCTTGACCGGGTTTTAGAATCATGAAATAATAACAGATGTTCTATTTTTTTCTATTGTATATGAGGAGTAGTGTTCCATGAAGATCAACCATAATTTCGACAATCTGGTACCGAATTACCTCTTTGCAGATATCGCCAAGAAGTCTTCGACCTATGCAGAGGCACATCCGGACAAGCCGCTTATCCGCATGGGCATCGGCGACGTCACCCGTCCGCTCCCGAAAGTCGCCGTCGACGCGCTGAAAAAGGGTGCCGACGACCTCGGCCATATTGAAACCTTCAAGGGATATCCGGACTACGAGGGCTATGCGTTTGTCCGTGAGGCCATCAGCAATTACTACAAATCGTTCGGCGTCACCGTCAGCCCCGACGAAATTCTCGTCACCGACGGCGCCAAAGGCGACAGCGCCAACCTCGCAGAAATCTTCAGCGAAGACAGCGTTGTTCTCGCTACAGACCCGGTCTATCCGGTCTATGTCGACTCCAACATCATGGCCGGCCGCAAAATCGTCTATGCCCCGTCCAAAGCGGAAGACGGTTTCTGCCCCATGCCGGACCCCTCTGTCCATGCCGATCTCATCTATCTCTGCTCTCCGAACAACCCGACCGGCGCTGCCTTCTCCTATGACCAGCTGAAAGCCTGGGTCGACTATGCAAATAAAGAGGACGCCGTCATCATCTACGATGCCGCTTATGAGCATTTTATCGTCGACGATTCCCCGCGCAGCATCTTCGCAGTTGAGGGCGCCCGGACCTGTGCCATTGAAATCTGCTCCATGTCCAAGACGGCCGGCTTCACCGGCACCCGCGGCGGCTATACCGTCATCCCGCAGGAATTGGAGCGGGACGGCCACAACATCTACAAACTCTGGTACCGCCGTCTGAGCACCAAGTACAACGGCGTCTCCTGGCCGGTTCAGTGCGCCATCGCCGCGGTCTTTTCCGAAGACGGTCTCAAAGAGATTGATGAAAACATCAACTACTACCGTGAAAACGCCAAAACCATCATGAAAACCTGCGACAAGCTCGGCATCCAGTACACCGGCGGCAAAAACTCCCCCTATGTCTGGATCAAATGCCCGGACGGCATGGGCTCCTGGGAATTCTTCGACTATCTTCTCGAAAACATCCAGGTCGTCGGCACGCCAGGCGAGGGCTTCGGCGAGTGCGGCAAGGGCTGGTTCCGCTTTACCTCTTTCGGCAGCCACGAAAATACAGAAGAGGCCATGAAGCGTATGGAAACATTGCTCAGCAAATAAATTGTTTTTCGGAATCAGGCATTCACATTTTGTGAATGCCTTTTTTTATCAGGAGGGACCCGTATGAATGAAGTTATCCGTACCATGATGGAGCGGCGCAGCTGCCGCAGTTTCGACCAGACACGCCAGATCGCGGACGCGGATTTGCAGGATCTTCTGACCGCAGGACTTTGGGCGGCGAACGGACGAGGGCGCCAGAACACCCTGCTCATTGCCGTGCAGAACCGGGAAGATGCTGACGCACTCCGCCGTATGAATGCGGAAATCCTGGGGTCGAATTTCGATCCGTATTATGGAGCGCCGACGATTATCCTGGTGCTGTCAAAAAAGGATCCGGATTACCATACGCCTGTGGAAGACGGCGCCCTTGTGATGAGCAATCTGATGAACGCCGCCCAGTCCCTTGGGCTCGGCTCCATCTGGATTCACCGCGAGAAAGAGATGTTTGAGACCGAAGAGGGCAGAGCCCTTCTGAAAAAATGGGGCGTCACCGGCGAATGGCGCGGCGTAGGCGGCTGTGCGGTCGGATTCCCGGCCGAGGACCCCGGAGCGGGCGCGGCACGGAAAGAGGGGAGAACCATCGTCGTTCGATAAAACTTTAATTTTTGAGGAGGTCTTAAGATCTCCCCTGAGAGGCGAGTCGAAGAAGAAGGGCGTACTGCAGAAACTTCATTCTGCAGTACGCCCTGTTTTAATAGGAAGTTTATTAGATTGTACGATAAGTATAGCTGTAGGTAGCAGCCGCCTTGTTCTCAACCGTGTGGTCGGTGGAGGTTTTCAGGGTGCCGTTGGAGTTGTAGGCGAATGTGACAGTGCCGATGCGGGTGCAGCGGCCGAGAGCATTATAGGAAATCTGTATGCCGCCGTAATTGGTGACGCGGCCGAGATTGTCCAGTGTGTAGTTGGTGACAACTTCCTTTCCGACGCCGCAGGTCCATACGGACTGGGTGAGACGTCCGGCGCTGTCATAGGAGAATTCGGTCTTCTCGGCTTCCGAGCCGGCGTGCCAGTTGATTTTGGTGAGGTTGCCGGCATCGTTATAGGTGTAGGTATAAGTGCCGGTGCTGACCTGCTGGGAATCTTTCCCGCCTTTGTAGTAGCGCACCTTGCTGAACGTGATTTTCGTGACGAGACCGTTGGAAGCGGTGATGTTGATTGTGTCTGTCGAAGAGTTGTAATGGTCGACGTAATTGTGGACGATAATCTTTTTGACTTTTCCGCTGCGGCAGACGTTGGACATGCAGTACTTAATTTCGTCGCTGAAGTCGGTCAGCATGATATTGCGGTTCTGTGTTCCGGCATCGGACAGCGAGATGAACGCATAGGCAATACCGTTGTCAATAGGAGAGCCGTTGGCGTTGTAGGTAAGCGTGCGATTGCTGTAGGAACTGCTGAATTTACCGCCGGTTTCACTCAGAGACACGGTGCTTGGGACATAGTTCCCGGCTGCATAAGTGCTGACGGCTGCAGCGGAGAGAATGCCGAGCGTCATAACCAGGGTCAGCAGGACGGAAATAATTTTTTTCATGGGGATATTCCTCCTGGGATCAAACATGTAACAGTTATCTTACTATATTGCAGAATGGATTTCAAATTGGGTCAGGATGCAAAGCGGAAGTCTTTCTGATTGGTGAGCGTCAGCTTTCCGCGGATCCCGGGGGTGGCGTAAATGGTGCCGTCTTTGAGAATGAAGACGCCCTCAGCGCCATAGTGTTTCAGCAGTTTCAGGGACTGCGCACTGTACCCGTAAATGAAGCAGGCAGTGGAGAGCGCATCGGACAGGGCACCATTGGAGGTGACCACGGTTGTACTGGTGACATTGGTCTCCGCCGGATATCCGGTCTTCGGGCTCAGGATGTGGTGATAGCTTTTGCCGTCAACTGTCAGGACTTTTTCGTAGTCGCCGGAGGTGGAGACAAAGCACGGGCCGGTACGGAACGTCATGCAGGTGTCATTGTGTGTGCGGCCGGGATCCTGGATCCCGACGTTCCAGGTTCCGTCTTTAGAGCCGGGATTTTTACCGTAGAGCAGGACGGATCCGCCCACTGCGATGGCGGCGCCTTCCGCACCGTTTTTCTTCAGGACGTCCTGGCACTTATCGGCAGCGTAGCCTTTGCCGATGCCGCCGAGGTCCAGAAATTGTCCTTTTCCGAGAGTGATATGGGTCCCGTTTACACGGATATCCTTATAGTTGACGAAAGGAAGCGCTTTCTCAATTTCGGCCTGAGAGGGGACGCGGGCCTTCGAGGTACCGATATTCCAGAGTGTGGTCAGTTTGCCGATGGTAATATCGTAGCAGCCGCCGCAGTTCTGGGAGACATCGAGACACTGGCGGATGACCTTTGCGGTGTCCGGCGAGACGTCGCCGCTTCCGTTTCGGTTCAGCTCCGCTATGTCGGAATCGGGGATGCGCCAGGAGATCTCCTGCTGTTCCAGGGTGTCGATGGCCTTTTTACACTGCTGGTTGAGATCGTCTGCCTTCGACTTGCTGTTACAGTATATGGTCGAGCTGATTCCTGTGCCCATGGCTGTATAGGAAATCTGGGACGGCTCCCTGGCGGCACTCTGTCGTGCGACGAGGGCCACAATTCCGAGGATGACGGCAATGGCGGCAAGCGTCAGTACAAGGGCCATTCCTCTGCGGCTGTTCGATTTTTTGGGGGATGTTTGCTGCATGTGAATCAATACCTCAAAAGACAGAAGAAGCCCGGCCGATGCGGGCTTCTCGTTTCCTTTAGACTTTGGAAAGCGTTTTGACGGCGTCCTCCTGGTCGGCACAGAAGAACGATTTGTAGCGGGTGTTGGATTCCCGGATAAACTTCTGCAGCTCCATGCTGCTGTCCGTATACTTGCTGATGTCGCCGAAAATGGCAAATTTCATGCCGTTGTTCTCGAATTTCTTCAGCATGTTCTCCGGGAATTTGTCCTTCAGCAGGAAGAACTCCTCGGCGACGGCCTCTGCATTGATGCAGAAGTAATGGGTGCGCCCCTGGTTTTTGATGACGTTCATCAAGTTGACAGCGCTCTCCATGTCCTTAAGGACAACCGAGTCGCTGGTGACGACGGCGACGTCTCTCCCGTTGGCAGGGACGATATCAATCATTGTCATTGGATGACAGCTCCTTTTTCTCAGTGTTCTTTGCCCGCAGCTTATTGGCGGCGACCGCCTGTGTGAGCAGGGTATCCAGTTCCGTGAGGGATTCAGCGGAGAATCCGTCCTCCCGGAAAATATAACAGATGTGGTCCGGGGCGTCCAGAGAGAGAAGGCCTTTTTTGCGGTGATATCCGCGCAGCTCCGAATAGAGCACGGATTTTACTGTGAGGTCGCCGATGTGCAGGACAAGGCGGTCTTCCAAAAAGGATGTGGCCTGTTCGCCCAGTTTTTCCGTATTCGCCTGATACTGGTCATAGTACTTTTTTCCGGCGGCTTTCGGGTAGCCGTAGCGCCAGTAGAGGATGAGGGCGAGGCAGAGCAGAACCAGGGCGAGCTCCGTGATGAGACGGGCGCTGCTTCCGTAGTGGTGTGCTATGCCGACCGCTGCCAGCACAATGCTGGCCAAGACGATGGCAGCCTCCAGGATGAGGCAGACCAAAGTCAGCACGTTGGTGCGCTGGAAGATCCAGCGGGAGAAGTCCTCTTTCTCAAAGGGCTTGTCGTATTCGGCAATGAGTTTGTCTGAGTTCATGGAAGTACCTTCTTTATGCAAAATAGGAGATCATTCCGGTCACAAAGATGACGAGGATGAACAGCGGAAGAATATAGCGGAAATAGGTGAGGAACCAGCGGGGGAACTTTGCACCCTTGCCTTTGTTGACCTCTGCAAAATAGTTTTCCGGGCCCCATCCGATTTTGGAACAGCAGAACAGCACAAATACCAGCGAGCCGAGCGGCAGCAGGATGTTGCTGACCAGGAAGTCCTCAAACCCGAGCACGTTGCCCATGGGGGTGTTGGAGAAGGCGCCTGCCCAGAGGTTGAAGCCCAGGGCGCAGGGGAGGCAGAGGGCATACAGCAGGATGCCGTTGAAGACAGCGGCTTTGCCGCGGCTGATGTGGAATGTGTCCATAGAGGTTGCCAGGATGTTCTCAAAGACGGCGATGACCGTGGAAAAGCTGGCAAAAGTCATGAAGACGAAGAACAGGATTCCCCAGACGCGTCCGCCCGCCATATGGGTAAAGACGTTCGGCAGGGTGACAAAGATTAGGGACGGGCCGGCGTCCGGCTGTACGCCGAACGAGAAGCAGGCAGGGAAAATGATGAGGCCGGCCAGCAGAGCGACAAAGGTGTCCAGACCGGCGACGCGGAGCGCCTCCCCGGGGATGGACTTTTTGTCGGACATGTAGCTGCCGAAAATTTCCATGGATGCAATGCCGAGACTCAGTGTGAAGAAAGACTGGTTCATGGCGGCTGTAATGACATTCCAGATGCCGGCCTGAGCTGCGCGGTGGAAGTCCGGTTTCAGGTAAAAGGCGACGCCTTTGCCGGCGCCGGAGAGGAAACAGCTATGAATGGCCAGAACGGTGATGAGTACGAAGAGCAGGGACATCATGACTTTGGAGACGCGCTCCAGGCCTTTCTGTACGCCGAAGCTGCAGCAGACCAGTCCAAGGACGACGATGATGGACATCCAGACGACGCTCTGGCCGGGACTGGCGGTCATGGCGTCGTAGGTCCCCTGGATCTGGTCCTGCGTCATGCCGCGGAGGAAGTCGCCCTTCAGAAATTTAATGCAGTAGGCGAGCATCCAGCCCGATACCGTGGTGTAGTACATCATCAGCAGGTAGTTGCCTGCGGCGCAGAAATAGCCGTGGATGTGCCATTTTGAACCGGGCTTTTCCAGTTTACGGTAGGCATTGATGGCGCTCTGCTTGCTGGCGCGGCCGACAGCCAGCTCCATCGTAAAGCACGGGACGCCCATGATGATGAGGAAGATGAGATAGAACAGGACGAACACACCGCCGCCGTTCTGTCCCGTGACAAACGGGAAGCGCCATACGTTGCCGATTCCGACGGCACAGCCGGCGCTGACCAGCAGAAAGCCGAGCCGGGAGGAGAAGCTCTCGCGGTCGACAGCTACTGTGGGATCATTAGCCATAAAAATTCTCCTTTTTCTTTTCCAAATAACTTTCTTATTATAACAAGTCTTGTCTGGAAGCAAAAGGGAAAAGCAGTCAATTTGGGCGGGGATAGGGCTGCACGATCGGAAACCGGAGGTCCCGTACAGCGAATGAGCGGTGCACTTGACAGAAGCGAAAACTCTTTTTAAAATAGATTCCAGATTGCAGGAAGACTGCGAGAAGGGGTACACCACCTTGGGTGTAGGTCCTTCCCGCAGTCTTTTCTTTTTTAAGGAGGAAAGAGTTTGGCAACCATCAACGGAAACGCGGTTCCGGAGGCCGACGGCATGACCGTTGCGGCTTATCTGGAACAGGAACAGATCCATTCGGGGTCTGTCGCCGTGGAGCGGAACCAGGAGATTGTCCCCAAATCGGACTACTCAACAACGGTGCTCCAGGCGGAGGACACGGTGGAAATTGTAACTTTTATGGGCGGAGGATGCTGACTATGAGCGATAAACTGATTCTCGGGGGCAAGGAATTTGACTCCCGTTTTATTCTGGGATCCGGCAAATATTCTGTGGACCTGATCAAGGCCGCAGTGGAAAACGGCGGCGCGCAGATCGTGACGCTGGCCGTACGCCGGACCAACACCAAAAAGCACGAGAATATCTTGGACTACATTCCGGACAGCGTAACGCTGCTCCCGAACACCTCCGGCGCCCGCAACGCCGAGGAGGCGGTCCGCATTGCGAAGCTCGCCCGCGAGCTCGGCTGCGGCAGCTTCGTCAAGATTGAGATTATGCAGGACAGCAAATATCTGCTGCCGGACAACCAGGAGACCATCAAGGCCACCGAAATGCTGGCCAAAGACGGCTTCGTGGTTCTGCCCTATATGTACCCGGACCTCTACGCCGCCCGCGACCTCGTCAACGCCGGTGCCGCTGCGGTTATGCCGCTGGCAAGCCCCATCGGCTCCAACAAGGGCCTGGCCACGAAGGAGTTCATCCAGATCCTGATCGATGAGATCGATCTGCCGATTATCGTCGACGCCGGCATCGGCCGCCCGTCTCAGGCATGTGCGGCCATGGAAATGGGCGCCGCCGCTGTAATGGCGAACACCGCTGTCGCCACAGCGGGCGATGTCCCGGTCATGGCAGGCGCCTTTAAGAACGCCATTGAGGCCGGCCGCGCCGCCTATCTCGCCGGCCTGGGCCGCGTGCTCGAGCGCGGCGCCGCCGCATCGGATCCGCTGACCGGATTCTTAAGAGACTGAGGAGGCATCTGATATGGCTGAAAATCATTTCTTTGTCGATTCCGACAAGCTTTCGGAAAAAGCACTGGCGAAAAAGCACCGGATCGAGCGCGATCCTTCTTCCCGCACAGACCCGATGAAGTACATGGACGGCATGCAGGAGATTCCCCATGACATCATGGACCGGGTTCTCGCGGAAGTCGAGAAATATGATTACACCAAATACACGGCCAAAGATGTCCGCCGCGCCCTGGAGGACGAGGTCTGCTCCGTGGAAGACTTTAAGGCCCTGCTGTCTCCGGCGGCCGAGCCCTTCCTCGAGAAAATGGCTGCCCGGGCAAAGATGGAGACCAGCAAGCACTTCGGCAACACGGTTTATCTGTTTACACCGCTGTACATCGCCAACTACTGTGAGAACTACTGTATTTACTGCGGCTTCAACGTCTACAACGATATCGACCGCAAGCAGCTGGAGGGTGAGGAGCTGGAGCACGAGATGAAAGTCATCGCCGACTCCGGCATGGAGGAGATCCTGATCCTCACCGGTGAGAGCAAAACCCGCAGCGATGTCCATTACATCGGCGAGGCCTGCAAGCTGGCATCGAAATATTTCCGAAACGTCGGCCTGGAAGTCTATCCGGTCAACGTGGATGAGTATAAATACCTCCACGAGTGCGGCGCGGACTACGTCACGGTGTTCCAGGAGACCTACGATCCTGTAAAGTATGAGACCTTGCATCTCATGGGCCACAAGCGGGTCTTCCCATACCGCTTCGAGGCCCAGGAAAGGGCCATCCTTGGCGGAATGCGGGGCGTCGGCTTCTCCGCTCTGCTCGGCCTGTCCGACTACCACAAAGACGCCTTGGCGACAGCGCTTCACCTTTACTACCTGCAGCGCAAATATCCCTGGGTTGAGTACTCGCTCTCCTGCCCGCGGCTGCGCCCCATCATTAACAATGAGGCCATCAATCCGCTGGATGTCCATGAAAAGCAGCTCTGCCAGATCCTGTGCGCCTACCGTATCTTCCTGCCGTATGTTGGAATCACGGTTTCCTCCCGCGAGTCGAAACAGTTCCGCAACGGCATTGCCAAAATCTGCGCCACGAAGATCTCCGCCGGCGTCTCCACCGGCATCGGCGACCATGAGAGCAAGTACACCGGCAAGAAAGAGGAGGACACCGGCGACGAACAGTTTGAGATCGCCGATACCCGTTCCATTAAGCAGATGTACGGCGACATGGGCGGCGAGGGACTGCAGCCGGTCCTGAACGACTATGTTTACGTGGGATAAAACGGTCTGCATCACCGCAAGGAGGCTCTGCACGCGTCCGTTTCCGAAACAGATCGCGCGGGTCGCCGCGCTGCACCCCCGGGCCGTGATTCTCCGGGAGAAAGATCTCGACGAGGCGGCTTATGCGGAGCTTCTGCGGCAGACTGCCCCGATCTGTGCGGCGGAAGGGGTTCCCCTGATTGCCCATACTTATGCGGATGCGGCTCTGTCCTGCGGGATCCGGCGGCTCCATCTTCCCATGGAGGCATTCCTCCGGATGTCCCCCTCTGCGCGATCCAGATTTGATTTCATCGGCGCCTCCGCCCACAGCGTCTCCGACGCCTGTGCGGCCGAAGCGGCCGGCGCCTCCTACGTGACGGCCAGCCACATCTTCCCGACGGACTGCAAACCCGGCCTTCCGCCCCGCGGACTGCCGTTCCTGCAGGAAGTGGTCCAATCGGTCTCTATCCCGGTCGTCGCCCTGGGCGGCATTGACGAGACCAATACCGAATCCTGCCTCGCGGCCGGCGCAGATGCCGTTGCCATGATGTCACGGTTTATGAAAATATAAAATTAGTATTGTGAAAGAGCGCTCCGCTTCCGCGGGGCGCTCTTTTTGGACCAGTATCTTCAAAAGACGGAGAAATGTGGACGGAAATCCCCGTTGAGCGGATTCCGTCCAATGGAGGGCTGATTTTTGGACGGAAGTGGCAGCAGCGGAGATCTAGTCCAATTTTATGCTACACTATATTTTAATATGTCCGGTATATAGCCGCTTTGGAGTGAAACAGCCCGTTTTACTTGATTACGATCAAGCTAAATTGGACGGAACTTCCCGAGAACCAACTTCCGTCCAGCTTTTCGACCTCTGGTGGACCGAAAATCCTCCTGGAGAGATTCCGTCCACCTGTCAGGCCGCTCCATGTTTGATTTTGTCTGTTTTCGCCCTACAACCAATCCGGCCGGTTTCAAAAAGAAAAGAATGTGCTAGGATGGAAGTGGAAACAATCTCACCAAAAAAATAATAGAATGGAGGCATAATTTATGAAAAAGAGAGTTATCTGTGCTCTCCTGGCGCTGGCATTGATGATCGGTGCGGCGAGTGCCGCGTGTACGGCGTTTGCCAGTGAATCGAGCAGGGGAGGATCGGAACCGGCGTCGGTACCGCTGCCGCAGGTGTCGCAGAAGCCGGATAACAGCTGGTACAAGGATCTCACAATCTATCAGATCTGGTGCCGGAGCTTCAAGGATTCGGACGGCGACGGCATCGGCGACTTAAACGGCGTCTATCAGAAGCTGGACTATCTGAAAGATCTCGGCGTCGACTGCATCTGGTTTTCGCCCATCTATCCGTCCCCGCAGAAGGACTACGGGTACGATATTGCCGACTACTTTGGCATCAACCCCGAGTACGGCACGATGGAGGATTTCCAGAAGGTCCTGAAGGGTGCCCACGACCGCGGCATGAAGGTCATTATGGATCTGGTTATCAACCACACCTCGGACCAGTGCAAGTGGTTCCAGGAGAGCCGCAAGTCGAAGACCAATCCGTACCACGACTGGTATTTCTGGCGGGACGGAAAGAATGGCGGCAATCCGAACAACTGGGATTCGCTGTTTGAGGGCAAGGCCTGGAAATATGACAAGGACCTGAATCAGTACTATCTGCATATCTTCTCAGAAGGCCAGCCGGACCTGAATATGGACAACCCGGAGGTCCGGGCTGAGGTCAAAAAGATCATGCGCTACTGGCTCAACATGGGCGTGGACGGCTTCCGCGAGGACGTCATCAGCTATATCTCCAAGGATGAAGGGCTCCCGGACGGCATTCCGCTGCCGGCGGCAACAGGAATTGAGCACTATGACAAGGGACCGCACCTGGACGAGTATCTGAAGGAATTCAAGGATGACGTCTATGACCATTACAATATGTTCACGGTCGGCGAAATGCCTATGTCCACGACGAATGACGCGCTGAAATACGGATGCGGCAAGCGGCTCGACATGCTGATCAGCTTTGACCACATGACGGCGGACGGAATCTTTACCGACTATATCCATATCCCGTTCTCGCTGGTCCGCTACAAGCAGGCGCTGGGGCGCTGGCAGAAGGCGCTATACGGAAAGGGCTGGAATGCGCTCTATATTGAGAACCACGACCACGCCCGCGTCATCAGCCGGTACGGCAGTGAAAAATACTGGAAGCAGAGCGGCAAGACACTGGCGGTTTCATATCTGTGCCTGACGGGCACGCCGTTTATCTATCAGGGCCAGGAGATCGGCATGCTCAATACGAAGTTCCACTCCATGGATGAGTGCAAGGACGTCGTGGCCCACAACAATGAAAAGCAGTTCGCCAAGATCGGCATTACAGGGGACCGCTACCTGGAACTCCTGGACATGACGAGCCGGGAGAACAGCCGGACCCCGGTCCAGTGGGATGGCTCCTCCAACGCGGGATTCACAACCGGAACGCCCTGGTTTGCGGTGAACCCAAACTATACGACGATCAATGTCGCGGCAGAGGAAAACGATCCGGATTCTATTCTCAACTTCTACAAGAAGGCGCTGAAGGTCCGCAAGGCGAGCCCGGCACTGAAGGAGGGCAGCTACCGGGAATTCTACCCGGCCAGCGGCAAACTCTTCTGCTATGAGAAAGAATATGGCGGCCAGAAGGCCCTGATTATCTGCTCGTTCTCCGAAAACGATCAGAACTTTATTGCGCCGGATGGATACGATCTCACCAAAGGTCAGCTGGTACTGCAGAACTATAGCGATGCACCGGCAAACCGCAAATCCTGCACGCTTCGGCCATATGAGTGCCGGGTATATCTTTACAACTGACTCACAATTTGTTCGATATTCTGTGCTACAATGAATAAAACCAGCGAAGGAGGCAGCAGCTTGAAAATCCTGAACTTTGGCTCCATGAACATCGACTACCTCTATGAGGCGGACCACATTGCGGCCCCCGGAGAGACGGTACGCGCCTTTTCCCGAAAACGAAAACCGGGCGGCAAGGGACTGAATCAGTCGGTGGCACTGAGCCGTGCCGGCGTCTTCTGCTACCACGCGGGAAATGTCGGTCTGGAGGCGGAGATGCTGCTGGATGAGCTGGCGGACGCCAACGTGGACACCACATTTGTACGCCGTCTGAAAGATACGCCCACCGGGCATACAGTCATTCAGATTGACCGGGAAGGGCAGAACGCCATCCTCGTGTTCGGCGGCGCCAATCTGCAGGTCACCAAGGAGCAGATCGACGAGACGCTCTCCTTCTTTGGCGAAGGAGACCTCCTTCTTCTGCAGAACGAAATCAACGGACTGCAGGACATCATGGCGGCGGCCAACAACCGCGGCATGCGCATTATTTTCAATCCGTCTCCCATCGACGACAATATTGTCTCGCTGCCGTTTGAAACCGTCGACACGCTGGTTTTAAACGAGCTGGAAGCAGCGGCTCTGACCGGCCTCTCTCCGGACCAGCATTCGGCTATGCTGCAGGCGCTTCTGGAAACCTATCCGGACTGCCGCATTGTGCTGACGCTCGGTCCAGCCGGTGCCATGTACGCCGACGCGTCCGACCGCTTTCGCATCGACGCGGTTCCATCTGAAGTGGTGGACACCACCGGTGCCGGGGACACGTTCCTCGGCTATTATGTGGCCGGTATTGTGGAGGGCATGAGTGCCGAGGAATCCATCATCCTTGCCAACAAGGCGGCTTCTCTGGCGGTCTCGCGTTCCGGAGCGGCACCTTCCATACCCTTCCGTGCGGAAGTGGATCAGCTGTAACACCCAAGTTTCCGCGGGCCCTGTGCGCCGACCGGTGCGCAGGACCCGCTTGTTTGAAAGCAGGTTTTCATTGAACTATCTGATTCTCGGCGTCGGGGGAACCGGCGGCATGCTGGCTTTTTCGCTCGCCCGTGCCGGCAGGCCGGTGGAAATCGTGGCCCGGGGAGCCCATCTGGAGGCAATCCGGGAAAACGGTCTTGTGCGCCATACAATGTGGGACGACCGGAGAGAATCCGTGCCGCTCTCTGTCTACCGCGGCGGAACGCCGGACGTCGTGTTTCTCTGCGTCAAAAGCTATTCCGCCGCATCGTTTCTCCCATTTCTAAGGGAACACGCAGATGCTCACACCGTGGTTATTCCCATTCTGAATGGAATCGGCAACGGGCCCAGACTGCAGAAACAGCTGCCCGGGACCAATGTGCTGGACGGCTGCATCTATGTGTCTGCCAATATTGAATCGCCAGGGGTTATCCTGCAGCACACGCCCATTCTCCGGGTTGTCTTCGGCAGGCGGGACGGCGCCGTGAGCCCGCGGCTGGAAGCCATTGCCACCGATCTGCGGAGTGCGGGAATGGAAGCAGAGGTCTCCCGCCGCATTCTGCGGGACACCCTTGAAAAATTTTCCTATGTCTCCGCAGCCGGAACCGCCGGACTCGTATTCGGCGTGACCGCCGGCGGAATTCAGCATCCCGGCCCGGCCCGGGACTATTTCGTGCAGCTGGTGCGGGAAACCGAGGCACTTGGCGACGCCATGGGCTGCCACAATGAGAAAGATCTGGCCGCAAAGAATCTGCAGATTATTCAGCCGCTGCCTCCGGAGACAACAACCTCCATGCAAAGAGATATCCTGGCAGGCAGACCAAGTGAGGCAGACGGCCTCATCTGTGAACCTGTGCGGCTTGGAAAAAAATACGGCGTTCCGACGCCAGCCTATGAGAGAGGAGAGAAGTGGCTATGCGAAAACACGAACGGGAAGTGACCGATCTGGCCGAACAGCTCGCCATTATGGAGCGCTGCGACGTCTGCCGGCTCGCTCTGAACGGAGAAGACGGCTACCCGTATCTTCTGCCGCTGAACTTCGGCATTCGAGAGGAAAACGGCAGGGTGTGCCTGCTGTTCCACGGCGCAGTCGAGGGCACAAAGTTTGCCCTGATGGAGCGGGACAGCCGTGCCAGCTTCGAGATGGACTGTGCCCACGAGCTCGACTACCAGGAGGAGCGGGGCTACTGTACGATGTACTATGAGAGCATCATCGGCCGCGGCCGGCTTCGCATCCTGGACGACGATGAAAAAGAGGCGGCTCTGGATGCCATTATGATGCACTACCATCCCGAAAACGTTGAATATAACCATGCCGCCATCCCACGGACCACCTGCTACATGCTGGAGGTGGAGCAGATGACCGGCAAACGAAAAGCTCAGAAAAAGAAGAGAGGATGATATCTATGCAGCCAATTCTGCGTGCACCGACGGTGCCGGAAGTGACCGAACAGGAGCGCGCCCATTACAGGCTCGCCCGGCAGGCGGCTGCGGAGGGCATTGTCATGCTGAAAAACGACGGGACGCTTCCGCTGAAGCCCGGGAGAATCGCCCTGTTCGGCCTTGGTGCCCGCCATCCGTTCTACTGGGGCGTCGGGAGCGGAGAATGTCATCCCCGCTACACCGTCTCCCCCGAGGAGGGCCTGAAAAACGCAGGATTCCAAATTGAGACCGAACGCTGGCTGTTCAATATGGATGCGGATTACAAGACCAGCTTTGACCGCTGGAACCACACTTTCCTCCGCGGCATCAGCAAAGAGCGCAGCCGGGACCAGTTCCAGTACTCAACACAGCACCCGTTTCTGCCGCCGGCCGGACCGCCCATTACGGAATCGGACGTCGCGTCCTGCGGAACGGATACGGCTGTCTATGTGCTGACCCACCCGGCAGGAGAGGGAAGGGACCGGTCCCCGGAGCGCGGGGACTGGAAGCTTGCAGAGCGGGAACTCGAGCATCTAAAGTTTCTGACGGACCATTTTGACCACGTGGTTCTGGTACTCAACACCTGCGGTCTGGTGGACCTGACCGAACTCGAGGGGCTCGGCGTCAATGCCATACTCTACGCCCTGGAGGGCGGCATGGAGGCGGGAAATGCCATTGCCGACGTCTTGACCGGTGCCGTGACGCCCTGCGGCCATCTGACCGATACCTGGGGCCGTTCCTACGAAGACTTTCCCGGTGCGGCTCACTTTGCCGGTCTGGACGGCGACCCCATGCACGAGGTCTACGAAGAGGGCATTTTTGTCGGATACCGCTGGTTCGACAGCATGCACAAAAAGCCCCTGTACCCGTTTGGCTATGGGCTCACCTATACGGAATTTACAATGGAGTCCCGCAGCATTGAAGTCTTCGGCGACCATGTCGTCGTCGACGTCTATGTCTGCAATGTCGGCGACACCTTCGCAGGCCGTGCAGTGCCGCAGCTCTATCTGACGGCCCCGGACGGGGAGCTTGAAAAGGAGCGGAAGTCCCTTGCCGCCTTTGGCAAGACGGGAATTCTGAACCCGGGAGAGGGACAGAGCGTCCGCCTGGAATTTGATCTGCGGAACTTCGCCTCCTACGACGAACAGCACGCCTGCTATGTGCTGGAGGGCGGCAATTACCTGCTGCAGCTTGGCGAACACGCCGGCGCCCTCCGCCCGGTCGGCACCCTCTTTCTCGATGAGGACACGGTAACGGAAGTGTGTGAAAATGTCTGCACACCGATTGCACCTGTCCCGCAGAAGAAGATGCCGTCCTATGTGCCGCTGGCACCGGTGGAGCCGATCATCCCCGTCAAAGGGCACAGCATCTACCAGGAAATTCACCGCTATCGGACACCGGGCTTTCAGCACGACGCGAAAACCGACTTCGTCCTGGAACACATGGACCTCGCCCAGATGACTGCCCTTACGGTCGGGACAAGCTATGTCGGGCAAATCCACAACATGGTCATCGGCGCAGCGGGGTACACGACATCGGAGTTTATCGAACTCGGACTCGAAAACCTGACGTTCTGCGACGGACCCCAGGGCATCAATGTCATTCCGGCCTCGGCAAAGCCGCTGTCCAACCGCTTTTCCATGCCGGTCATGCCCGCAAACATGCGATTCGGCCTGAAGTACGCCGCTGAGGTCATCGGACGTCCGCGTAAGAAGGAACGCCGGACCATTTACTACCAGTACTGCACGGCACTGCCCTGCGGCATGGTGCTGGCCCAGACCTGGGACACTGAACTTGCGGAAAAGGTGGGGAAGGCCGTGGGAGAAGAGATGAGACGGCTGGGCATCGCCTTCTGGCTGGCGCCCGGCATGAACATCCACCGCAACCCGCTCTGCGGCCGCAGCAATGAGTACTACTCCGAGGACCCGCTGCTCACCGGGAAAATGGCAGCCGCTGTTACAGAGGGCGTGCAGTCCAACAAGGGCTGCTTCGTCACGCTCAAACACTTTGCCTGCAACAACCAGGAGACAGAGCGTACTCTTGTCGATGCCCGCATCGGCGAACGCGCCCTCCGCGAAATCTATCTGAAAGGGTTCCGTATGGCGGTCAAGGCCGGTGCGCGGGGAGTCATGTGCAGCTATAACCGCATTAACGGAGTCTGGTCGGCCAACAACTACGACCTCTGCACCAAAATACTCCGGAATGAGTGGAATTTTGCAGGCCTTGTCATGACGGACTGGTACGGCAGCGGACACGACGGTGCCCGGGACGACCGCTGTGCCATGGCGGGCTGCGACCTCATTATGCCGGGCGACACCCGCATCCCCGGCCGGCTTCTGCGGGGCATGGAGTCCGGCGAAGTCGACAAGAACGCGGTGAAACGCTCTGCGTGGAATGTGGCGAAAGCATCTGTGGACAGCTGCATCTCCTCAGAGCTGTTTCGGCGAGACCGCGGCATGTAAGCATTTCAGTAAAAAACGGAACAGCTGTTCTTATTTTTACAATCGAGACAGGTGCAATATTGATAACATTTTGTGTGTTATCGGCGACGGCGTCTCTGGGAAGTTTCCCTGGGACGCCGTCTCTTTTTATTTCTATAACTGTCAGGAGGGACATCCATGGATTCCAGAATCAAAGAACATCCGATCCTGGGCGAATATGACAAAGGCAGACCGGTCACCTTCACCTATGACGGAAAGACACTGGAAGGATATGAAGGAGAACCCATTGCAGAGGCGCTGAAAGCCAATGGGGTAATGGTACATCGCTATACGGCAAAGAAGCATAAGCCGCGCGGCATGTTCTGTGCCATCGGCCGCTGTACCGACTGCGTCATGGTAGTGAACGGTGAGCCGAATGTGCGCACCTGCATGACGCCGCTCAAAGAGGGCATGAATGTACAGACCCAGTACGGAAATTCCGCAAAACCGTTTGAGGAGCAGGGAGGTGCCGAATAATGAAACGTGTAGGACTTATCGTTGTCGGCGCCGGCCCGGCCGGACTCTCCGCCGCCATTGAGGCCGCCAAACGCGGTGTCGACACGGTGGTATTCGACGAGAATGCCCGTCCCGGCGGACAGCTCTTCAAGCAGATCCATAAATTCTTCGGTTCCAAAGAGCACCGTGCCAAGATCCGCGGTTTCCGCATCGGCCAGCAGCTGCTGAAAGAGGCGGATGAGGCCGGCGTCAAAGTTGTACTCGACGCCACGGTCATCGGTCTTTATCTCGACAAAGAAGTCGTTGTCCGCATCGGCGACGGCATTGAACACTACAAAGCAGACTCCGTCATCATCGCATGCGGCGCAGCCGAAAATATGGTCCCGTTCCCGGGCTGGACGCTCCCCGGCGTCATCGGTGCCGGCGCAGCCCAGACCATGATGAACCTCCACGGTGTCCGCCCTGGCAGCAAAGTCCTGATGCTCGGCTCCGGCAACGTCGGACTCGTCGTCAGCTTCCAGTTGCTGCAGGCCGGCTGTGAGGTCGTCGCCCTCGCCGACGCGGCTCCGCGCATCGGCGGCTATGGCGTCCACGCCTCCAAGCTCGCCCGTACCGGTATTCCGTTTTATCTTCCCTATACCATTAAGGAAGCAGAGGGCACGGACCACGTCACCGGTGTCACCATCGCCAAACTCGACGAGCATTTCCAGTTTGTCCCCGGCACGGAAAAACACTTTGATGTCGACACCATCTGCATCGCGGTAGGTCTTTCTCCCATGAGCCAGCTCATGAAGATGGCAGGCTGTGAAATGGAGGACAACCCGAAGCGCGGCGGCCAGGTTCCGATCATCGATGAACACGGCCAGACTTCCATCCCCGGCATTTTCGCCGCAGGCGATGTTTCCGGCATTGAGGAGGCCAGCTCCGCCATGATCGAGGGTCGTCAGGCCGGCATCTATGCCGCTGAGTACCTCGGCTATGTGGACGAGCAGGAATTTGACACCGAAGAGGCCGCTCTGGACAGCGCGCTCGACGGACTCCGCCAGGGCATGTTTGCCCCCGGCAACAAAGGCAAAAAGATTGACAAGACGGAAGAGGGCATCCCGGTATCCGAGAATCTTCTTGCAAGAGGCTTCGTCGCGGACGATGAGATCAGCCGCTTCCCGGGCTTTGTCCACAAAGCCGGCGTCCATCCGGTTATTGAGTGCACGCAGAACATCCCCTGCAACCCGTGCCAGGACGCCTGCAACAAGGGCTGCATTAAAGTCGGCCAGCACATCACGACGCTGCCGGCCGTTGAAGAAGATTCCAAATGCGTCAACTGCGGCATGTGCGTCGCCAACTGCCCCGGCCAGGCCATCTTCCTGGTAGACGAGGACAAGGACGGCGCCGCGGAAATCACGCTTCCGTATGAATTCCTTCCGCTTCCGGAGACCGGCGCCAAAGGCGTCGCTCTTGGCCGCGACGGCAGAGAGCTATGCCCGGCGGAAGTGGTTCGCGTCCGCTCCGTCAAGGCGTGGGACAAGACCAATCTTTTGACCATCCGTGTCCCCAAAGAATATGCTGACACGGCAAGATTCTACAAGGAGGCGTCGGAGAGATGAATGACCGTTCCAAAGATATCGGACCCTTCGTACCGGGCCCGGATGACGATATGATTATCTGCCGCTGCGAAGAGATCACCAAAGGTGAAATCCGCCAGGCAGTCCACGACGGTCTCTGGACCATCCCGGAGCTGCGTCGGTTCCTCCGCTGCGGCATGGGACTCTGCCAGGGCCAGACCTGTGCCAAGCTCGTCAAGGGCATTGTAGCCCGTGAGCTCGGTGTTCCTCAGTCCGAACTGGAACCCGCCACCTCCCGTGCGCCGATGCGCCCGACGGAGATGTCGGTATTTGCGAAAGAAAAGGAGGCGGAGTAATCATGAGTGAAGCTACAGCAACTGCAGACGTCATTATTGTCGGTGCAGGTATTATCGGCAGTGCATCCGCTTATTACCTCGCCAAAAAGGGCTACAAAGTCCTGGTTCTGGAAAAAGAAGATATCGTCGGCAACGGCGCATCTGTCCGCAACGGCGGCGGCGTCCGTCAGTCCGGCCGTGACCCCCGCGAGCTCCCGCTCGCTATGTACGGCATTGAACATCTCTGGCCGAATCTCTCTGAGGAACTCGGCTACGATGTCGAATATTACAAGAAGGGCAACCTTCGTCTCGGCAAGACCGAGGAGCACCTGAAGATCCTCGAGGGCCTCGCCAAACGCGCTCAGGCCTGCGGCCTCGGCGTTGAAATGATCAGCGGCGACGAAGTCCGCCAGATCAACCCGTATCTTTCCGAAGAGGTCATCGGCGCCAGCTGGTGCCCGACCGACGGCCACGCGAACCCGCTCCGTGCGACGCTGGCCTACTACATGGCAGCCCGCCGTCTCGGCGTCCGCTACCTCACCGGCGTCGACGTCCAGGGTCTGAAGAAAGTCAAAGGCGTACTCCGCCAGGTTATCACCGATCAGGGCATCTTTGAGTCCGAATACGTCGTTCTCGCCAACGGCCTCGGAGCCCGTCCGGTTGCCGGCACGGTCGGTATCGACATTCCGCTGCAGTCCGCCAAGCTCTCCGCCCTTGTCACCGAGGCAGAGCCCAAGATGTTCGAGCAGATGCTCGGTACGGCAGAAGCCGACTTCTACGGCCACCAGACCACGCATGGCTCCTTTGTCTTCGGCGGCAGCACCAACTTTGAACGCTATGATAAAGACAACGGCACACCGATTATCGCGTCGAATGCGGCACCCTGTATCTGCCGCGGCATTCTGAAGTATTTCCCGATGCTCAAGGACGCCAAGATCGTCCGCACCTGGGCCGGCTGGATGGATGCCTGCGCCGACGGCGTACCGGTCATCGACAAGATTCCGGAGGTCCCGGGCCTCGTCATTGCTGCCGGTCTCAACGGCCACGGCTTCGGCATTGCGCCGGCTGTCGGCACGGTTGTCTCCGAGCTCATCGCCGGCGAACCCACCTCCGCCGATATCAGCGGACTGAAGTACGACCGTTTCAAGGCTAAAATCTAAGGGAGATTCACTTATGAGCTATCCGAATATTGATTTTTTATACTTAAACGAAGAAGATATGGTTAAAGCCGGCGTCGAGGACATGAAGTCCTGCGTCGACGCCATGGAAGAGATGTTCCGCCTTATGAAAAAGGGCGACTACGTCATGGGCGGTGCCAACCACAACTCCCACGGCTGCATGGTCACTTTCCCGGCAGATCCGAAATTCCCCGAGATGCCGAAAGACGGCCCGGACCGACGCTTTATGGCCATGCCGGCCTACCTCGGCAACCCGTTCGATATGGCAGGCGTCAAATGGTACGGCTCCAACGTCGAAAATAAGAAAAAAGGCCTTCCGCGCTCTATTCTGATGCTGACGCTGAACGACAAAGATACCGGCGCACCGGTTGCATATATGTCAGCTAACGTACTGAGTGCGGTCCGCACGGGAGCTGTCCCGGGCGTCGGCTATCGCTACTTTGCCAAAGAGGATACCGAGACCGTCGGCATCATCGGCCCCGGCGTCATGAGCCGCACCGCGCTCGCCGCTATGATTGCGGAGCGCCCCGGCATCAAGACCGTCAAGGTCTGCGGCCATACGCCGACCTCCAAATCCACCACCCGTTTCATTGAGGCGGAGAAGGCCCGTTATCCGAAAGTCAATTTCGTGAAAGTGGATACCATGGAAGAGGCGGTACGCGGTTCGCAGATTGTCTCCATTGCAACCTCTACGCCGACCACGGGTGACACCTCCATCTATCCTTACATCAAGGAAGAGTGGATCGATCCGGGCACGGTCATCTCCTGTCCTTCCTCCGCCCGCTTCGACGACGACTTCTTTATCAACCGGGCACGCCTTGTCGCAGATAACATCAAGCTGTATGAGGCCTGGGAAGAGGAGAATCCGCATCCTGCTTACGAGGTCATTCCGATTCCGGCGGTCCACGCCGAAGACCTGATTGCCGAAGGTAAGATGGACGCCTCCAAAATCGACGATCTCGGCGATGTCCTGACCGGCAAAGTTCCGGTTCACCGCAATGACGATGAAATCGTCATCTACTCCATCGGCGGTATGCCCGTCGAGGATGTCGCATGGGGCACCATTGTCTACCGCAACGCCAAACGTCTTGGGATAGGCCAGTCGCTGAACCTTTGGGAACAGCCGCGGCTCTCGTAAAGCAAATCATCCGAATTGGACGCACTGCAGAGTTCTTGATTCTGCGGTGCGTTTTTTTGTCTGCAAGATACCGGAAGAGGGACAGCCAGTTTTCATAGAAACAAAAAAGGCCAGCCCTTCCGGGGCTGGCCTCATAGAATTCTCTTACGTGTTATGCCATAACAAATTTGCTGATATAGTCGCTCTTGACGATCTCCTGGCGGTAGACCCGCGGGGTGGTGTCCATGCAGCGGCGGAAGTCGCGGATGAACTGGGGCTGATCGTAGTAGCCGCAGTCGGCTGCGAGGTCGGAGAGTGGAATTTTGTTGTCGTGGTCCAGACGGTCGACGGCGTTCTGGAAGCGGGTGATGCGGCAGAACGTCTTCGGCGACATGCCGGTGTATTCTTTGAAGACGCGGTCGATGTAGCGGCTGCTGTATCCGGTGATGTCGGCAAGTGCCTGGATGCGGATGTTGCCCGAAGATTTCAGGATTTCGTCCATGACGGCGTTGACCAGATTGTCTTTGACCATCGTGTGGTGAACGTCGAGCTCTTTTTCCTGCTCAGCGCGTCTGCAGGCAGCGGTGATGAGGCGGATGCGCTCATCAAACGTGCGGCACTGGCTGGCCTGTTCCTCGAGGTTGGTGTAGCGGCAGCAGTCGGAAAGAGAAATGTTCTGGCCGACATACTCGGCAAAGGAACCTTTCAGGAACCCGGGCAGGACGCCGGGCTGGAAGCGGACGCCGAAATATTCGTGATTGAGAACATTCTGAACCAGAGTGCCGTTCAATACGGAACCGAAGGCACGCGCCTGCAGGGAGTTGTCCTCACCGTAGTCAAAAATGAGGTCGATGCAGCCGTCCGGGATGGCAATGGTCTGGTTCTGATTGGCCCGATCAACTTTATAGTCATAGAAATGTGCGATGCCGTTGCGCTGGATCTGCCGTTTGTAGTACGTGTTGGTGCTCAGTGCAAAATAGGGTTGTACGGGTCTCATAGCAGTCGTCCTTTCTTTGCAAAATAAATAAGTAGGGGAAAGTTCAGAGCGTACGCCAAAACTGCTGACGCTCTGCCGTGCAAAGAAGCGGATAAACAAAAAAGTGCAGGGGAAGCACTCCATAGTACTTCCTCGCACTTTATGAATATATTCTAAAAGAACGGAAAACAATTGTCAAGAACTTGCGGATGATAAATTTGCGCGGGCACGAAAAAATTGGAACCCGGAGTTATTTTATCAGGCGGTTGTTGCCGGTTGCATAGTCAATCTGCACCCTTGGCTCCGCGTTGTAGCAGAAAACACAGAAACGGATGCCGCGGCCGTGGTCTTCGACCGACTCCGCCTCCATTAGGACACCGCGGGCCAGAAGCTCATTGCCGAGAAAAACCGGCGTGACGCGGTACAGAACGTGGTTCCCGGTCCGGCGGATATAGGAGACGGTCTCGTGTTCGTAAGGCTCCATGGCCTCGGCGTTCATCTCCCGGGTTCCGGTGATGAGATTGCGCTCATTGGCGCCCTCGCCGGCCAGCGAGTAGGCGATGAGATGGCTTCGGTTGTAGAGCAGTTCGCCTTCAATAAAGCTGTAGCGGTCATAGTGCCATCCGGTGGGGCGGATAGAAGACAGGCGAGGCCGCGGGCCGTCGGGCATCAGATCTTTGCCCAGACAGGCCATGGCGGGGCCGCAGCGGCCGAGGCGGTCCAGGCTGTGATACGACTCATAGGAGCGCTCCGTAAAGTCGCTCTCCAGAAAATAGGGCCGGTTCCCGTGGACGGGGACCGAGCGGCGCCCGCTGTAGGCAGGAACATCGTCGGAATAGGAGAACCCCTGCGGCGCAGCGGGCCCGGAGGAGACGGCGGAGGTACGCTCCGTGCTCGGTTCAGCCTTTTGCCGACTGCCGCTCTGCTTATGGCCGCCGGGGGAAAGGGCCAGTACCAGTGCCATGATGGCCACAATAATAAATGACAGCACCTGCCAGAGCGTAAATTTCGTGTTTTTCAAGGCCGCACCTCCGTGTCAGATCTTCGCCCTATTTTATCATGTGGGTTTCGGCGGGATCAATGGACAAACCATATCGCAGGCATTAAAATAAAGACGTATAGAAGGAGGGGTCTGCGTGACAAGCTGGTTCATCGTTATCATGGTTCTGTTTACAGCTGTCGGCGTCATATCCGCATCGTATGCCGTCCACATGAAAAATTACAAGAGTGCGGTGTCTATCGGCGTCTGCTTTGTCGTCGTGCTCGCCGTCCTGTTTGTGACGGCAAAATATCTGTAAGAGGCGGAGTTCATGAACGAATCCAATTATGATGTTATTCTGATCGGCGCTGGTCCCTCCGGCGCATTCTGCGCTTATACGCTGAAGACCGAAGCTCCTCATCTGAAGGTCCTGCTTCTGGAGAAGGGCCGGCCCATTGAAGAGCGGGCATGCCCCAAACGGCACACCGGTACCTGTGCCCACTGCAGGCCGTGCAATATTACAACTGGTTTTGCTGGCGCAGGGGCGTTTTCCGACGGCAAGCTCTCCCTGTCCCCGGAGGTCGGCGGTAATCTCCCGGCTTTCCTGGGCAAAGATGCCGCCCAGAAGCTCATCGACGAGTCGGACCGCATCTACCTGAAATTCGGCGCAGATACCCGGGTCTATGGGCGCAGCCACGAAGCGGAAATACAGGAACTGCGGCGAAAGTGCATCCAGTCCGGCATTAAGCTGGTGGAATGTCCCATCCGGCATCTCGGCACAGAGGAGGGGTATAAAATCTACGCCCGTATGCAGCGCGCGCTGCAGGACCTCGGGGTAGAAATGAAATTCCGTACCGCAGTGAAGGACCTTATCGTAGAGGACGGCCGGGCTGTCGGCGTACGTACGGATGACGGTGCCTCCTATTTCGCGCCGGAAATCATCTCCGGCGTAGGTCGGGAAGGGGCTGATTGGTTTGAGCACATCTGCCGGCAACATGGAATCGGCACCAAAGTCGGCACCGTTGACCTCGGTGTCCGCGTCGAAGTCCGGGACGAGGTCATGGAGCGGCTCAATAAGACGCTCTATGAGGCGAAAATGATCTACTATACCCCCACTTTCGACGACAAGGTGCGCACGTTCTGCACCAATCCCTCCGGCGTGGTGGCGACGGAACATTACGATGACGGGCTCTGTACGGTCAACGGCCATGCCTACAAGGCGCAGCAGTATAAGACCCACAATACAAATTTTGCCCTGCTGGTCAGCAAGGACTTCACGGAGCCGTTCCATGAACCAATCGAGTACGGCAAGTATATTGCACGGCTGAGCAATATGCTCTGCGGCGGACAGATTATGGTCCAGACCTTCGGCGACTTTCTCCGGGGGCGGCGGACCACAGACGAGCGGCTCTGCCGCACCAATCTGGTGCCCACGCTCACCGATGCCGTGCCAGGCGACCTCGCTCTCGTACTCCCGTACCGCATTATGCTGGACATTAAAGAAATGCTCTTTGCACTGGACAGGGTCACCCCGGGCCTCGCCTCCGATGAGACGCTGCTCTACGGCGTTGAGGTCAAATTTTATTCCAACAAAGTCACGGTGGACCGCCGCTTTCGGACTACGCTCCCCGGCCTGCGGGCCATGGGGGACGGCGCATCCATCACGCGCGGTCTGCAGCAGGCCTCTGCCAACGGCATTGCCGTTGCACGTGCTGTCATAGAAGATCAGGGAGGATAATATGAACCGCTCAAAAACAAATTCTTTACCGCGAAAAAATCCAATTTGGTATGCAGTTCTTCTGCTCCTGCTGCTTTCTGTAGGGTATACAACATTCAGTGCGGCATATTTTTCGGTGACGGCCCAGGCCGCTTCGGCTCCTGCTGCGACGGCCAACCGGCAGGAAAGACTTGCCGCTGAGACCTCGCAGGAGACCGACAATAAGACCGGCACCCGAAACTTCTGGCACCAGTTTCTCATTATTCTGCTGGTAGCAGTGCTTATCGGCGTGCTGGCCGGTGTTTACGGAATCATCCATATGGCCGAGGCAAGGCAGCGAAGGCATGAAGTTCAGATGAAAATCAAAAAAGGACCGCAGGAAAAAGACGAAAAGTAAAAAAAGGACGTGCCTGTGCCGAATCTTCGGTGCAGGCCTCCTCTTTGGAAAGAGGGGAATCCATTGAAATTTCTGCATCTTGCCGATCTGCACTTGGGAAAAAACGTGTGCGGTTTCTCCATGCTGGAGGATCAGAGGTATATTCTCAGCCAGATTCTTCAGATCTGTGACGGGCAAAAGCCGGACGCCGTACTTCTGGCTGGGGATATCTACGACCGCGCTCTGCCGCCGGCAGACGCGGTACAGCTGCTCGACTGGTTTCTGACCGAACTGCATCGGCGGAATCTGCCGGTCTTTCTAATCAGCGGCAACCATGACTCCGCAGAGCGGCTGGAGTTTGGGGCAGCGCTCATGGAACAGAGCAATATCTATATTTCTCATCCGCTCGCAGACACAAATCGTGCATATACACGAAACGACGAATTCGGCCCGGTCCATATCTGGCTTCTCCCGTTTCTCCGCCCGGGCGATGTCCGTGCGGCCTTTGGCGAAGACGCCGCAGATGTCCATTCTTATGAAGAAGCCGTTCAGTTCGTGCTGGACCGCTTCCCGCTGAATCCATCCGAGCGCAATGTCCTGGTGGCCCATCAGTTTGTGCTGGGATCAGAGCGCTCCGACTCGGAGGACGCTTCCATCGGTACCATCGATGCCATCCCCGGAAATCTGTTCCGGGACTTCGACTATGTCGCGCTGGGGCACATCCATAAATCCCAGAACATGGGGCGGGGCATCCGCTATCCGGGAACGCCGCTGAAATACGCCTTCTCGGAAATCCATCAGCAGAAGAGCGCTACTCTGGTGACCCTTGGACCGAAAGGTTCTCTCGATTTAAATACGGTCCCGCTCAGGCCCTTCCGTGAGATGAAAGAAGTGCGCGGCACATACGAAGAAGTTACGGACTTGGACGGCAAGGACGAGGACTACGTCCGGATTGTTCTGACGGAAGAGCAGGATATTCCCAATGCAGTAAACAAGCTGCGTCTCCATTATCCGCATTTGATGGAACTGGACTACGACAATACCCGAACGCGGAGCAGAGAGCAGATTGATTCTGCGAAGAAAATCGAGGATAGGACTCCGCAGGAGCTCTTTGCGGAGCTCTTTGAGGCGCAGAACGGCCGCCCCATGTCGGAAGAACAGGAAAATCTGCTGCAGGATGTCATTAAAAGTGTCTGGAAGGAGGGTGCGTCCGAATGAGACCGATCAAATTGAAAATGAAAGAATTTGGGCCCTATGCGTCCCCAACTGAAATCAATTTTGACAAATTGACGGAGGGGTCCAGCCTCTTTCTGATCTCCGGCGACACCGGGGCCGGTAAAACCATGATTTTTGATGCCATTACATTTGCCCTCTACGGCGAGGACAGCGGCGGCCTCCGCAAATCGGATTCGCTGCGGAGTACCTATGCATCGGATCGCGACTCGACGGAAGTTACACTGGAGTTTGAAAATCATGGGAAGCACTATTCTGTGACGCGCTCCCCGGCCTATTCCCGCCCGAAGCTGAGGGGCTCGGGAATGCGGGCGGTGTCGTCCTCTGCCCTTCTGGAGCGCCCTGATGAGCAGCCTGTCGACGGCGACAGAAAGGTGACCGAAGCCATTATAGGTATTCTTGGTATGGACAGAAAACAGTTCACACAGGTCACCATGATTGCACAGGGAAAATTCCGGGAGCTGCTGGGTGCAGATACCAGCCAGCGGAGGGCCATTTTCAGCGATCTCCTGGGGACCGAAATCTATGGAAAAATGCAGGAGGAACTGGCTCAGCGGACCCTCGACGAGCAGAAAAAGCTGGAGAGCCTGGAAGACGCGGTCCGACACGCGGCGAACAGCGCAAAGACAGATGCGGACCCGATGGAAACAGTCGACAAAAATGGCGTAAATACGCGGATTTCTATGATTTCGGAGGAGCTCAAAACGGAAGAAAAACAGAAGAAAAAGCTGGACTGTAAAGCAAATCTACTAGACAAACAAATGTCCGAGTCCGCTGCGAGGCTTGCCAAAATGGAAGAAATGGCGAAAATACGCGAAAAGATGGAAGAAAATGAAAAGGCTTTTTCGGAAAAAAAGGAAAAAATCCGCCAGCTTCAGAGCTGGTCCGAGCAGGCCGCCAAAGCGGCAGAACAGGCGGGCCCGCTGCGCGGACAGGCGGCGCGGGAGAGCGCACGCCTGGAGGACTATACCGAACTGGATCAGACCTCGCAGAAAATGCAGAGTCTGAAGTCTGATCTATCAGATAAGCAATCTACCTTGAAACAGAAAAAAACAGAGCAGGAAGAACTTGCCCGTCAATTGGCCGAAGCACGGCAGAGGCAGAAAGAACTGGAACCGGTTCCGACCCGGCTCATGGAGCTGCAGCAGGAAAACGAAAAACTTCAGGGCCGGCAGAGAGATCTGGAGAATTTCTGCCGGGAGGCAGAGCAGATTCAAAAAGAAGAGGCGGAACTGGCAGAGCTGAAACAGGACTTTCTCCGTGAATTTAAGATAGAAAAAACAGCACGCGGGGAAGCGGAACAGCTGCGCTCTTTTTTCCTGCTGGATCAGGCGGGCATTCTCGCCGAAGATCTTCAGGACGGGGAGGCCTGTCCGGTCTGCGGCTCTTTGGATCATCCTCATCCTGCGGTCAAACAGAATGAAAATGTGACGCGGGAAGCGGTGGATGAGGCACAGAAGAGGGCTGAACTGGCTCGAAATGCCCTGGAGGAGGTCTCAAGAGCACGAGAAAAGGCGATGGGGGCTCACGATAAGGATTCCGAGCGCCTGTCCAAACTGGCTGCTGAACTGCTGCCGGAGATCCCGCCCCGGGAGCAGAAAGCGGAGGCGAAACACCAGCTTCAGAATACGGCAGAGAAACTGGAACAGAACAGCCAGAAGGAGCCTGCCCTGACGGCTCAAAAGAAGGAACTCGGGCGGCTGAGAGAGACGATTCCCGTATTGGAGAAAAAAGAGAGTGCGGGAAAGGTGCCGCTGGAAAACCTTCAGAGCGCCGTCGCAGGACTGGAAGCCCAGATGGCTGATCTGACGAAGCAGAGGGACGAACTTCAGAAAAAAGTTCCATTTGCTTCCCGCTCCGAAGCGGAAGCGCATGTCTCGCAATTGGAACAGCAGGCGGAGCAGCTGGAGAAAACCAGGGAGCAGACGAAAGAAGTCGTGAATCGCGCGAAAGAGGAGATGGGTTCCCTGCAGGGACGGATTGAGGAGCAGAGGAACAGCTGCAGAGGATATGATCCGGAGCGGCATAAGGCGCTGCAGGGGCAGAAACAGAAACTCATGGCGGACCGGAATCAGCTGCAGGAGGATCTGGCAGAACTCGGTCACAGCATTCGGCTTAATCGGGAGGCGCGGAACAGCCTCCAAAAGCTGGGAGAAGCATGGGAAAAACAGTCCCGGTATTTTACCATGTGCCGGGAGCTTAGCGACACCGCCAATGGAACACTGACCGGAAAGGACCGCATTTCGTTTGAGACGTATATTCAGGCGTATTATTTCGATCTTGTCCTGGAACGGGCCAATGGGCGGCTCCGGAGCATGACGGCTAACCGCTACGAACTGATCCGCCAGACCGGCGGGGGCGACCGGCGAAAAAATACGGGCCTCGAGCTGGATGTCAAAGATTATTACAACTCCACGGTCCGGAGCGCTTCGACGCTCTCCGGGGGCGAGGCATTTCTCGCCTCCCTTGCGCTGGCTTTGGGCCTCTCCGATGTCATTCAGTCCAATGCCGGCGGAATCCAGATCGATACGCTGTTTGTCGACGAGGGCTTTGGAACGCTGGACGAGGATTCGCTGAATCTCGCGGTTCAGACTCTGCAGAATCTGGCCGGGGACCATCGGACGGTCGGCATTATCTCCCATGTTGCGGAGCTGGAACAGAAAATTGAAAATCAGCTGCAGGTCCGCAAGGGGACGCAGGGCAGCTCGGTCTCCATTCATACGGTGGCCGAGGGCTGAGCGGGTGCCCTTGCAAACCTCCGGGAAATCGACGATAATAATTTCGGAGGTGAACACATGCAGAAACTGACATCTGCCGCAAAACGGATTGCCGCGCTGTCGCTTTGCACGGTACTGCTCTTCTGCCTGTTCGGGTGCGGAAAAAAAGATGCGGCGCAGGGCGGCGGAAAAACGCAGCTCGGCACAACAGCTGCGGCTCCCGCAGATGACGAGTCCAGCCGTTCGGACAAAGATCTTCTGGATGCCATCTATCGCCAGAACCGCCTGGATGCACTGCTTCTGAACCACCGAAATGTCCAGCGCACAACGGTCTGCTACGATACCTCCGGGAAAAAAGTGTTTACTTCCAACGTTTTTGGCGACCGCGGACAGTATGCCTACTCGGACAGCGAGGGGAACATTACGGTCATCGAAAAGGGAACGCAGGTCGGGTACGACGCACAGAAGAAGCAGGTCTACCGTACTGCTTTTGCAGGCGGTGCCTATCAGAAGTATGCTGACAGCAACCGCAACCATATTATCTTTACCGGCTACAGCGGAGAGACCGTCATTACTTCAGCTATCAATAACGACGACAGCGAATGGGTTATTACGACAAAAATCCCAATGTCCAGCATTGACCAGAACGCCAGCGTCTATTCGCCCGGAGTTACGTTCGCCAAGGACGATACCTGTACTATTGAATACCATGTGACGCCCTATCTGTACGAAATCAGGAAGATGCGCATAACTGTGGTCCGGGCCAATGCGGAGAAGTCGGTCCGGCTGATGGATACTTCCATCTCCTATGACGGTGCGCGGTACAGCCTGCCCTCCTGGCTGCAGGAGCGGCTGAACAGCGGACGGGGCGTGGTTTCCCGCTATGTTAGGTAATTTGGTATAGCGAAAGACTTTCTTTTTGAATGTCAAAATTTATACAAAAGTTACAATTTGCTTGATGACTTTGCGGGCGGCGAGAATATAATAATATAATGTAAAAAAGAACATGGGCAAGTTTATGGCTATGTGTCGTAAATTTGCCTCTGTTTTTTCATTTCTTTGGGAAATCGGGAAAATACATAGATTGGGAGGAACCATTATGGCTTCTACTTATGACAACCTTTCTCATTCTTTTGAGCGGAAAACCGCCGGAATGATGATCGACGTCCTGCTTCGCCGCCTCGCGAATAAAAACGATGCCGGCAAGCGTCTCAGCTACCTGCATGTCGTCGACTTTGTCTCCAAGTTCTGGAAAGAGGACAAATACAAGGAACGTTTTGACGCTGCACGCCGCCAGATCAACGATCCCAATGGACGCTGGCCGAATTTTATCACCCGTATCATCAACGAGTCAGACCCGCACGTCTTAAAGACGTTTGTTCTGAATGTCGGCTATGAGATGCTGCTTCGCGGCTCCAAAGAAGTTCACGCGAACCGCGAAAAATATAACTGCAATATCCCAATGCTCATCATCTTTGACCCGACTTCTGCCTGCAATATGCATTGTGAGGGCTGCTGGTCCGGTACCTATGGCCATAAGGACAACCTCACCTTTGAGGAGATGGACCGCATTATGACCCAGGGCAAAGAACTGGGTGTCCACCTGTTCCTGATGACCGGCGGTGAGCCCCTGGTCCGCAAAAAAGATATCCTCAAGCTGGCCGAAAAGCACCAGGACTGCGAAATTGGCTTCTTCACCAACTCCACGCTTATCGATGAAAAATTCTGCGAGGACATGGTCCGTGTCGGCAACCTCGCTCCGCTGCTTTCAGTCGAGGGCTCGGAAGAGACCAACGATGCCCGCCGCGGAAAAGGTCATTACCAGGCTGTTATGAATGCAATGGATCTTCTGAAGAAGCACGGCATTATTTTCGGCACCTCGGTCTGCTATACCAAATATAATCTGGATGCCGTCACCAATGATGATTTCTTCAACTTCCTGTCGGAGAAGGGCGCGCGTCTTGGTTTCTTCTTCCACTATATGCCGGTCGGCAACAACGCAGTCGTTGATCTCATGCCGACGCCGGAGCAGCGTGTGGAAATTATCAAGCGGATCCGCAAAATCCGTTCTCCTGAGAGCAAAATTGAGTTCTTCCCGATGGACTTCCAGGATGACGGCGAGTACGTAAACGGCTGCATTGCCGCAGGCCGCCAGTTCTTCCACATTACTTCGGCAGGAGATGCGGAGCCCTGTGTCTTTATCCACTACAGCGACTCCAATATTAAGGATAAGAGCATTCTGGAAATTCTCCAGAGCCCGCTGTTCCAGACGTATCGCTCCGGACAGCCCTTTAACCGCAACCATTTCCGTCCCTGCCCTATGCTGGAAAACCCCTACTATCTGCGGGAAATCGTCAACAGCACCGGTGCCAAGAGCACCAACCAGGAGTCCGAGGAGAGCGTCGAGCATCTCACCGACAAATGTGTTGACTATGCAGCAGAGTGGGCACCGGTCGCAGAGAAGACCTGGAAAGAGATGAAGCATTATAAGCCGGCCTACGCCAACTATGACAAGGCGCATACCGAAAACGAAGAACTTGCCGGCTTTGTCAATGAGCCGCAGACGGTTCACGCAGAGCAGGAATAATACGGTTGCTTTCGAAGTAAGACAGCATCACCCCGAAGCCTTTGGGCTCCGGGGTGATTTTTATATAAATTACTCAAAATTTAAATATATATTTGTAAATAAGTATAACAAAATAGACATAAATTTTGCGTTTTTTTAACATTGGTTCTGGTGTGACAAGCGGGTATATGGTAAGATGAAATTCAGCTTAATTGAGAATTTGTGGAAAAATTGGAAAGGAGCATTCTCATCTATGGGAAATCGAAAAGCAAAGAATACAGGCCGGGAGAGCAGAAGGGCGAGCCGTTTTCTTCTGACCGCTCTGCTTCTGACCTGTCTGTTGCTGTCGTCTGTCTCTGTCTGGGCTGCCCAGCCCACCGGCTACTATGTCAAGGCCTCCGACCTTGTTCCGGTTTATGGCAATACATCTGGGGTACAGAAGTCTTCGAAATCTACCAGAGGCTGTCCTTACGACAGACCGAGTAAGCCCCTGAACTACGACAGCTACCATTATCCGGCCATCAAAAAAGGCGACGAGGGGGTTAAATGGCTGCAGTGGCAGCTGCGGGACCACGGTTATTACAGCGGCAGCATCGACGGCTATTACGGCGAAGCGACCGAGCGTGCGGTCCGCGAATACCAGGAAGACCATGGACTGACAGCGGACGGCCAGGCCTACACCCAGACCTTCAACAGCCTGGAACGCTGAAATGATTTTTCGAAAACCTGCCCTGTAGGGGCAGGTTTTTTTTGCCCTGCTGGACAAAAAACCTGACAAAACCGGCCAGATTCGTACATGCAGATAGGGACGCCAAATATCAAAATACTAATGTCCATAATAAAAAAAGTAATGTCTTTTTCCAGAATAGTACAATACGACAATGATGATAATAATGACGTTCAATTAATTATTTATACATTATTTAGAAATGATTTATTAATATTTTAAACATAAATTATTCATTGCTGGAAAGAACTGTACAAAAAAGTTACATTTTTTACAGCACTTTTTATATATCAGTAAGGAGGTGAAACTTATCTATGCACACAGAAATGACACAGAATTGTTCTGAGAAAGCGTCTTTCCGAAGCGTATCCGCACTGCGAAAAATCATACTCGCCGCTGCTGCGCTTCTCGCTCTTTTTCTGTCGCTGACCGCAGTATCTGTATTCGCTGCGCCGGCGAAAACACAGCCGAAACCGGAAGATCAGACTTTGTACTTAGTTCGGTATGAAGATCTGGTTCCTGTCAAACAGGCAAACGTCAAAGCTGTACCTTCAGGCAGTGCCGCTCAGCAGACGGCAAAGTCCTCTGCAAACGCCGCCGCTTCCACGAAAAAGAGCACTTCCACGCAAACGAATTCTGCTCCCGCCAAAACGGCATCGGCTTCTGTCAATACGACAGCAGCTGCTGTACCGGCTCAGCCGGCTGCGGCACAACCCGCCGATTCCGCTTCTTCTGCGGAGAGCAGTTCTACGGAGACCTCCGTCTCGCTGGATCTCGGCACGGTAGTGGCGGATACCGCTCAAAAAGCTATGACAGCGGTTGAAAACCTCACGCCCGAAGATCTTGCAAAGGCCGGTATTGTCGGGACGGCACTCGCTACGGGTGCAGTCGTTGTACAAACCGCTGCTGCCGCTGTTCTGGGCGGTCTCGGTCTCGGCACAGCAGCTGTAATGATCCCGGCTGTTGCTGTTGCAGTCCCCGCTGCTGCTGCCACCCCGCTTGTCCTCACGGGCGGCCTCGTTATGGGCGCCGCTGCAATGGGCATCGGAGCAGCTGCCCTTGGTCTTCCGCTTGCCGCAGGTGCTGCAGGTCTTGCACTGGCCCTTCCGGCCGTCGGCTTCAGCGCTGCGGGAATTATAGGCGCAATGAATCTTCCGCTTCTGGCAGGTGCCACCGGACTTGCACTGGCCGTCCCGGCCGTTGGTCTCGGCGCTGCCGCTGTTGTCGCTGCAATGAATCTTCCTCTTGTAGTCGGCGCATCTTCTCTTGCGGCACTGGTTCCGATTGCTGCTGTCGGTACTGCTCTGTTCCTCGGTGCTCTGTCTCTGCCGTTTATCGCAGGCGGAGCTGCACTGATGAAGCTGATTCCGATTGCTGCGATTGCCACTGCGGTATTTGTTCAGATGCTGGCTCTGCCCGCCGTTATCGGCGCCATTGCCGCACAGCTTGCCATTCCGCTTCTGATCGGTGCCACTATGGCTCTGGTCGGGATTCCGTTTGCCATCGGAGTGACCGCACTTCTCATTGCAATTCCTCAGCTGATTGGTCTTAGTCTTGCTATTATGGGTCTGCCCCTGGCTGCCGCTCTCACGGCGCTGGTTCTCGCACTTCCGCTCACTGCACTCGCAACCATGAAGATTGTTGCCCTGCCGCTTGCTGCACTTGTCGCTGCCCAGGCGTTTACTGCAATTGCTATTATGATGGCCGTTGCACTTCCTCTTGCCGCGCTGGCCGCAATCCTGCCGCTTGCCGCTCTGACTGCCGCTAAAATTTATGCACTGCCGCTTGCCGTTCTTGCCGCTATTCTGCCGCTGACGGGTCTCGCTGCAGTCATTATCTATTCGCTGCCGCTTGCCGTTCTCGCGGCTATTCTGCCGCTGACGGGTCTCGCTGCAGTTAAAATCTTCGCACTGCCGCTCGCCGCGCTGCTCGCCGTTAACGCAGCTCTGCTTCCGGCTATGGCTCTGCTGGCAATCAAGATCTTCGCACTGCCGCTCGCCGCACTGCTCGCTGTTAACGCAGCACTGCTTCCGGCTATGGCTCTGCTGGCAATCAAGATCTTCGCTCTGCCGCTGGCTGCCGCGTTTGCTGCGACTCTGCTCGCAGTTCCGGCTACTGCGCTGGTATCGGTACTGCTCTTCGGCCTGCCGTTGAATGCAGCACTTCTCGGCATGATTCTCGCTCTGCCGGTTACCGCGCTTACTGTGATGAACATCATCGGCATCCCGCTTGCGGTCGCCCTGATCGTTCTCATCCGCTGGCTGCCGAGAATGCTCCGCATGGGCATTCTCGCGTCCTTCGTCTTCGCAATTCCGTTTATCATTGAGAAGGCAGTTGAGCTGTTCGCAACGTTTGTCGCTTCGTTCGGCACGTTCATTGACTCGGTTATGAAGTTCAACAACAACCTCATCATCGCACTGCAGAACATCTTCAAGCTGAACAACAACATTGTGAATCGCATGGAGAGAATTAGTAAGCTTATTACGGATACTCTTACAAGTATTCTTAAACCGCTTCGGCAGATGAGTCAGTTGCTTACCGGTATGCTTGATACGCTCAAAACGGCACTTTCGACGATTGACGGTATGATTGCGCCGCTGAAGAGCATTATGGATCAGATTAGCAAACTTGTTGGCAATCTTGGTGATCTTAGCAAACTCATTCCGTCTAACGCGTAATGCAGTTAAAAAATCATTTTTCTCGCCGACCCTTTGCGGCCGGCGAGTTTTTTATGTGAAAAAGAGCCGCCGCAGAAGATTCTTCTGCAACGGCTCTTAATCTTATTTATGCGGTTCTCAGGACGACTGTTTGACGCCGATGAGCTGCGGCTCCAGGGAATCCTTTTTCTCTTTGTCTTTTTCCTTTTCTTTCTCTTCTTTGGCCAGGTTTTTCTGTGCCGTATTGAGCATGAGCTTAATGCGGTTCAGCTGGTTGACCTCCGAGGCGCTGGGGTCGTAGTCGACTGCAATGATGTTGGCGTTCGGATGAGAGGCGCGCAGTTCCTTGATGACGCCTTTGCCAACGACGTGGTTCGGCAGGCAGCCGAAGGGCTGGCAGCAGACGATGTTCGGGACGCCCTCGTCCAGGAGCTCCATCATTTCGCCGGTGAGGAACCAGCCCTCGCCGGTCTCATTGCCGATGCCGACGTGAGGCGCAGCCATCTCTGCAAGGTGCTCAATATGGGACGGCGGTGTAAAGTGCTTGGACTTTTCAAGCTCGGTACGGGCGGTGTTGCGGAACTTTTCAAGGGCCTTAATGCCGATGTTTGCCCAGAACTTATAGTCTTTGCGGCCGCCGAGATGCTCCTCTTTATACCGCTGGTTGTACATGCAGTAGAACATGAAGTCCAGGAGATCCGGCTGAACGGCCTCGGCGCCCTCGGCCTCCAGCAGCTCGACAATTTGGTTGTTGGCGAGAGGGGAGAACTTGACGAGGATTTCGCCGACAATGCCGACTTTTGGCTTTACGACGCCCTCCCTGCGGGGCAGGCTGTCGAAGTCGCGGATGATGCCGCGGATATTTTTGTTGTACTGTCGGAAATCCGGCCGCTTGGTGGCGACGTCGTGCCGACATTTCGTCAGCCACTTCTGGTGCAGCTCGTCGGCAGAGCCCTCTACGAGCTCATAGGGACGCGTTGCATAGAGTACCCGCATGAAGACGTCTCCATAGGCGAGAGCCTCCATAGCGTTGATGAGAAGCGGGAGATTGACTTTAAACCCGGGATTGGTCTCCATGCCGTTGGCATTTAAGGAGATGACCGGGATATTCTCGAGGCCGGCACGGCGAAGGGCACGGCGGAAGAATCCGACGTAGTTGGAGGCGCGGCAGCCGCCGCCGGTCTGGGTCATGAGAACCGCTGTATGGTCCAGGTCGTATTTGCCGGACTGAAGGGCCTGCATAACCTGTCCGACTACGATGAGGGACGGGTAGCACGCATCATTGTTGACGTATTTCAGGCCGTAGTCCACCGCCTGACGGTTGTCGTTCTGGAGGATAACCAGGTTGTAGCCATTGGCCTTGAAAACCGGTTCCAGGACGTCGAAGTGGATGGGAGACATCTGCGGGGCCAGAATGGTGTAGCCCTCTTTCTTCATCTCCTTGGTGAATTCGGCGCGGTGATAGGCGGAAGAGCGTACGGTGCGCTCATAGTTGTTCTGCGCACGGACGCGGATGGCGGCAATCAGGGAGCGGACGCGGATGCGGGCGGCGCCCAGATTGTTGACCTCGTCAATTTTAAGCAGGGTATAAATTTTGTCCGAGCCGGTCAGAATGTCGCGGACCTGGTCTGCGGTGACGGCGTCGAGGCCGCAGCCGAAGGAGGTGAGCTGGATGAGGTCCAGGTCGTCCCGGGTCTTGACGAATTCCGCCGCGCGATACAGCCGTGTATGATACATCCACTGGTCTGTGGCAATGGTCGGCCGGTCGACATCGGCAAGGTGTGAGACGGAGTCCTCCGTCAGTACCGCAAAGTGATAAGACGTGATGAGCTCCGGAATTCCGTGGTTGACCTCCGGGTCGCAGTGATAGGGGCGGCCGGCGAGGACGATGCCGCGGTGGCCGGTCTCTTCCATCCAGCGAAGGGTCTCTTCGCCCTTCTCCTGGATGTCGCTCTTGGCCTGCAGGAGCTCCAGCCAGGCCTTGTGGGCCGCTTCCTGCACTTCCTCTTTTGTGAAGTGCATGGCGTGGAACTTGTCGAGGATTTTCTCCGATGTCAGGTCGCCGACCGGTCGGATGGCGTCGAGGATCATGTGGTCTTCCGTGAAGGTACGGACCAGAATGTCGGTGAGTACTTTCTCATTGGTAAACGCCATGAACGGATGCATGAACATGATGCTGTTTTCTGGGATGCTCTCGACATTGTTCTTAATATTCTCCGCATAAGAGGTGACAATGGGGCAGTTGAAATGGTTGCTGGCCCCTTTGGATTCCTCGCGCTCATACGGAATGCTCGGCATGAAGATGAACTTCTGGCCGTGGGCGATGAGCCATTCAATGTGTCCGTGGGACAGTTTGGCCGGATAGCACTCGGACTCGGACGGGATGGATTCAATGCCCATCTCGTAGATCTTCCTCGTGGAGAGCGGAGACAGGACCGTGCGGAATTTAAGCTCCTTAAAGAAGGTGGCCCAGAACGGGTAGTCCTCATACATGTTCAGCACGCGGGGAATGCCGACTTCACCTCGGGTCGCCTCCTCTTTGGAGAGGGGCTTGTAGCCAAACATGCGGCGGATTTTGTATTTAAACAGATTCGGAATGTCGTTCTTGACGCGCTCTTTGCCGAGGCCGCGCTCACAGCGGTTGCCGGAGATGAATTTCCGGTCGTCGCCGAACTTGTTGATGGTCAGAATGCAGTGGTTGTTGCAACCCTGGCAGCGGTCCATAGAGGTCGAGTACTCGAGGGAGATGATGTCGTCGAGCGAGAGCATGGACGATTTGACATGGCCGTCGACGATGCGGGTGTTCCGGAATTCCCGCGGGCGCTGTCTCTGGTTGTCGTGCTCGGAGATTTTGCCCTCAAGGGCATACTCCTCTGCGACATGGTAGCGTTCCCGTGCGATGAGGGCCGCACCGAAGGCGCCCATGATGCCCGCGATGTCCGGGCGGATGACGTCGGCGCCGAGCAGCTTTTCCAGTGCGCGCAGGACCGCGTCGTTATAGAAGGTGCCGCCCTGGACGACGATGTGTTTGCCGAGGTCCCGGGCGTCCGTGACCTTGATGACCTTATACAGGGCATTCTTAATAACGGAGTATGCAAGGCCGGCGGAGATGTCGTCTACCCCCGCGCCCTCTTTCTGCGCCTGCTTGACGTTGGAGTTCATGAAAACCGTGCAGCGGGTGCCGAGGTCGGTGGGACTTTTTGCGAACCGTGCTTCTTTGGCGAAGTCGATGACCGAGTAGCCGAGGGAGTTGGCGAAGTTCTCAATGAAGGAGCCGCAGCCCGAGGAGCAGGCCTCGTTGAGCTGGACCGAGTCCACCGTGCCGTCTTTAATGCGGATGCACTTCATGTCCTGTCCGCCGATGTCGAGGATACAGTCGACATCCTTGTCAAAGAAAGCGGCGGCATAGTAATGGGAGATGGTTTCAACTTCCCCTTCATCCAGCTGGAAGGCGGACTTGAGCAGAGCCTCTCCATAGCCGGTGGAGCAGGACCATGCAATTTCGGCGTCCTCCGGGAGCTGTTCCTTCAGCTCAAGGACGGCCTTCTGGGCCGCAATGATGGGGGAGCCGTTGTTGTTTTCGTAAAAAGTATAGAGCAGTTTGCCGCTCTCGGAGATGAGGGCGAGCTTGGTCGTGGTGGAGCCGGCGTCAATGCCGAGATAGCATTTGCCATGGTAGTCCGCAATGGGCTTGCGTTTGACTTTTGCCTTTGCATGCCGCTCGGAGAATTCCTGATACTCCTCCTCATTCCGGAAGAGGGGCTCCATACGCTTGATCTCCGCGTCCATCTGGACGCCGGAGCGCAGCCGCGCGATCAGGTCGTCAATCTCGTCCAGTTTCGCGTCTTCTTCGGCGTTCATGGCGGAGCCGATGGCCGCGAACAGATGGGAGTTCTTCGGCGCAATGACTTCGTCGTCCGTGAGCTTCAGGGTTCGGATAAAGGCGTTGCGCAACTCCGGCAGGAAGTGGAGCGGACCGCCCAGAAATGCGACGTGGCCGCGGATGGGTTTGCCGCAGGCGAGGCCGGAGATGGTCTGGTTGACTACCGCCTGGAAAATGGAGGCGGAGAGGTCTTCCTTCGTGGCGCCCTCGTTGATGAGGGGCTGGATGTCGGTCTTGGCGAATACGCCGCAGCGCGCCGCGATGGGGTAGATCATTTGGTAGTTTTCGGCGTATTTGTTCAGGCCGGCTGCATCGGTCTGGAGCAGGTCTGCCATCTGGTCGATAAAAGAACCGGTGCCGCCGGCGCAGATACCGTTCATGCGCTGGTCGATGCCTCCGGTAAAGTAGATGATTTTTGCGTCCTCGCCGCCGAGCTCAATGGCGACGTCGCACTCCGGTGCATAGGCTTTCAGCGAAGTGGCGACAGCGACGACCTCCTGCGTAAAAGGGACTTCCAGATGCTTGGCCAGTGTCAGTCCGCCGGAACCGGTGATGACCGGACGCAGCGAAACAGAGCCCAGCTGATCTCTGGCTTCCTCCAGAAGATCGGCGAGCGTATCCTGAATGTTGGCGAAGTGCCGTTTATAGTCGGAGAAGAGAAGCTGATCGTTCTCGTCCAGAATGGCAATTTTAACAGTTGTGGAGCCGATATCGATTCCCAATCTATATTGCTGGTCCATACAAAAACCTCACATCTATATCATGGTATTGTGTTCTCTAAATCATGTAGTATATCACGATATGGGACAGATATCTAGGACCCCTTTGTGAAATTAAAGTTTCGATTTTATTGTCCGATTTTTCGGATTGACAGAACAAATGTTCTGCACTAAAATGCAGGTGATGGGCAAGTCAATGGGCAAATCTAAAACGGGGAGGGGACGCTTACGTCCCATATCTACTTGTGTATTGACCTGAAATCCTTTTATGCCTCGGTGGAGTGCGCAGAGCGGGGACTGGACCCCATGCGGGCAAGGCTTGTCGTGGCCGACGCGGAGCGGACCGACAAAACCATCTGTCTTGCGGTCTCGCCGGCGCTGAAAGCTATGGGCATCCGCAACCGCTGCCGGGTCTTCGAAATTCCGCCGTCGGTGGACTATATCATGGCAACGCCGCGCATGCACCGCTATCTGGAATACTCGGCCCGTATCTACGGCATTTACCTGAAGTATCTCTCGAAAGACGATATCCATGTCTACTCGGTAGACGAGGCGTTTCTGGACGTCACACACTACCTGCGCATGTACCATATGAGCGCGCGGGAACTGGCCATCCGCATCATGGGGGACATTGTCGCCACAACTGGTATTCCCGCCACCTGCGGCATAGGAACGAATCTGTATCTGACCAAAATTGCGCTGGACATCACCGCCAAGCATGCACCGGACCGCATCGGAATACTGGACGAGCCGCGCTACCGCAGCTCTATGTGGGACCACCTGCCGCTGACCGACTTCTGGCGCATCGGCCGGGGAACCGCTTCGCACCTCGCCCGCTATGGCCTCCACACCATGCGGGACGTCGCCTTTGCCGACGAAGACCTTCTCTACCGGGAATTCGGCGTAGATGCGGAACTTCTCATCGACCACGCGTGGGGGCGGGAACCTACCACCATTGCCGACATTAAACGCTACAGCCCGCAGAATCGCTCCCTGACCAGCGGCCAGGTGCTTCCGCGGGACTACAATACCGAAGAGGGTCTGCTGCTCTGCAAAGAAATGGCAGACCTCCTCTGTCTGGACCTCAGTGAGGCCGGTCTGGTCACCGACTCCATAACCCTGGCCGTGGGCTACAGCCGGGACGCGGGCGGCGGCATGACCAACGGTACGATTTCGCTGGGGCGGCAGACCTGCCTGGAGCGGCACATACTGCCAAGAGTCGAAGAGCTGTACCGCCGGGTAGCTGTGCCGGAACGTCCTATTCGGCGGCTGGGTCTCTGCCTGAACCGTGTTGAGCTGGAGGGCTTTACCCAGTACAGTCTGCTGGACGACCCGGTGCAGCTGGAAAAAGACCGCACGCTGCAGCAGACCGTGGCCGGTCTGCGCCGAAAGTACGGCCGCAGCGCCGTCATCCGCGGCATGAATCTGGAGGAGGCCGGCCGTACCCTGGAGCGAAACGGACAAATCGGCGGCCACCGCGCGTAGGGCCTTTTTATGGGGAAGAAACCGCGTGCCAGAATGAGCCGTGGGCAGCGTGCCAAACAGTTTTTGCCCTTTGCCGCCCTGGACGGACTGGAAGAGGAACTGGCCCGTGCCGAACAGGAGAAAGAGCCGGCTGTTTCGCTCTCTCCGGAGTCCACGGAGTGCCTCGGCGAAATGCTTCGCCGGCTGCAGCCTGGGGACATGGTCACCGTACTCTATATGAAAAAGGACCGGCAGCGGCAGAAGACCGGCACAGTCGGGAAGGTGGACGCTCTTCACCGGACGCTCCAGCTGGTGGACGAAGTCATTCCATTTTATGCATTGCTGCGCATAGACCCGGTTTGAAGATGCAAAAAGGGGACCTGTTCTCACAGGTCCCCTCTTTGCAGAATAGAAAGAAAGTAAAAAAATGGGTTAATAGGTCCGGACTGCAAAAGGACAGTTCGAATCTTTATTGTTATATTTATCATACCACGTTGCATCCTCTAAAAGAAATACTTTTTGCAAAAGATCTGTCTTTCGCAGAAGTTTTTCCGTAGATGCATCTGCGGCAAGGGTGTGCTCTGACGTAAACAGCAGCGCACGTCGGGAAATTCTTTGTGCCAGACGCAGGTCATGGGTTGAAGTCAGAATAGTTTTCCCGTTTTGGTTCAGCTCAATCAGAAAGCCGGTCAGCCACTGCTCCGTAGAGGGGTCCAGCCCGTTCATGGGCTCGTCCAGCACCAGGACCTCCGGGTTCAGAACCAGCGTTGCCGCAATGGCAATTTTCTTCTTTTCCCCGCCGCTCAAATGGTAGGGCTGCCGGTCCCGGAAGTTTTCCATGTCCAGGAGCTTTAAACAGTCCATGACGCGGGCTTCCACCTCTTCTTCGCTCAGACCCATTTGGCGGGGGCCGAATGCTACCTCGTCAAAGACCGAGGAGCAGAAGAGCTGCGCTTCCGAGTCCTGGAAGACAAATCCGACGCGCTGGTGGAATTTTTTGGAAAATTTGCTGTTTTTCAGCTTCTTTCTGGTAATCTCTTCTCCGTCAAACCGGTAGGTGCCGTCTGTCGCGTAAATCAGACCGTTGAGCAGGCGGAGCAGCGTGGACTTGCCGCAGCCGTTGGGGCCGAGCAGGCAGACCGACTCGCCAGGTGCAATGGAGAAAGTAATGTGGTCCAGAACCTGGTTTCTGTCATAGGAAAAGCATACGTTTTCAAACTCTATCATTCTGGTTTCCCCTTAAGCAAGCTTCTGAAAGTAGAGAAACAGCCAGAGAATGCCGCCGTTCAGCAGAAGGCCGAGGGCATCATAGACTGTAAAAGTAAAATGGTTGGTAATGTGGTAGGTCCCGTCGAATCCGCGGCACTCCATGGCGTTGAACATCTCATGGGACATGGTGTTTGACTTGACGAAGAGCATTCCGCCGACGCCGCCGATGGAACCGTATTTGCTCCTGTTTTTGCCGACCGAGCGCAGCTTCAGGGCATAGAGCATCTGCAGAGCAAATTCACCGAGCAGAACCACATACTTTATCATAATGTCAAAGATGAAAATGAACAGGTTCGGCACGAAAAAACGCTTTAGAGACGCAATGAGGTGGTCCCAGCGGGTGGTCAGCGAAAGTATGTTGACGGCGGTAATACAGCAGAACACTTTGACAGGAATCATGGTAATGCTGTACCGGTTTCCGGTTGCCGCAGAGGGAATCAGAATCAGGTAAGTAAAGAGTGCGGCGACAAGAGCTCCCTTCAGCACACTCTTAATATAGTCCGCGGGCAGTATGGCCAGGAGGACGACAATGAGTGCCAACATTATATAGACGAACGTAAAGTGGCCGGAAATACAAATCAGAACAATATAGAAGAGGGTAAAAACAAGTTTAAAAAATGGAGAGACCCATAGCAGGTCCTTGCTGTTTCGTCCCTGCTGTTTAATCTTGGAGAGCATACCCATAAAGGAGAGGATACTCTTGTCAATAAAGCGGTCCCGGTCTTTCGGCGGGTCATACGATTCCGGCCTGGTCATCCATTCCGGTATTTTTTCCATGGGTGCATCCCCTTTCTATACATTATTATAACAGACGAAAAAAGCGGTCACCTGAGAACAGGTGACCGCTTTGCTGTCTGTTTAAGACTGTGCGGCCGGAGTGGAGTTTTGCGAATTGCTGCTGCCGCTGTCTTTTTTCGTCCTTCCTCCAAGCAGTTTAAAGAAAATCAGAAGAATGGCGACGCCGAGTATGGCGGAAATAATGTAGCCGGCAACTTCTGGAATGCCGCTGACCGAATAGTCCGGGAGCAGTGCTTTCCACTCAAAACCATGGGAAATGCCCTGCGGGGTATATCCGGTAATGCCCTGGAGCTCTTCCGCACCCCATTCACCCCATGCTGTGCCGCTGGCGAGCAGGCCGATGGGCGTCAGGGCAATCAGACCGAGCAGGAGCCCCCAGATACCCTTTGTCTTTTTCTGCGGTTTTTCTTCCACCAGGTCTGGGTCAACTTTCCGGACGAAGGCGAGGATCAGAACCGTGAACAGAGCCTCTACGAAACCGGCAACTGCCAAATGCGGGATGCACATGGCCGGAATGGAAACGGAGAGGGTGTAGGGGCAGTATTTAGGTACACCGGCTGCCGTGTGGGCAATGTACGGCTGAATGCCGAATTCAATGGCAGCGCAGAGAGCCGCTACGTTAATTCCAAAGTAAGAACCGACAAATTCACTGACAACCGTGCCGGTTTTGCTCTTTGTGCGCTCTTTTATGAATTTATAAATGTAATAGCCAACGAATGGAAGAACAAATGCCATGTTGAAGCAGTTGGCACCGAAAGAGAGAATTCCGCCGTCGCCGAACAGGAGGGCCTGAACCAGAAGAGCTATGGTCGTACTTAGACATGCAGCCCATGGCCCCAATACAATGGCAGCGAGCGTACCTCCTACAGCATGGCCTGTGGTACCGCCGGGGAGCGGGACGTTGAACATCATCATGAGGAAGGAAAGCGCGGCGAAAATGCCGAGCTCCGGCAGTTTTTCCTTGGGCAGTTCCTTATGTACTTTTTTTATGGCTGCGGCCCAGACCGGTACCATGGCAGCCGCCATGACCGCACAGGTAGCAGGGCTCAGATAGTTGTCTGGAATGTGCATAAATACTCGCCTCTCTGTTAGAAATTTACCAATATTTATTTTACAGAATAGCCGGCATGAAAATAAGCCCCAGGGGGGGATACTCTCTTCCATCAAATTCGCGAATACGATGTCTTTTTTCAGGAAAGACTCTGTTATAATAGAGGCAAAGGAGGTGCTCTCTATGGCACACATGAAATTTCCTGTGGAAGTGCTGGAACGCTTTCTCCACGATTCCTTTGAAAAATTCGGATTTTCAAAAAAAGAGGCAGCCACAATAACCGATGTGCTGATTACTGCAGATAAATACGGCATTGAATCCCATGGAATGCAGCGGGTGTCCCGCTATAACAACGGCATTCAGAATGGGCTCATCAAAATGGATGCCAAACCTAAGGTTGTATTTGAAACGCCGGTTTCCGCAGTCATCGACGGCGACCAGGGTATGGGTCAGCTCGTGTCGGTAGATGCCATGAATCGCGCCATTGCAAAGGCCAAAGAATCCGGTATCGGTATCGTCACGGTCCGGGAATCCAATCATTTCGGCATTGCAGGGTATTATGCAAAAATGGCGAGCGACCAGGGACTGGTCGGGCTTGCATGCACCAACTCCGAGGCCATCATGGTTCCGACCTTTGCGCGCAAAGCGATGCTGGGTTCCAACCCCATAGCCGTTGCCGCTCCGGCAGAACCGTATCCGTTCCTGTTTGACGCCTCGACAACCGTCGTCACCCGCGGCAAGCTGGAAATGTATCGCAAAGCAGAGAAACCCCTTCCGGACGGGTGGGCTCTGGACAAAAATGGACACCCCAGCAACGACGCGGAAGATGTCCTGAAAAATATCGTGGCCAAAACGGGCGGCGGCATCATGCCCCTCGGCGGCGCCACAGAACAGACCGGTTCCCATAAGGGCTACGGCTGGGCTATGGTCTGCGAGCTGTTTTCCTCTGTTTTCTCTCTGGGCTGTACATCCAACCACTCCCATATGAATGGCCACAGCGGTACCTGCCATGGATTTATGGCAATTGATCCCGCTATTTTCGGCGACCCGCAGGAAATCAAGGATCATCTCTCCCAGCTGCTGGAAGAACTGCGAAGTGCCCCGAAAGCCGACGGCGCCGCAGAAATTTATACACATGGCGAAAAAGAGGTTCGTGCGGTAGAGCGGGTTGAAAAAGAGGGCGTGCCGGTCGACGTCAAAACTCTGATTGAACTCAAACAGATGTCCGACTATCTCGGCCTGGATTTCGCCTCCTATTTCGGCGACCTGGACCTCGACACCAGTTCGTTCCACTCAATCTACAGCAAATAATGAAAACACTTCATGATATGGAAAGCGCCTACGAACGTGGGCGCTACAGCTTTACCAATTTTCTCGGCCTGGCCGAGCGCTCCGATTACCTGGAGGAGCTGGCGGGGAATTCGTATCTGCCCACCGCTTTTTTCGGCGGCATGCCGGACTGCGAACGCGTTATGCTGCGGGTGGGCAGTCCGGAAACACTTGGATATGAAGAACCCTGGCCCATTCGGCTGGTAGAAGTTACTCCCAAAAACAGAAAATTTTCAGACGAGCTGACGCACCGGGACTTTCTCGGGGCAGTCCTGCATCTCGGCCTGGAGCGGGACACCATCGGAGACATTTTTGTGGAAGACCGGACGGGCTATCTCTTCTGTACGGAGACGGCGGCAGAGGTTATCTGCAGCAGTCTGGACCGGGTGAAACACACCAGCGTAGATTGCCGTATCTTGGACAAAATACCGCCTCTGCACGCGGCAGAACCGGACGAAATCCGCATTCAGGCAGCTTCTCTGCGTCTGGATCTCATTCTCGCCAAGGCATATCATCTCTCGCGCCAGGCGGCACAGGAGCTGTTTCCGGCCCACCGCGTATTTGTGGACGGAAGGCTCTGCGAAAATAACAGCCACACCCTGCAGAAGGGGGAGATCATCTCCGTCCGCGGCTTCGGACGCCTGAAGCTGGAAGAGGAACAGGGGCTGTCCCGCAAGGGCAAACGAAATTTAATTCTTCAGGTCACAGCACGCTGAGGAAGGAGCAACGGCATGAATCAAAAATACTATACCGACGTAGAACATCCGGACCCGCAGCGGCCATCCGGCAATCGGGCGGCACAGCCGGACGGCTACGTCAACCTGGGCCTCTTTGTATTCCTTATGGTCATTACACTGGGGCTCTATGATATTTACTGCATCTATAAATTCAGCAAGTATGCGAACCGGGACCTGGCAGAGCCGCCCCACAGCCCATGGGCACAGGTGTTTCTCCATCTTATCCCGTTTTACAACTATTATTGGGTCTGGCGGACTTCCCGCCGCCTGGATCGGCTGGACTACATGACATCCGGCGAGCCCGCCGACACGAAGCTCTCCAACCTGCTCCTGACGCTGTTTGGGTTCAAAGCGGTCGCCTCGGTTTTCCTGCAGAACAGTCTCAACAAGGCAGTCGGCGGCGCAACCGGCATGAGCCCGCGATCCACCGGCTATGGCAAATGCAAAAATTGCGGCAGCACGTTCCCGGACGATCTTTATCAGTGCCCGAACTGCGGGGCACCTTACCGCAAGCCGTTCTGGCGCCGTCTCTGGTTCCAGATTGTCATCATGGTTCTTGCTGTCATCGCCGCTTTCTCGGTTCTCAGCTACTACGGGGGCGACGGTGCAGAACCCGGCAGCTCGCAGGATGTGACTTCTTACTCCTACTCTTATACCTATTCCTATGAGCATGAGCAGCCCGGCAGCAGCGCACCGGCTCCTTCCCGGACGGAGACGACGGTCGCATACGGGGAGGTCTGACCATGAAACTGCAGGAACTGCTCCAGGTTTTATCGGAAGACACGGCCGCGGTGGTTTACGACCAGACTGGCACGCCGGTGGAGCCGGAGGACCTCAGCCGATATTTGCTCTGTGACGTCACTTCGATTGCGGCTATCAAAACGTTCGATACACAGGATGGACAGACCATCCCACTGGTGGAAATCACAGTACAATTGCTCAATATCTAACAGTTGTGAAGAACAACGGAAGGGTATAGATAAAAAAGAGAGCGGTTTCCCGCTCTCTTTTTTGATGTGTCGATTACCATCTGTTATTGACCTGCTCACAGAACGCGTACATGTTGCGGACCTGGACTTTCTCGCCGCTGTCCAGGGCGACAGTACCGTTCCAAATGCCGTGGACCTGGTGGCCGTCGGTGCCGGCGAGCTCCAGAATGTTGGTGTCGGAATGGTTGTCATAGGTCGGTGTAAAGACCATCTCAAAGCGGTTGTTCTCCTCGTGGAAGACCCATGGCTTCATAAGGTTGTCGGGGTCAAACTTGCAGGTGACGCGGCCGAGCTTCATGGCCTTGCCGTTGTAGAACAGGCAGGTCTCGGTGGCGTTCTTCGTGTCACCGATGCCCCAGGTCAGCTCCCAGCCGAGAATGTCGCCGTTCGGCAGATAGCCCGAGCCGTTGGACCATACCCAGTTGGTATCGTGGTCCCAGACGCCGCGGCCCCAGTCGAGGATGCCGAACGAGCTGGACGGCTCGAAATTGAGCTTTTTGTTACCAATTGTAATGCTGCCCGTGACCGGCATGCTGTCCACTTTGTTCGTCAGGAAGAAGTGGGACGGATTGTTGCTGTACGGGATGGCTATTGTGATGGACTCCAGCCCCGGTTTGACGGCAAGCGACAGATCGACCGAGAACGGAGTCAGGGCCGGCGTCTTCAACGAGGTGCCGGAGACGGTGAGATGGCGGGTGAAGCCGTCGTAGTCAAAGGTCATGTCAAAGTCACCGAGGGCCATGGTGACCTTGCTCGGGTCTTTGGACGAGCGGGGCATCTGGCAGCGGTCTGTGGTCAGGAGTTTGGCCACGCCGGTGTCCAGCAGGACCTCCCCGTTGGTCATGTCCTTGACTGTGACGAAACCGCCGGCCCCAAGGCCGATGTTGGCCATGGTCAGCTGTACCAGGTAGCGGCCGTCCGAGACCTGATAGTAGTCCCACTCCTTAATCTGGTACGGACTTGCGGCGATGGATTCGCGGTTGTACCGGAACAGATTCTGCCTTGCCCAGCCCGGGTGGGCGACCGTGCCGTCGGTGTTCAGGAGATCGACCGGCTGGGTGATCTCAATCTGCTTCTGGTTCTTTTCCTGCATCTGGTAGTCGCCGGCGAAGATGTCATAGCGGCGTTCCCCGAGATTGAATCCGAACGCCGAGGTGGACAGCGCAGCCAGCATGGCCAGTGCAAGAAACGCGGCGACGGTTCTGCGGACGATGTGATTTTTCATAAAATTCTCTCCTTTATAACAGTTTTTTTAAATAACTTCATTATACACAAAAATCCCCGGCTGCAAAGCCGGGGAATCATTTGAAACCGATTTATTTTTCCAGGTAGCGTACCAGTGCGCTGGCGCGTTCTTCCGCCTGGCGGCGGCCCTCCTCATAGGAGGCCTGCATTTTTTCGTGGTCCTTCTCCAGATGCCGGACGGTCCAGGTCGGCCGGAACAGGAAGATCTTTCCGGCATCCGCCAGCGTTTCGATGTAGGCGAGGTCGTCGTTATAAACCCTCCATCGATTCAGCATTGCATTGACCAGGGCGGGGTGCTTTCCATAGCGGAGCCGGGCAGCGGCGCGGTAGGAGGGAGTCGGCGGCTTCATGCGGTATCCGGCCGGTTTGGTGGTGATGACGACAATTTTGTCGGTGCCGTAGGACATGGCCCGCTGGATGGGGATGGATTTCGAGACGCTTCCGTCGAGGTACTTATGTCCGTCCAGCTCATAGGGCGGGCAGAGGAACGGCATGGAGGCAGAGGCGCGGCAGGCATCCATGACCTGATGGTTTTCGGCGCGGCACTCAATGTACCGCGGCTTTCCCGTCTCTATGTCGGTGGCGACGCACTCCGTCTTCATGGGAGAGGCGGCGAAGTCGTTGTAGTAGAAGGGGACATAGCGGTCGGCGAAACCCTGCATGCACATCTCAAGGTCGTAGAAATGGCCGGCTTGCCGAAGAAGATAGTCTCTTCGTCGCTGGTATTCAGACACTTGAAGGTGCGGCCGATCTGGCTGGAACTGTAATCGACAATGTTGCAGGATCCAACGGAGACGCCGATTCCATAAGTGGTATAAATATGTTTCTGCATGAGGACGTCCAGGACGCCGGCGGTGTAGACGCCGAGCAGGGCACCGCCCTCACAGACCATTGCAGCAGGATAATACACAGAAAGTCCCTCTTTTGATGATAATTTATACCTGCAAGCCTAATGCAAATCCGGTGGGTTTGTCAAGCGGATCATTGGCCGTGCTTTTTACAAGAATCCGCTCTCATGGGCGGGTATCTTGATAGATGAAAAGGGGTCTCAAAAGCAAACAAAAAGCACTCCTTTCATAGCAGTATGTGCCGCCGTTGTAGGGGACGGCGGCACGCTTTTTCCCAATGCTGAACCTTTGGGATACGTTGCTGCTGTTCTAATTTGTATTTATAAATGATGAGAGGCCTGCTGCAGGATGCCTGCGGCGGGCTTTGCTTCGTGCCTTCCAGAGTGCGGCCCGCCGCGGCGCAAGATTGCACAGAATTCGGTCGTGGAGATGCAACCGGGCTGCGCCGCGCTGCACTGCTTTTATCATTTTGCCCATTTTGATACAGGCTTCTGAAATGCGAATTCCGAAAAACGGCAGATTTTGGAAATAGAAATCGAAAAGCCTGCAGGGGCGGGCCTCCATGGTGCAAGTTTGCGCAGAATCTGGCTTGGAAGATGCAGCTTGATTTCGCGCCTTGCCAGAGTGCGGCCCGCCGCGGCGCAAGTTTGCGCAGAATCCGGCCGTGGAGGTGCAGCAGGGCTGCGTTGCACTGCAACGCTTTTATCATTTTTTCTATTTTGATACAGACTTCTGAAATTCGAATTCCGAAAAACGGCAGATTTCGGAAATGGAATTCGAAAAGCCTGCAGGGGCGGGCCTTCGCGGCGCAAGTTTGCGTAGAATCTGGCTTGGAAGATGCATCTGGGTTTCGCGCCTTACCCGAGTGCGGCCCGCCGCGGCGCAAGATTGCGCAGAATCTGGCCTTGAAGGTGCAACCGGGCTGCGTTGCACTGCAACGCTTTTATCATTTTTTCCATTTTGATACAGACTTCTGAAATGCGAATTCCGAAAAACGGCAGATTTCGGAAATGGAATTCGAAAAGCCTGCAGGGGCGGGCCTTCGCGGCGCAAG
>UQOE01000014.1 GCA_900542575.1 uncultured Oscillospiraceae bacterium
CGTACTCCCCCTCGTGTCTGTACTCATTGGGCAGCAATGTGCTGTCATCTGCAGCACTGGCATTGACTGCAAACATACAGAAAAAAACAGTCAGCGCAGCAAGCAGTGCGAGGAGAAGCGAGAGCCGATTTCTTTTAGTTTTTTCCAAAATCGTTTTCCCCTTTCTCATTCTTTCCAAGAAGAGATATCCATTGACAGCAGCATAAAATCACCCCTTTTCAATTCCCTGGGATATTCTCCTCTTCCTGAATCAGGCAAAGAGTTTTGCCCTTTCTCTGCGTGATTCAATATGGTTTAGCAAAGATATCGAACAATATCGGGCCAACATTGTCACGTAAATCCTATAAATTCAGCAAAATTCATTCAAGTCGGCCACACATCCGACCATACACGTGTTCAGAAATAGTTGTCCAAACATATAAATTCTGTAAATTATCTTTTTTTACAGATTGACACAGTTGAAGCAAAACGCGACAGCCTTTATACGCTGATGTACGCATCATTTCCGTTTCATTGTGAAACATGCACAAATTTATATCTTGTAATACAGATTTTCAAAATGTGTTTTCTTGTTATGCAGTATTACATCCAGAAGACACAAAAGCGAATTTCCCATCCGGATTTTCCTGATCCATATCCTCTATCTTTTCATTGTCCGTCTTTCCCCTGGATGATATAGTAAAAGGGAAATTTCATTGGAAGGGGTTCAGACCATGGCAGCACTTACCATCTCGGAACAGGAAGAAAAAAAGCTGAAAGGACGCGGCTTTCTCAACAACAAGCACACCGATAATTTTTCGGCCCGTATTGTCACAAAGAACGGGCGCGTCTCCGCGGAACAGTTGAAATGCATTGCCAATGCCGCTGAGAAATACGGCTCTGGTAATGTCCTGCTCACCACGCGTCAGACATTTGAGGTCCCCGGCATCCCGGTCGAAAATCTGGATGCTTTTGCCGAAGCCATCGAAGCCTGCGGCCTCATCGTCGGCGGCACCGGCCCGAAAGTCCGCCCCATCGTCTCCTGCAAAGGGACTACCTGCCGCTATGGCCTGCATGACACATTCGCCCTCGCAGACGAACTGCAGCAGAAATATCTCTACGGATATCGAGATACCACCCTCCCGCACAAATTTAAGATTGCCGTCGGCGGATGTCCCAACAACTGCGTCAAGCCGGAGCTGAACGACATCGGCATCATTGGCCAGTGCATCCCGAACTTTGACGAGGCCTCCTGCCACGGATGTAAGAAATGCGCCGTCGCTGCCGAATGTCCTGTTCATGCTGCCACTGTATCAGATGGGAAATGCCATATAGATCAATCGGTCTGCATCCACTGCGGCCGCTGCGTAGGAAAGTGCTACTTCAATCTCATTCCGGATGGCGCGTACGGATACAAGATTTATATCGGCGGCCGCTGGGGCAAAAACACCCGGGTTGGTCAGCCGCTGAGCAAAGTGTTCTCCAGCAAAGACGAGATGATGGACACCGTCGATCGCGTCTTTCAGTTCTACCGTTCCAATGCACAGCCCGGTGAACGCTTCGCCAGCACCGTCGACCGCCTTGGGTTCGAAAATGTCGAGAAGGCCGTTCTAAATCTGGATACCTCGGCTAAAACGGAGTAATATAGATATATATTTTCGCTCAGAAAGGAAGTCCTTCCCTTGTCGAAACATGTATTAATCATCTCCACCAGTTTTCGCCGCAATGGGAATTCGGAAAAAATGGCACTGGAATTCCAGCGGGGCGCAGAAGAGGCCGGCAATGAAACCGAGCTCGTCCAGCTCCGGGATATCTCCATGAAATACTGCCACGGATGTTTCGGCTGCCGCACGCGTCATTCCTGCATTCATCACGATGAAGCCGCCGGGCTCGTCAACAAAATGCACGATGCAGACGTGCTGGTATTTGCCTCCCCTCTGTACTTCCACGGAGTGACTGGCCAAATGAAAACCCTTCTGGACCGCACGGTCCCTATCATGGACCTCAACAATGCCTTCACCGACGTCTATCTTCTCCTCTCCTCCGCCGAGACCGACGAGTATGGGACGGAAGAGGCCGAGCGCACCGTTAACAACTGGCTGCGCCATTTTCCCAGCGCCAAGCTGAAAGACATTGCTTTCGCAGACTGCGTCAAATATACGGACCAGATCAATGGACATCCCGCACTGAAGAAAGCTTATGAGCTTGGAAAAAATATCTGACAGAAAAAATCAGGGACTGCTGCAGAATCCTTCCTGCAGCAGTCCCTTTTCTTTTCCCAATATTTTTATGCTCCCGGCCACACCAGCAATAACGCCAAAATGCCGGCATGAAGCAGTGAAAACCAGAGCTCATCTCCGCAGAGGCGGGAAACGGCGTTTTTTTGCCGGGCCATCGGAATGCAGACCGGCGTGAATATTCTCCACCGGACACTGTCCAATGCACTTCCCGCATTGGAAACAATCGCCGGAAACGGCCATCGAGCCATCTGTCGGAAGCTCAATATTGGCCGGGCACGATTTCGTACAGCGAGCGCATTTTCGAACGCACTCCGGTCTGTCTCGGTGCAGCGAGAGAAACGGAAGCACCGGCATCAGAGCGAAGACAGCCCCCATGGGGCAGAGGAATTTACAGAAAAAGCGCTCTTCAAAAAAACATTCCTACCATGATCAAAAGCAAAAGCACCAATCCTATCGTGTAACCGCCCAGTGAAAAATGCCGCGCATGGAGCAGTGAAAAGACCTCCCAGGGGCTCGCTCCGTGGGTTTTGTTGTATATGCCCCAATAGCAAAGCAGCACGATGACGGAGAGTACCACATTTTTCATATAAGTCAGACCTTGGGCAAGCTCCCTCGGCATATGTTTCATCGGCTTTTTTCGCTTCTTCGCAATAGCTTTGTGGAGAGCAAAAATCCAGTCGCCGAGACTGCCGAACGCACATGCATAGCCGCAGAAGAAGCGGCCGAACAGAATTGTGTATCCACACAGGACACAGAGCAATGCAACAAAAGGGGTCCAGGCCAATTTTTGGCCCATTCCGAGCTTCAAGAATAAATCTTTTAGCCCCGCGAAGGCGCCGCTGTAGGCGGAGGGCAGGAAGAGGAAAAACAGGATCTGGATCCCTGCACGGGTCCAGGTCTGAACCTGTCGCTTCTTTTTTTTCGTCATTTTGCTTTCTCCAATGCCTGTCTAACTGCGTTTTTTATTCCATTGTAGCTATAGGTCGCTCCGCTGACCGCATCTACATCCGAAGACTGTTTCTGCACAATCTTCGGCAGCGATGCTTCCGCCTGGGCGTTTTCCCGCGTCGCCTGCGCCCGGACCGGATAGGAATGCGGCCGATATTTACTCAGCGCCCCGATGACAATTGCCAGCACGGCGATGGCAGGCAGAATCGGAAAATAGCTGACCACTTTCTGCCAGCCGTTTTTTCTCTTTCTGTTCCAAAGTCGAGAATTCCTTTCTGAAAGAGCAGGGCCGCCGCACCGCTTTGCAGCAGTGCAGCAGCCCAATTTCTCAAAATAATTATTTCAGTGCATCCTTTACGGCGTTCTTAATGCCATTGGAGCTGTAGGTTGCTCCGGAGACGGCATCGACGTCGCGGACTGGTTCTTGATAATGCTCGGAATCACGCCTTCTTTGGCGCGGTTAAAGAACGCTGGGGTATCCTGATTGCTCTTGACATCGACTGCGGTAATCTTATGATCCTTTACCGTAACGGCTACCTTTGTAAACGCCCTCTGCGACTTTGGCCGCCGCACCGACTGCCTGCTTGGCATAGGCCTGATACGTATTGGCACGAAGTGCTGCACCCATAATTCCAAGGCAAAGGACCGAGACAACCATTGCGAGGATAAGTGTCAGGAAGCGATTGACTTTTTTCTGTTTTTCCATGACTGAAACTCCTTTCTGCAAAACAAGAAGATGGTTAGCTATCGCCAACCGTCTTCTGTACTATATAACACCCGTTCCCCTCTGTCTCGCCCGAATTCATTGTATCTGCGCAAGGATGGCTCAAGACTCGTTGACCAGCTTGCCGCTCATAGAATCGATGGAGAGCTCCAGGATCTGCACGCGGCTCGCAGTGCGCCGGGTTTCCTCCTCAATATATTCCGGATCATCCGGGAAATATTTGAGTCCCAGCCGCCGGGTCAGGTCCTCCGCCCGCTCCGGTTCCTCCACGAAAGAAATCGTCCCAAACACAACGACGCTCCGGACATTGAGGCCGCGCTTTTTCGGATCTGGCACGCCGGCATCAAAGACACAGAAGGACACCCGCGGATTCTCCAGGATGGCATCTATCTTGTGCCCTTCCTTCGCCCCGTGGAAATAGATCTTCCCATCTTCATAGAGAAAATTGATCGGAATTCCATACGGGTACCCATCTTCTCCGAATACAGAGAGCACACCCCGCCGCTCCTGCTGCAAGAGCTCGATACAGGATTCTTCCGAAAGCGCCTGTCCAAATCTTCTTAATTTTCGAAACATAAGGTCCTCCCTCAGGCAAATTTCAGCCCGACAATTCCGCCGGCAATCAGAACAATGCAGATGATTTTCACCACATTGACCGGTTCATGGAAGAATAAGATACCCACCAGGGTAGATCCGACGATCCCGATTCCGGTCCACACCGTATACGCGACGCTCAGCGGCAGTTTCCGCAGTGCAAGAGCCAGCAAGCCCATGCTGGCAATAAGACCAACAACGGTAATAATACTCGGGATCAGCTTCGTGAACCCGTTTGAGCTCTTCATTGCCACAGACCAGGTAATTTCCATTACGCCGGCCAGTGCAAGATAAAGCCACTCCATAAATTATCCCTCCAATAACATTTGGATATAGGATAACACAAGCTCTTCTGCTTTGCCCAACAAACGTTAGTTATTGAGCAATTGTTCATTCAAAAAGCCGCCGCAGAATCTCTTCTGCAGCGGCCGGGATTGCCGGATTTAGAAATATCTCGGATTGGCAATATTCTTAATCGCGGACTGGGGAATGGTGAACTCGCAGAGGCCGGTGGACATCGGGGCTACGGTGCCCTTGTCAAAGACGAGAACCAGATTGCCTTTCGGATTGACATAGAAGCTGGTGGCGTCGGAGACCGCAACCTCTTCCGGGAAATACGATTTGTTCGGGTTCTTCTTCTTTCTCTGGTTCATCTGCCGACGGACCTCTTTGTTCAGAACCGGCTTGTAGTTGGCCTTCTTTTTGAACATGTCCTTCAGGCTCAGCTGATTGCCGGTCTTCTTGTCAAAATTATAGATCCGGACGGTGTGGCTGGTATCGGCCTGGGAGACCTCCGTGTCAAAGCGGACGCTCAGGATGTTCGGGTTCGAAGTGGAAACTTTGTAGCTGCTGTGGGTGGATTTGCGGACAGGTGCCTTTCGCTGCGTCCTGGCCTGGGTGCTTACCATGCCACAGGTGGCAAAAACAGCGATGAGCATTACGATTGCGAGCATTTTTTTGATTGTGTTTTTCATAGGGAAAAAACTCCTTTCTTGTTTCTTCACCCGTATGACGTGGGAGGAAGCAGGAAAGTTTCAATCTATTCAAAATTTTTTTGGGTCCAGCATGCGGATCACACGGGCGGGATTGCCGACGGCGACCCCGTAGTCCGGGACATCTTTGGTGACTACCGCGCCGGCGCCGACGACGGCGTGGGCGCCAACCCGGACGCCGGGCAGGATGATGGCATGTGCTCCAATCCAGGCGCCCTCACAGATGAGGACCGGTTTGCAGAGCAGCACCTGCCGGTCATAGAGATCGTGGTTGTTGGTCAGAAACGAGACATCGGCTGCCACCTGAACATGATCTTCAATCGTCAGTCCGCCGCGTGCCATGAACAGTGCGTTATTGTTAATGAAAACGTGATTCCCAATTATTACGTTGAAAAAAGCCGCGCCGTGCAGTCCGGGGCCGATAAAGCTCCCCTCGCCCAGCCGTTCTCCAAACAACTTCTTCAACAGTGCAGCGTATTCCTCCGAGCCCGGATCAGCCTGATTCAGCTGATAAAGAATTGATGCATCCTGCTGCCCCCTTGCACGGACCTCCAGATTCATGTTACGCATGTCAACTCGTTTTTCGATACAATCCATCTTTCAGCACCCCTTTCTGGATCTAGCGGCAGTTTACCACATCCGTACGGCGTCGGTGAAAACTTTTGGTTATATCCAAGCTCCCTTTTCTGCACTTCCGAACCGGCCGAATTTTGGCATAATAGGAAACAGGAGGTGTACATTATGAAATATCAGGACAAAGCAGAATTCGACAAGATTAATATGTTCGGTACCGGTACTCCGAACGATGGTTTCGCCCAGTACTTTATCGGAGACTCTTTTCTCAATCCGCTGGTTGATCCGAAAACCGCCCCGCTCTTCCTCGCCAATGTCACTTTCGAGCCAGGCTGCCGCAACAACTGGCATATTCACCACGCCTCCAAAGGCGGCGGGCAGATGCTCATCTGCACAGCCGGCGAGGGCTGGTATCAGGAAGAGGGTAAAGACGCCGTTGAACTCCTTCCAGGCACAGTCATCGTAATTCCGCCGGAAGTCAAGCACTGGCACGGTGCCAAGAAGGACAGCTGGTTCTCCCACATTTCAGTTGAAGTCCCGGGTGAAAACACCTCCAACGAGTGGCTCGAGCCCGTCACCGACGAAGTGTATGACAAGCTTGGATAAACGAGATATAAGGAAATATGGAAAGCCCGCTGCGCGTGCAGCGGGCTTTTTTGCAAATAGCAGATGGCAGATTGATTATCTGGAAAACGATATATACGGGCTTCTCCCTACGTTTTTGTAGGGAGTTTCTCGAATAGGGCAAACTCCCCAAAAATTTTCCTGGGATTTCTGTATATATCAAAAACTCCCCGCCGGGCCCGACGCCCAACAGGGAGATCTCTTCTTATCTTATTCCTCGCCACTTCGATCCGGGAGAGTACACATAAACGACTTTGTGTGGTGCAGCAAATTTTCCAGCTGGTCAAAGATTTCCTCGTCCACATCGAAGTAATAGAAATTCTTCGTTCCCTCTTTTCGCATCTTGAGGATGCCGGCATCCTTCATAATCTGCAGATGGTGGGAAACCGCCGGACAGGACAGGCTCGTCTTCGCAACAATATCGTTGACACGCATGCCATTGCAGTCGCCCTGCTCCATGAGAATCAGGATGATGTGCTGCCGCATCTGGTCGCCAAGGGCCGTCAGCACCTTCTGAGACTGCTGAAATTCCAGGGCGAGCTTGTTTAATTCGTTTCGGTCTTCCATCTTTTGGCCGCCTTTCCCATATTTCTAAATATTATGCCACGAAAAAATAAGGAGGAACAATTGGTAAAGGAAATCGAGACGAAAGCGTTCCCCTGCCAAAAGCATTGTCATAAGGAGCTTTCCGCCGTAAACTGAACTCAGAGAAGAACGGAAAGGAGGCGGTACTTTGGCCCAATCCTGCTATTTCGAATCTCCTTACGGATGGCTCCAGCTCTCCGAGGACGACGCCGGCCTGACTGCCTGCCATTTCCTGTCGGACGAGGAGGAACCTGTTCTGGAGGGACCGCCCTCCGGCCGGTTTCTGCCTCAGGCCGCCGAGGAACTGGCGCAGTATTTCGCTGGGGAACGCGAATCTTTTGATATCCCCCTGTCCTTCCACGGCACAGAATTTCAGAACGCAGTCTGGAAAGCCGCGTGCAAAATCCCCTATGCCACCACCTGCACCTATCAGGACATTGCAGCAGCGGTTGGAAACTTTCGAGCGGCCCATGCGGTTGGAACCGCCATGAGCCAGTGTCCGCTCTCTTTCTTTGTCCCATGTCAGCGGGTGCGCGGAAAAAGCAGCAGATCGCAGGGGCAGGACCGACGGGACCAAATTGTTTCCCAGGAATTAAAATTTGCTCTGTTTCGTGTGCTGCGGAAAAAAGGTGCGGCCCTCACCGGCGTTGCCGATCTCACTGGCCTTGCACCGCTGCCTGTCGGCGTGTCGGTCGCCGTCCCGGTCCCGGCCGAAATCGTCCGAAGCCTGCAGACGGCACCGACTCTGGACTATTATCATTCGTATTATGCACTGAACGGGCGGCTTAACGACATTGTGACAAAGGGTACCGGATTTCTTACAGAACACGGGTTCCAGGCATATGGCATCACGACCGATTCCGTATCGCTCGACAGAAACCGGACCTCTCCGCTGCCGCATAAAACGGCGGCGACCCGGGCCGGACTCGGGTGGATTGGAAAAAGCTGTCTGCTGGTGACGAAAGAATTCGGCAGTGCCGTGCGCCTTTCCACGCTTCTGACCGATGCTCCGCTCCCGCCGGATACGCCAATCCGCAAAAGTTTCTGTGGATCCTGCCGGCGATGTGTCGATGCCTGTCCCGGCCACGCGCTGAAGGGCGCCCTCTGGAGTCCGGGCATACCCCGCTCCGAATTGCTCGATTGGGAATTGTGCCGAAAAACGCAGCTTCATATCATGGAGCAGGCGACGGGAATCCACCAGGATCTCTGCGGGAAATGTTTCGCCGTCTGTCCCTACACACAGAAATACATCAAAAAAGTCCCGGCCATTGGATGACCGGGATTTTCTCTATCAAACACTGTGTACAGTTTTTGCCCCAGACCGGATGGCCATCTTTCATCTCAATGTTGCCAAGCAGACATACGGATGCGCAGGTGCCACAGCCGATGCAGTCCGGAGTGGTATGGAATTTTTTCGTGCTCATCATGGTCATGTACATCATCGGGTTGATGACGTTGGACATGGCCGATTTGCCAAGTGCTTCTTTCGGCAGCGTTGACACCGTTCTGGATCATCTCAGCAATCTCTGCAATCTTGGGCTCCGCTGCCGCTACAATCTTTTGGTTCTCCTCATCCGGTTTCGCAGCGCCGGAGGTGGTATAGCTCTGCGGCATAATGACTGAGTTGAATCCCAGCACTTCGAACCCGATCTTTGCGGCGAGCTTCCTTGTGTAAGTCTCCGTAATCCACGGCGTCTCCGCACAGGTTGCAATGAAATAAGCTTTTTTGTTTCCACCAAACGTGGATTTTTCCATGAATTCCGTCATGACTTTCGGATACCGACCGGCATAGACCGGTCCGACAAACACATACGGAACTGTGCTCTGATAAGTACCTGTCGTTCCTTCGCGAAGATAGACCGCAATGTTTTCAATTGCACGCCCATTGTCTGCGCAATTCTCTCTGCTACGTGCCGGCTGTTTCCGGTACCGGAAAATATAAAATCATGGCAATTGCCTCCTGATGCCAATTTTCGGGACGCCGTCCCAAGTGATTGACATAATCGTAACACAGCGGAGAAGCAATGGAGCATTCGTAAAGAAAATCGAGACGAAAGGACCGCGCTGCACCTGGGCAGACCGCGGTCCTTTGCGTTGTCTCTTATTTGTTGAACAGATCGTCGCCGCTCTTAAAATCGAATGCGGGATGGAAATCGAATCGCACGGCTCCTACGGCGATTCCGGGGCCGACGGCCTCCTTGATTTTCGCCATGCCCTCGACGCCAAATCCGGCGCAGAGCTCGATGGCGGTGCAGCCTTTGGCGACCATCTCTTTTGCCGCCTCCGCGGCCTCGGAGTAGGTGGAGCAGCCGATGACATTCATGTTGATGTCCGAGGACGGAATCTCCGCGCGATTCACTTTCGGATCCAGACCCGGGGCAACATAGATAAAGGTACATTCGAACATGGAAATGCCTCCTTATGATTTGCGGAAATTGCCGAACACGCCGGCTTTTCGCATTTTATCCAGTGCTTTGATAAACTTCTGCAGCTTTGCGTGGTTCATAACCTTCGGATTCGCAATAATTTTCGGGAACAGGGCATCGAGCCCAAGCTGCAGCGCCACGATGCCCGCCTCTTTGGCGGCCTCTTTGATTTTCGGCCCATACTTTGCCATGCACTCCGGGCAGATGTGGATGGGGCCGGAGCCCTGGTAGGATTTGCGGCAGAGCCAGCAGGTACAGGAAGTGGCAGGTTTGCTCATGATTTGTTCCTCCTTAAGCTGCATTGGCATTTATCTGTTCAATCACTTTTCGGATGCCTGCCCAGACGTGCAGGTCCGTAAAGATTTCATCCACGCTGCCACGGTCCGTAAACGGCGTTTCGCGAAGAACGCGAAGATCTTTCATCATGCCGTTCTCCACGATATAGTTTACGATTTCCTTCACAAAATAGATTTGCCGGGAGTCCATTGTAGTCTCATCGAGATAGGCGGAAAACGCCTCCATGGCGGCCTTCCGGTCCAATCCGACAATGCTGCGGACAAATTCTCCCAGCGATTCATTGCCGTATTCCCGTTCATAATCCGCTCGCGTGCCCAGCTCGTTCCAGAGAATATCTTCCAGCTGCTTAACATCCGTCTCCGTCAGCGGCTGATTGTTGTGGAGTTTGGAAATAGCCTCCTCATTTGCATGGGTTCGGACATAATACTCCGCCTTTTCCCTGTAGGTCTGGAGATCGCTGCTCTCCAAATTGGAACCATGCTCCTCCGTAGCAATCACGGAATCGCGAAAATCGGTTTCATACTTGGTCTGCGGCGTGTTTTCCAGGTAGACCATAAGGTCTCGGAGTTGGGTGCGCAGGAACTCAAGTTCTTTCGTCCCGGCATTCTCCAGGTAGTCCTCATCGAGTACTTTGTGAATGAGTTCCGATTTCTTTTTCACCGCCGGGATGTGCTCCACACGGGACAAACTGCGCAGGCGCCGTTTGAGATCTTTCGCCGGTCGCGCTGTTATGGATCCCTCCAGTCTCTGGAGCTCCATGGTATAAAGCAATGCGTCAAAACGGACAATTTTGGGGAGATCCTGGTCCGGATAGATGAGCGGAGCAACCTCTTCTTTCGCCTGTCGAATATCGTCCGCAATGAGATTCTGATACGAATTTCGGTCCGCAAAGCGCTCTACATATTTCAAATGCTGCCGGACCTGGAAATTGCCGCGGTCCAGTGCATCCACTTTTTTACTCACTACTTTCACAAGTTCCGCACGGTACGCCTGCAGTTCAGCATTCTGATACTGCGGTTTCTGCAATGCGAAAATGAGACGGAACTGCAGGTTAAAAACTGCCTCCTGCAGAGTTGTCACTTTCGCCGCCGACTCGCCCTCACTTTTCATACCGAAGAAGTCAAAGTTTCCGCAGAAGTCGAAAATATAAAATATTTTCTTGTCTTCCCCGTCTATGAGTCCCGGGCACAGGCGCGTGCCGCGTCCGATCATCTGCCAGAACTTCGACTTGCTCATGACCTTCTTGAAGAAAACCAGATTCAGAATTTCCGGCACGTCGATGCCGGTGTCCAGCATATCAACGGATATCGCAATTTGAGGCATTTTCTCCCGCTGGGAGAACTCATCGATGGCGCTCTGGGAGTAGTTGATATGGTTGTCGATGACCTTCGCAAAATCCGGTCCCAGGTAAGGATATTCCTTATGAAATACCTCGAGAATTTTCTCGGCATGGGCGTGATTCTTGGCAAAGATAATGGTCTTGCCAATCTTTTCCCCATAGTCCACTTTCAGCCCCTGGGTCATAAGAATGTTCAGAACTTTGCGGATGGTGTCCTCGTTGAAGATGACTGAGTTCATCTTCTCTGCATCGATACAGCTTGGGAGCTGTCCCTCTTCGTCCAGGAACATTTCCTCGTACTGTTCTTGTTCCTCCGGGGAAAGGTCATCGTAACGGATGCCCTCACTCATGAATTTGAGCTTCGTGTCAAAATGTTTGTAATCGACGAGGTATCCCTCTTTGACCGCTTCCGCGAGCTCATAGCCATAGGTCGGGTCGCCATGCTGCAGCTCAAAAATATCGTATGTATTTTTGTCGATTTCATTCTTCGGCGTCGCTGTCATTCCGACCAGCGGCGCATCGAAGTAGTTGAAAATATCTTTGTATTTGTTGTAAATAGAGCGATGCGCTTCGTCGCAGATAACGAGGTCAAAATGGCCGCAGGAGAACACTTTTCCCTCATCATCTTTTGCGTCGTCTATCATGCCAATCATGGTCTGATATGTGGAGAAGACACAGTGGGCACTGTAGTTGCCCTTCTCTTCTGAGAGGTTGGTACAGGACAAAGACGGCAGAAGGTTGACGAAACTACGTTTTGCCTGGGCAACCAGTGCTGTCCGGTCTGCCAGGAACAGGATATTCTTGACCCATCCTTTATCCATCAGAATTTTACACAGCGAAATAGCAGTTCGAGTCTTACCGGAACCAGTTGCCATGACAAGCAGCGCCTTTCTGCGGTTTTGCGAAAAGGCATCGCAGACCGCGCGGACCGCTTCTTTCTGATAGTGGCGCCCCGCTATGTCATTGTCATAGGCAATATCGTCCAAACTGGTACGCATTTCAAGCAGATTAAACCACTGATCCAGATCTCGTTTTGAGTAGACAGATGCGACCTTCCGCTCCGGATAGACACCATCGTTTATCCTCGTCTCAAACCCATTGGTCAGAAAGATGACCGGACGGCGGCCGCACTGTTCCTCCAGGATATTTGCATAGAGTTCCGCCTGCTGTCTACCTGCACTGACATCCTTACAAGTTTTCTTCGCTTCTACAATAGCCAGCGGCTTTTGCTGGTCATCATAGAGAACATAGTCCGCATAGCCGATCCCAGACTGATTGGGCATGCCCTTCAGCTCTACCTCGTTGAGCCAGTTTACACCCTCGATCCAACCGGCATCCAGCAGCATGGTGTCAATGTATATTTTTCTCGTCTGGAACTCCGAAAGATCTAACGGCTTAGGAACATAGTTTGGTTCCTGCTGTTCCCGCTGCTTTGTCAGCTGGGCTTTCAGAGCCTCGTTTTCTGCAATCAGCTTCTGAAGATCTATACTTTTGTATTTTTTCAGTGGCGGTTCCGGAGCTGCCTGTTTTTTCGGTGCATCCAGCAATGACTCGTCGTATGGATGCTCCTCATACTCCGTCCCATAGCAATATGCCAGGAAGTCCATAAACTGGTAAAGGTTGTACAGACAGAGTCTGACGACCTCCGTCTTTATTTTTCGGTTCATGTGCGCCGCAATGTTGCCGCATTTTCGAATGAAATCCAGTCTTTTCCAGAGATCGCCGTCTACCATGTCCTTGAAAGACATTTCGTGGAGCATGGCAGAGAGCGTATCCTTATACGGCATCTGCAGATCCTCGTCCACCGAGTACATCCACTTCAGTGCACACTCCAATGCCTTTCGACAATACAGCACTGTCATTTGCTGATCAAATTGATAGGACCGCTCTGCATCTACGGCGATGGGAGCAAAGGAACGAAACTTTTTTTCCTTCAGGAAGTAGTCGAAATTAGTCATAACATTCTCCTATGTGCGCCCACTTTATGGTCCCCGCAGGCGCAGAATATTCCACCTTTATTATATACAACGCCGTGATGAATTACGAATAAAGTTTACGTATGGGTGATGTTTGGGACCGCATTAGGTATACCTCTTCCAGACCGTGCAGTTTTGCTGCGCAGCTATTCTGGTTATTGATATTCGTAACATTAACCTGTCAGGCCCTCAATGGGTTTATTGTAGGAATATTATGGCAAAAAGTTGAAAGGATTGAAGTTCGTTTTGGATTTATCGACCTGATCTGTAAATGCTGCAAATTCATTTTGCAGTCTTAATGGCGGTAATGGCATTGAAAAACCCTCAATTTGTTCTCGATTTACTTTTGGCATATTTGACCGTGCACTTAACGGTATTACATAGTTAAGGAAAAATTGAGACCTCATCACATAAGTCAAAAATGTGCGGTTACAATTCTGTTTGTTCGGTAATATTGGATACGCATCTGCAGAGCATAAACCATCAAAATCAGGCATGGCAACCTTATTTAGGTTAGGACGTATTTTGCTATAAATAATATCCTCCGCCGTAAAAATGTATTTACCGCTTTTTACATTATCTTCCTTAACAGTACGATAACCGATCAAACGACCAGTATCTTTTTCAATACTGTCAATTCCAATATGTGGATAATTGGCATACTTTTGATAATCAGTTGTCATATTAGCATCTATTTTTGCAAAAGCAGAAAAAGGCTCTATCTTCCAGCCCGTGGGATTGCTTTGCAGATCCCCAAACATCTCGACAAATCGGGCTTTTAATAGCTGATCAAGTAATTCTATTTTCCTGTGCTGTTTTAATAAAAGCGATTTTGTCCTTTCTAATTTATTTGCTATCTTTTTTTGTTTTTCTAATTTTGGATAAGGAATTTCTATTTTTTCAAAAGCCGACTTTGTAATGTGTTTCATAGTAGCACCATGTGTTTGCTGTTCCATTTCTCGAAGATGATACTCAGTTGCAAACACAAAATATTGCTTATCTATAGGCTTCTTATCAAAAACGACTTTGAAAATATGCTGATTTAGCAATGCTTTTCCACGATTCCATTTATATACGCCCAAGCTGGCTGACCAAGAAATTAGAATATCACCATTATTAATTTCAATTTTTTCAGGATATTTTCCATCATAATATGCAAGATCATAGCTATTACCTGTTAAATCCTGAATACGAATAATAGGCAATCCATGTTTTCCACGGTCCTCTGGTTTAAATGCGTATCCGTTAATATATGTAGCAATTTCTCCTAGTGCTATTTTCATACTATCTCCATTACAAAATATCAATTTCTAAGAGAGCGCTTACGCAATAAATTTTTGATGAGCAATCTTAACATTATTCTGATTTACTATTGCGTATTCCATTGTCGTATCAATCTGGGAATGTCCTAACAAACGCTGTACCTGTTCTATTGGCATACCTTTATTTATAGCTCGGGTTGCCATTGTCCTCCGGAACTTATGCGGATGAATTCGCTCCAGATTCAGTTTTTTTCCTAATGTCCGAAGTCGAATCTCCACCCCGCTAATCTTTAATCGATCATGAGGTGCGTTTAACGAAACAAATAATGCCTCGTTATTATCTGTTCTGCTTGCGAGATATTTTTGAAGATGGATCTTCGATTTCGCATCAAAATAAACGATTCGTTCCTTGTCCCCTTTCCCGATCACAACACATTCGCGCGTCTCAAAATTCACGTCACAAATATTTAAGTTCACTAATTCTCCAACACGGACGCCTGTAGAATAAAGGAAATCTATCATAGCCAAGTCTCGAATATTTTTGCAGCCATCTCTTAGCTTTTCTATGCATTCATCGTTGATCACATTCTTCACTGGCTTTTTTGTTCGAATCTTATGAATACGCCTCATAGGGCTCTTTAAAATATAATTTTCTTCTTCCAGCCAAGAAAAAAAGCTCGAAAGATTCCGCCGAATGTTATCGACGGTCACTTTCGAGCATTGATTTTTATTGGGATATTCTGCTAAATACCCACGCAGTATTTCTGTGGTAATTTGTCTGATGGGTAAATGTATCTCAACTAACATGCGTTGAATTGTTGCCTTATAGTACGCTAATGTCCGCTCTGAACATCCTTCAACCGTTTTTGCCTCAATAAATAAATTCAGATATTCCTGGTTTGATATAGGTTTTGTTTTCGGCATATCTGTAGCAAAATGTCGAAGCATCACTTCTTGCAGCTTCTTCAACTGGGCAACATTCAAAACCTCTGCCATATCATTGATTACAGCCACCATTTTTTCTTCCAGCATACTGATACACTCCTTTTTTATTGGAGTATATCAAGAAATGCTTAGCCAAAATATTTTTGCATCAGGCTGTCATAGAGAAGTTGGGTTTCATCAATCGATTTTTGAATTGCAGCTTTGGATTTGTCGACTTTCTTCACAAATGAATAAAACTCTCTTTGCTTCTCAATCGGAGGTAATATAATAGTTGCTTTCAAAATCCCATCTTGTCCGATTGTAGTCATTGTTGCAGTTTTGGACTGAGCGATTATTTGTTTCCTGAAATAATCTGTAGTAGACAACACTTACATATATTCAGGAATACACTTATTCAAGTTGAGTGGCAGTCGAATTACATGGCATTCAAACAATGTATTATCAGGTGTGTTCTCAGGGACAATCGACGCCTTTCCAATTCCTTCAGCTACAAGAGAAGACCTGCAAAATAGCATGTCCCCATATCCGACTTTGTGCTTTTGAATATCTACATCTGATGCATTGGTACCTGGAAGCCCTTCAACTTGTGAATACATCCGGTTTACTACATGAGCTACACCAAGAATGGCTACATTCCCATCTTCCACATATTCTTGACGTTTTGCGAAATAACCATTTGATGCTCTTCCACGAACAACTGTCGATATATTGACTTTATCCCAGCCATATGGATTCGATACCGGATCCCCAAACATCTCGACAAATCGGGCTTTAGTCAAATAATCTAACATTTGCAATTCTTTATTAAGTAGCGAAATTGCACATGTGGTTTTATCAAGTAATGAAACTATTTCATTTCTTTCGTCCTTGGATTTCAAATCGATTCTAATATTTCCAATATCTGAGAGACTAATCGAAGGGTATGATATGTCTTTTACAAGCCTATTTGGCCTATTCCTATTATAAATAAAGTAATATCTCAAATAATCAGAAATCTCATTATATGGAGTAATACAAGCAAGATGGCTTACAACATATGCATCCTCAGGAAGAACATAAACGTAACCTTTCAAGCATGACATCCCGCTTTTTGCAAACAAAATCGTTCCCTTCGGATAAAGTCTAAGTCCGTATTCTTTTGCCACATTATCTGAAACTCTCTGAATGTCTTTTATTTGCTTACCTTCAGTTAATTCTCGCAGATTCCCAGCTTTTACAAAAGGAGTACCTTCCAAGCAAAAATCATTCCCTTGAGGAGCTCTTTGACCAGCACTAATCGCTGCAATGTCTTTTAGTTTCACATATTTCATATTGCACTCTCAAATATCAATTTTCCTCTTCTTCCAGCATCTCGTTCAGATCATTCAGATCGGACGAGATTTCCATTTCCAGCTCGAACAGATTCGCCATGATTTCGCTCGTAGGCGGGTACTCCACTGGCGTGTACTCTATTTCCTTGTAGCGGTTAATGGACAAGTCATATTCGTTCTCGACGATTTCCTGCTTGGGTACCAGGAAAGACTGTTCGGTGCGTTTGCGGTCGTGTTCGGCGTCGCGGTTCTTGAATCGCGTAAGGGTATCGGGGATATCGTTGTCCTCGATGGGGCTCCGCTTATCGTCCAGGCTGAAGCCATCGGCCTTCATGTCGTAGAACCAGACATCGTCTGTGCCGCCGTGGTTAGTCTTGGTAAAGATGAGAATTCCGGTAGAGACGCCGGCGTAGGGTTTGAACACGCCAGAAGGCATGGAGATGACCGCCTCCAGGCGCTGATTCTCCACCAGTTCTTTGCGCAGCGCTTTATGTGCCTTGGAAGAGCCAAATAATACGCCGTCAGGGACAATGCAGGCGCAGCGGCCGCCGACCTGAAGCATCTGAAGGAACAAATCCACGAACAGCAGCTCCGTCTTTTTAGTTTTACAAAGTTTAAGCAGGTCGGTGGAGACAATGTCGTAGTCCAGGGAGCCCTTGAACGGCGGATTAGCCAGGATAAGCGTGTACATGTTGCGGTCCGGGTTCTGGTCCGAGAGGCTGTCCCGGTACTCAATGCTCGGGTTGTCTATGCCATGGGTCATCATGTTCATGGCACCGATGCGAAGCATGGTGCGGTCCATGTCATAGCCATGGAACATGTTGTTCATGTAGTGCGCTTTCTTCTCTTTGTTGTAGAAGATTTCCTCTTTGCGGTGCTTTTTCAGGTACTCACCCGCTGCCACGAGGAAACCGGAGGTACCGCAGGCAGGGTCGCAGATAATGTCGTCGGCCTTCGGGTCCATGAGCTCAACCATCATGCGAATAATGTGACGTGGCGTGCGAAACTGGCCGTTGACGCCGGAGTTGGCGAGCTTGGACAGAAGATACTCATAAATGTCGCCGCGGACGTCGGTGTCCTGGAGCCCCTCCATTTGGGTGTAGAGCTCGTCCATGGCATCTACAATTTTGGAGAGCATTAGTGGGGTCGGAATTTTGAAGATAGCGTCTCCCATGTACTTGGAATAGGCACTGTCTTTATCTCCATGCAGATTTTTTATGAATGGAAAAACATCGTCGGAGATGGTGGCATACATGCGTTCAGCCGGAAAGTCATGAAAGACAGACCATTTTAGCTGTTTGCCATTGACCGTGCGTTCGCCAATTTGGACTTCATCGGCAAAGATGCTCTCATAGGGCAAGCCCAGCATGGCACCCTCTTTGGCACGGCGATTGTCGCTGTCATCTAAGTCCCGAATAAACATGAGATACGTCATTTGCTCAATGACATCCAGCGGATTGGTCAGGCCGCCGGTCCAGAAAATTTCCCAGAGGCTGTCAATTTTGTTTTTCAGTTCTCCTGTAATCATGGTGTTCTCCTATTTCTTTGAAATTTCGTGTTTATTTTACCATACTTCGGCGAAGCGGACTGTCCGATAAATGGGCAGAACGAATTCGCAGCACAGTTCAGTATGCCCCCTATCTTCACTTTTGTTTTCCAAACGAAACACATTGTTTCAATCGCCTTCCCTCAAATATCGTACGATAGTATTGGTTAAATAATTAACGAGGGAGAAGAGGATACTATTGAGAAATAGCAATATCATTCACAAAGAATTCTCCTGCACGCGAGATGGACTGAAAATCCGCGGCACGATGTTTCGCCCAGCAGGCACCTCAACATTTCCAATTGTAGTCGTCAGTCACGAGTTCATGATGAATCGTCTGACCACACTGCGGTATGCATATATGTTTGCCAAGATGGGTTATGCGGCATTCTGCTACGACTTCAACGGCGGCGGCGAAATCTCGCAGAGTCAGGGAAAAACCACTGAAATGTCCGTTATGACCGAAGTCAAAGATCTCAAGGCCGTGATTGCCTACGCAAAAGCGCAAGATTACACCGATGAAACGCACCTTACGCTGATGGGCTGCAGCCAGGGCGGATTCGTCTCTGCCATCGTCGCCGCCGAATACGGTGTGGAGCAGGTGGAACGGCTCATTCTGTTCTATCCGGCTCTGTCCATCCCGGATGACGCACGCAAAGGTTCCATGATTTTCGCCCGGTTTGATCCGCAGAATGTCCCGAAGACGCTCTTCTGCGGGCCCATAATCCTGGGCCGTCAATATGTCCTGGACGTTCTCCATCTGGATCCATTTGAAATCATCAGCAAATATCGCGGCCCTGTGCTCCTGGTCCACGGCGATTTCGACCATATTGTCAACCACTGCTATTCCGTAAAAGCCTATGAGGCATATGAAAAAGCAGATGAAGAGGCGCTTGCCGCAGGCGAAATTTCTGAGCTTCCGCTGATCGAATTTAAGACTATTTCACATGGGGAGCACATGTTCCCGTTCCCGCCGCACAAAGTGGAAGCAATCAATACTGTAAAAGATTTTATGAGGAGATCCAAATAATGAAATACCAAAAACTTTTCACCCCGATCAAAATTGGAAACGTTGAACTTCCAAACCGATATGCAATGGCGCCCATGGGGCCGCTCGGCCTGGGCGACTGCGAAGGCGGATGGAATCAGCGCGGCATTGACTACTACACCCGCCGTGCTGCCGGCGGCACCGGCCTCATCATCACCGGCGTCACCTTCTCCGACAACGAAGTGGAGAAGCCCTCTTTTCCGAACACCCCCAATTCCACCTACAACCCGGTTCAGTTCGTCCGCACGAGTCGCGAGATGACGGAGCGCGTCCATGCCTACGGCTCCAAGATCTTCCTGCAGATGTGCGGCGGTTTCGGCCGTGTTACCATTCCAACCAACCTCGGCGAGTTCCCGCCCGTCTCCGCCTCGGAAATTCCGCATCGCTGGCTCGATAAAATGTGCCGCGCGCTCACCGTGGAAGAAATCCACGGCATTGTAAAGAGCTTCGGCGAGGGCGCTTATAACGCGAAACGAGCCGGCTTTGACGGAGTGGAAATTCACGCCGTCCACGAGGGGTATCTGATTGATCAGTTTGCCATTAGCTTTTTCAATCACCGCACGGATGAGTACGGCGGAAGCCTCGAAAACCGACTTCGCTTCGCAAAAGAAATCCGCGAAGAGATTGCCAAAACATGCGGCTGGGATTTTCCTGTCGCGATGCGTTTCTCTCTCAAATCCATGATCAAGGACTGGCGGGAAGGCGCCCTGCCCGGCGAAGAATTTGAAGAAAAAGGCCGTGACATTCCAGAGGGCATTGAAGCGGCAAAGCTTTTGGAGAAATACGGCTATGACGCCCTGGACGTCGATGCAGGCACCTATGACGCATGGTGGTGGAATCATCCGCCGATGTACATGGAGAAAGCACCGTATCGAAAGTTCGCAGAGATCGTAAAGCAGAATGTCGAGGTCCCCGTTATCATGGCGGGCCGCGTCGACAATCCAGATCTTGCGCTGGACTGCCTGGCAAACAATGTCTGCGATATTATCTCCCTCGGCCGTCCGCTGCTTGCCGATCCGGATATTGTCAATAAGATTCGAACCGGGAGAACGGAGCAGGTTCGTCCATGTATCAGCTGCCAGGAAGGCTGCATGGGAAGAATTCAGACCTACTCGCTGATCAACTGCGCTGTCAATCCGCAGACCGGCAAAGAGCGTTCCGCTGCATATAATGCTGTGGTAAAGAAAAAGAAAGTCCTTATCGTAGGCGGCGGTGTTGCAGGATGCGAAGCGGCCAGAGTCCTGGCGGAACGCGGCCATGAGCCAGTTGTTTACGAAGCTGGCAGCCGTCTCGGCGGAAATCTGATTCCAGGCGGTGCCCCCGATTTTAAGGAAGACGATATTGCTCTTGCGGACTGGTATGCAGAAGAGCTGAATCGTCTGGGCGTTGAAATTCATCTGAACACGCTGGCGACCGAGGAGACCGTGAAAGATCCTCAGTACGATACTGTCATCATTGCCACCGGATCGCGGCCGAAGAAATTTTCCCTCGGCGATGACGAGAAAGTCTATGCTGCAGAAGACGTCCTCACCGGCAAAAAAGACCCGGGCAGCTCGGTTGTGGTTGTCGGTGCCGGTCTCGTAGGCTGCGAACTCGCTCTCGACCTCGCCCGCAAAGGAAAAGAGGTCCAGATTATCGAGGCTCTCGATAAAATCATGGCCGTCAACGGGCCCCTCTGCAGCGCCAACAAGGAAATGCTGGAACGGCTGATCCCGTTTAATGGCATCAAAGTTCAGTGCGGCGCCAAAGTTTCCAGTTTCAAAGACGGAGTACTGACGGCAGATGTCAATGGGGAAACCAAAACGTATCCGGCTGATTCCGTCGTCCTCTGCGTCGGCTACCGCAGTGAAAATACCCTGTACGAAACGGTAAAATATGATATCGACGAGCTGTATCTTCTCGGCGATGCCCGTAAAGTATCGAATATCATGTACGCCATCTGGGATGCCTACGAAGTTGCGAACCATATCTGATTCCTGCTAAACTGGCAGTGGTGATTGGATGAATACAAAAGATCTGCGCTGCTACCAGATTGTCTATGAAGAGCGAAATATCAACAAGGCAGCGGAGAAATTGTTTATTTCTCCGCAGGGCCTTGGTCGAATTATCCGAAAGCTGGAAGAGGAATGGAATACCACCTTCTTTATTCGGACCAAACATGAACTGATTCCGACGGAGAGCGGGAAGATTTTCTATGAGCGTTCTATCCCCATCACTCGTCGTCTGCACCAAATACAGGAGGAAATCAACCAGGCTGAGACCGACGCGCGCCGAATCCGGATGGGTTATGCCATTGGAGTTCTGAAAGCGCTGCCGGTTGATGCTATCTCCGAACTGATGCAGCGACATCCCGAGATCCTTTGTCAGTGGGATGAATATGAAAATGACGAGGTCATCCGCCGTGTCGCAGAATCGGAACTCGAGTGCGGATTTATAATCGGGAAACCGGACCAGAAAGAACTGGGATTCAAACTCATCCGGCATCAGCCGGTTGCTGTCTATGTCTGGAAAGGTCATCCACTCTTTGAGAAAGAAACGGTTTTCCTTTCCGACTTAAATCATCAGCCGCTCCTGACCATGAATGAGCGGTTCCACATTTTCGACAAATTCGTGGAAGCCTGTAAATCGGCTGGTTTCGCCCCGGATATCCGGGCCAAAACGATGGATGGGCAGGTACTCATGCAGCTTGCGTCCAAAAAAATCGGTCTCGCTGTCTCTCCTGTTTTCTATTCGGACTACCCTGAAAATTTAAAAGAGCTTCCCATCAGCGATTGTTTCACCTGGGATATCTATGGAATTTACCGTTCGGATACCTCTTATGGTGAAATCATTCAGGAAGCGCTGCAGCTGTTTTATTCAGATCGTTCCTAGATAAGAGCAGCGGCGAACCCGCAAATGTGGGTTCGCCGCTGGTTCTCTTTTTTTATTCCGTCCATTCCAGTTCCATTTGAACATGCGGAATGCCGTCTTCCAGGAACTCCCCGGAGGTCACCCGGAAACCTTCCCTTTCGTAATATCCCTTTGCGTAGACCTGCGCCTCAATATAGATTTTCCGGCAGGGCATCTTCTCCTTGATTTGGACGATGCCCTCTTGCAGAAGTCGTCCGCCGAGGCCGGTTCCATGCTGCAGGGTCAGCACGCGTCCCATCTGCACAGCCTCCGGCGCAAGGTGCATCACAGCGTCCTCCGTTTCAACAGGTCTGCGTTGAATTGCAGTGAATCGCGCCGGCGAATCAGAAGGCGGCCCGGAAAATTTCTACGATGTCGTCTTTCGTAAGCGGTACGAAGCAGCCGACACAGCCTTCTGCAGCTTTCTCCGCCATTACCTCGAAATGCTCGTCGCTGTCGATGCCGACCACACGGAGATTGGCCGGAAGCTCCATCGTCTCAAAGAGGAAAGTTCTGGTTGCCTCAATTGCCTTTTTCGCGGCGCTCTCATTGTTATCATCCGCAATTTCCCAGACATTTCTGCCGTAAACCGCGAAGTTTTCTGCGGTGGAGGGATCTTTTTTCAGCACAAACTCCATCCAGACCGGGGTCAGAATGGCGAGCCCCTGTCCATGGGTGATATCGTAGAAGGCCGAAAGCTCGTGTTCCATCGGATGGACGCACCAGGCCGGCTGGCTTCCGGCGGCGACCAGGCCGTTGATGGCGTGGCTGGCAGCCCACATCAGATTGGCCCGCGCGTCGTAATCATCTGGATGCGCAAGCGCAATGGGGCCGTACTTGATCATCGTTTTGAGCAGTCCCTCTGCAAAACGGGCCTGGACATCGGCGCCTTTCTCTTTTGTAAAGTAGTTTTCAAACGTGTGGCTCATCATGTCTGCCGTGCCAGCTGCGGTCTGCTTTTTGGAGACCGAGAAGGTATAGGTCGGATCCAGAACGGACATTGTAGGCTTGAGGACCTCTGCAGCAGTACCCCACTTTTCGTTTTTCGTCATATCGGAGATGACCGCAAATTCGTCCATCTCGGAGCCGGTGGCGGAGAGCGTCAGGACCGAAAAAATCGGAAGCGCTGCCTTAATTTTCGAGCCGTCTAAGACGAGGTCCCAGGCGTCACCGTCGTACTTTGCACCCGCCGCAACAACCTTTGCGCAGTCGATGGTGCTGCCACCGCCAATGGCGAGGACCATGTCGATGCCCTCCGCCTTGCACATGGATACGCCTTTCCGAACGGTCTCGATTTTCGGGTTCGGCTCTACACCCGAGAGCTCATACACGGAAACTCCGGCGTCTTTCAGGATTCGCACTGCATTGTCATATATTCCATTCCGTTTGATGCTGCCGCCGCCATAGACGAGAAGCACCTTTGTGCCATAGTTTTTCAGCTCAGACAGATGAGAAATCTGCCCTTTGCCGAAATAGATTCTGGTCGGAACATAAAACATGAAATTATACATAAAATAGCCTCCTGCCATTGTTTTCTTCCCCTATTATATGGAAAAACGTTTCGGCGGAAAAGCAGGAGATTTCATGGATTATCAGGAATTTTCTTTCAGAATTTCGCGGACCCGTTTCTGCAGTTCCGGCACCACTTCTTCCTCAAACCAGGGGTTCCTCGCCTGCCAGCGGAAGTTCAGCGGACTCGGGTGCACAATGGGGAAATACTTTGGCAAATACTCCTTATACGCAGCTACCGTTTCGGTCAGATTCTTCTTTTTATTTTCCCTAAGATAATAATCCATTGAATATTTCCCAATCAGAATCGTGAGCTGGATGTCCGGCATCATGCCCAGAATTTCCGGATGATATTCTTTCGCAATGAATTTTCTGGGAGGCAGATCGCCGGATTTGCCCTTGCCGGGATAATAGAAGTCCATCGGGACAATGGCAATTGCCGGGGAGTAGAAAACATCCCGGTCGATCCCCATCCAACGCATCAGCTTTTCGCCCGACTTGTCGTTGAACGGAATCCCGCTCTCCTCAACTTTTCGGCCCGGGGCCTGTCCAATGATCAGGATTTTTGCGTCGCCGCTGACCTGAAAAACGGGAGAGATCCCGCGCTCCGTATAGGACTGGTTTCGTTCATCCGCCTTCAGTTTCTCTGTAATCTCTTCTGCTGTCATTGGAAATGCCGCTCCTTTCGGTTCTTTTCAGAACTATCATACTATTTTTGGAGGAATAAATATGTTGGGAAAGCAACGCATCAGGGGAAGAAAAAGGATGCCCTCCTGAATGATACAGGAAAGCATCCATTTCGAAACATGTTAGTTCCGGTACTCCGGCGGAACGAAATCCCACTCCTCGGCTGCTTTTGCATCCAGCGGAGCAAATTCGAACTGGCACATAAAGGCCTCGGTTCCAATTTTGAAATTGTCGAGCGTTTCCTGAGCAATTCCGCCGAAATTGCCGCCCTGAAGTGCAGTATAAATATAGCGGCTGATGGCATCTCATGCCTCGGTGCAGAAGGGCACACCTTCTGTTCTGCAGTGCATGGTGCCGGGCGACTGAAGACATCCTTCATCGGGTGCACCGGATTTCACCAGCGTGCCGGCACCGGCATGCCAATAATCATCCCTCTCATCATTGCGATAGAACAAGAATTCATCCCCGACATGGAAACAGGGACATTTCCCGCTGTCGGGCACAGCGCAGTACTGCTGCTGTAGTTCCGGGAAAAGTTTCTTGTCGTTAACGGTTACTTTGCATCCGTATTCCATAGATATCCCTCCTGCTGCCAGTATAGCAGAAAAAAATCCTAAACTGGCTTCCAACCCGCTGTACCAGGATTATCGGAGCACTCTTTCATACAAGTGTTCAAATATTGATTGAATTACAATTAGAGCAGTAAATTAACAGGGGGAAATATCATGTCAAAGACTGCTCGAACTATCACAGCCAGCCTGCTGGCCGTGATGCTGATTCTGACGTCCTGCGTTTCACTGGTCTTCGCAGCAGGGCCGCTCAAACCATACACCGGCAAGCCGCACCATTACGTTGTCCGACCAACCAGCAATCTGACTGCTATTAATGAGGATACAAAAGTTTTCCACTTCAAAGGCGACGATAAACTGGATGACTACCTCGCATCAGGCGGTACCACCGGCATTGCCGATACCGCACTTTGGATTGCAAAAGAATTTATGGTTCCGGCCATGCCTAGTTTTCTGGAGAACATTCATCCGGCCTGTAGTTCCATTCACGTCTCCAATGGGCAGGGCGGCTATCTCTATGGCCGAAACTTTGACTACGCCCCGTGCAATGGCATTATCGTGGTAGATGAACCAACGCATGGCTATAAATCTGTCTCTGCTGCAGATGTCACTCCAATTGACACGACAGATGTCGATAAGCTCGACCAGGTTGTTCTCGACGCCTGCGAGAAAATACCGGACAGCATCTACAAGGCTTTCGCCCTCTGGGTTCCGCTGGATGGCATGAATGAGAAAGGTCTCTGCATTTCTGCCAACCAGATTCACGATCCCGGAACGGTGGTCAATCAGCAGGATGAGGGTAAACTTGATCATATTACAACCACCTATATTCGGCAGGTATTAGACACCTGCGCAACCGTCGATGAGGCGCTGGATATCATCAAGAGCACCAACTTCCATACTTGGGACGGCCTGATGGTCCATATTGAAATTGCGGACGCCACAGGCAAACACGTGGTTCTGGAATGGGTAAATAACAAGCTCAGCATTCTGGACAGCCCCATCAATACGAATTTCTACCTGACTCCCGGTAAAAAATATGGAATCGGTACAGCCCAGTCCATGATTCGCTACAATACTCTGACGAAAGCACTTGCGGACCACCCAACTATGGACAGTACCATGCTGCTGAATACAATGCGCTCGGTCGCAAAGAGCAACTTCCCAGACGATAAATACTCGACTCAGTGGACAGTCATTTTTGACCAGACCAACCTGACTGCCACTTATTATCGCGACGAGAATTATCAGGTTGCCTATAAATTTGAATTATGAAAATTTAACAGAAATGAGCCCCGCCTCTGATGAAGCGGGGCAATTTTTATGTTAATGTGAAAAGAAAAAAGGATGATTGGATGCAAATTGCAGTATATTTAGGATCCGCCCGCGGGAATGACCCCGCCTTTGCGAAAGCAGCTTATGAGCTCGGGGCGTGGATCGCGGAAAGGGGGCATACTCTGGTCTTCGGCGGCAGCGACCGCGGCACAATGGGAGATCTTGCCCGCGGAGCACTCGAACATGGCGGCAAGGTCATCGGCGTCATTCCCCAGTTTATGATAGATAAGCACTGGGAAATGGAGGGCCTGACGGAGACCATTGTGGTCAATACTATGGCCGAGCGGCGCGAAAAGATGATCGAGCTGGCGGACGCCTTTGTCACCCTGCCGGGCGGCATGGGGACGCTGGACGAGATCTCCGAAGTTCTCTCCGGCATCCGCCTCGGCCTGATCCACGGCGCCGTCTGCTTCCTGAATATCAACGGCTACTACGACGCCCTGCGCGACGCATTCCTTCAAATGCAGAAGGCCGGCTTCATCACGGAGCAGGAATTCGGCGCCATCCAGTTTGTAACCCGCGTGCGCGATCTGCTGCTGTGACGCGGCCAGTCGCGATTTCGGGAGTATTGTCGATTTCGAAATTTCCCCTAATTCGGCCCCTGCGGGCGGCGCGTCACGCGAAAGCAATGGTACCTGACTCTGCCTATTTGAGACTTAGGCCCAGAATATAATGGTTTTTCAAGTACCGAAATGCCAAATACAGGATTCCGGTACTTGAAAATTAGTCATTATTCCTCATTTGATCAAATATTTTGGTACCGGTTTCTCATATAGAGCTTCCCGGTACCATTTCAGGAGCCGCCGTCCAGCCCGCACGAGCCAGACGGCGGTATTTCTTATTCGAATGTAACGTTTTCACTGATTTCCCGGTATTCCTGCCGCTCCGCGAGCCGGCCTTTCAGGTATTACTCTGCGGCATCAACGACACCGGTAAAGAAAAAAATCATTCGTCATCGCTCCTCTCGTCTAACCGCATCTTACGCGCCGGGCGGAGGAAAGTACAATATCAGCTCTGAATAAGAGATTGCAGATTTTGAAATCTGAAAGGAGAACTTCCATGTACAAACGAATTTTGGCTTTGTTCTTATCCATCCTCATGCTCTGCACCGCATCGGTGAGCGCCTCGGCGGCAGCACTGAATCTGCCGGGGCAGATGACCGGCGGGGGCTCCGGCCCCGACAAGTCCGCAGACGCCGAGCTGCAGGCCATGATTGCGGCGAAAAAAGACGCGTTCCGGCAGGATCAGTACAGTGATCTGCTCACAGGCCTCTCGGTCCCGTACAACATCTATATCCCGAAGGGGTACCAATATGACTTCTCCGCCCCCATCGTCTTCTTTATCGGTGATGCGACGACGGCCGGAAACACGATGGAATACTCGCTGACCCAAGGCTGGGGAGGCATTGTCTGGGCATCGGACTCCGTGCAGAAAAAGACGCCGTGCATCGTCGTCACACTGGTCTTCCCGGAAGTCATCCTGGATGACCATTCCGGCTACCAGCTGACAGACTATGTTTCCATTCTGCCGCGTCTGATCCGCTCCGTAACCTGCAAGTACCGGGCCAATCCGCTCCGCATCTACGGCACCGGCCAGTCCATGGGGGCCATGACGACGCTCTACACTGCGGCACAGCACCCACATCTGTACGCCGGCGTCCTGATCGTCGACGGCCAGTGGGATATCTCTACGCTGAAAGGCATTGAGAACGTCAATCTGCTCTATGTGACCGCCGCCGGCGATGAGAACGCCACAAAGGGGCAGACGGAAGTGAAGAACATACTGAAAGCCGACGGGGTCGCCTATGAATCACTCACCGGGCTGGATGCCTCGGCCTGCGACCGCCCCGCCGACAAGCCCGCGCTGGAGAAGCAGGTAGCCGCCATGCTGCAGAAGGGCAGCCGGCAGAACTTCCTGACCTGGGAGGCCGGATCGGTGCTGAAGTTCTACGGATCCATCAAAGTCTCCGAGCACATGGCCGCCTTCGACTACGCCTATAAGCTCTCCGCTGTGCGCGATTGGCTTCTTTCGCAGCGCGCAGTATAATAGAACCAGATATTTTGAAAGGTGGTCCTGATAATGGATATGCTCGCAAAAGTCAAAGAACTCGCAGCCGCTCCGACAATCTGCCCCGAGGCCAAAGAGGCTGCAGAGAAGTACATTGCTGCTTACGGCACAGCCGACCAGGCCGCATCTGCCGCTGCTCTGAAGAAAGAACTGGAAGAGGACGTCGGCGACATCGACGGCGCTATCGCATTTTTCGGATCGGAATCCGGTGCCAAAGTCCTCGGCGCAGACAATGCGGCTAGCATGCTTGCCGCCGCCAAAGAAGCCAAGACCAAGGGAGAGCGCTACTGTATCTGCCCGGCGTGCCAGGCCGGCGGAGCCATTCTGGACAACACGGAGGAGCTGTAATTCCTTTTCGAAATCAGTCAACAACTGTTAGATAATTAGCATTTGTTTTCCGTTTCAAAAAGAGCGTGCCGAAGCACGCTCTTTTTATGCTATTTGGGAATAGTTTGTAAGATTTTCCGCTATTCCCAAGAAGGTATCCAATGCCTCCTGGACGGAATACAGATCGCAGTTATGAATCCACCACAGAAACAGCCCTGAGATAGAAGACATCAGAATGGCGTGCTGTATTTCATTCGCAATGAGATCCTCTTCCGGCCGCACAAAATGATCCCAGAAATCGCGCTCCAGCACATAGTCCAGATTCGATTCCAGCAGGCCGGTGCGGTAAAGGGTTCGAAAACTCTCTTCGTGCTCTTTGATATAAGCCAATGCTTTCTCCAGCCGGTCCTCTGCATAGCCGGCATCACAAGCATCAAGCCATTCGCCCAGCACTTTTTGAATATAACAGGCCCTCAGCTCAGCCAGATCTTGGAAGTTCGCATAGATCGTATTGCGGGAAACATTTGCCCGCCTTGCCACTTCCGTCAAGTTTACATCGTACAGGCCCTTCTCCTGAACCAGCTGATAATAGGTATCCAGGATCAATTTCTGATTTTTTTCTACTCTGCGATCGTTTGACCAGGCCATGCTCTCACTCCTTCTTTCCAGGGTCTTGATTTATGGTAAACAATCGTGAGTTATCTAACAAGTGTAATGTGTTTTCGAGTGGCGAAAACACAAAGAGCGCACTGCAAGGACAAAGCCCTGTAGTACGCTCTTTCTTTGAATTAGATATCAGACAAGTTCCAGCAGAAGTGCCATCTTGAACTTCCCGTCCGCGGTGACGGAGTGGCGGCCGTTCTTGTCGAACTTGAACGTCTCGCCGGCTGAGATCGGATAGTCTTTGCCTTCGTAGCCGATGACTGCCTTGCCATCGAGAGCCAGGACCAGGGCATCGCCGGGGGCGGCGTGCTCGGAGAGGCCGGTGCCCGCATCGAAACTCATGAGGACAAACTTGGTATGATCATTGTCCATGAGATCCATGTTGACGATCCGTCCATCCTGATAGGGGATGAGATCTTTCAGCGAAAAAACTTCACCAGCCTGAAGAACTTCGTTCATAGTAGACTCCTTTCGAAATTCAATCTCGAGATATACACATCCGTCTTTCGTACGAATGCCGGTCGGCACATTTCGCTGTAACAGATAGCCCTGTTCGGTATGGAGGTTCGCCGAGTCGCCTGTATTGGTAAAGACTTCTGCATCGCCCGCGTAAAGGAGGAAGAGTTTCGGGTAATCGTAACTCTCGGCGCTGATGCTGGTGCCCGCCGCCAGGGAGAAAACGGAGGCCGGCAGGCCCGGAAGAGGCTCGGATATGGTGCAGCCCCGGACCGGTGCATTGTCTATCGCAAAATTCATAACATTGCCTTCAGATCTTCCTCAGGGGTCGTGATCGGCGCAATCTGATACTGCTCCACAAGCGTGTTGAGAACGTTCGGGGAGAGGAATGCCGGGAGCGACGGCCCAAGGCGAATATTCTTGATGCCAAGATGCAGGAGGGTCAGCAGGATGCAGACCGCTTTCTGCTCATACCAGGACAGGACGAACGACAGCGGCAGTTCGTTGACGCTGCAGCCGAAAGCCTGTGCAAGAGCTACTGCAATCTGAATGGCGCTGAATGCGTCGTTGCACTGGCCGACGTCCATGATGCGCGGGAAGCCGGCAACGGTTCCGAGATCCAGATCGTTGAAGCGGTACTTGCCGCAGGCAAGGGTCAGGACGATGGAATCCTTCGGGGTCTGCTTGACGAACTCCGTGTAGTAGTTCCGGCCATTCTTGGCGCCGTCGCAGCCGCCGACCAGGAAGAAGTGGGAAATCTTGCCGTCTTTGACTGCCTGGACGATTTCGCCGGCGTGGTCCAGAACGAAATTGTGGCCGAACCCGGTGGTCACCTGCGTGCCGCCGTTGATGCCGGTCATAACATGGTCCTCTGCATAGCCGCCGAGCTCCTTGGCCTTCTCAATCAGCGGAGTGAAATCTTTGTCCTCGCCGATATGTTTCAGATCCGGGAATCCGACGACATCGGTCGTGTAGACACGGTCTTTGTAGGAATCTTTCGGGGGCATCAGGCAGTTGGTGGTGAAGAGGATCGGTGCCGGGATCTCTGCAAATTCCTTGCGCTGATTCTGCCATGCGGTACCGAAATTGCCTTTCAGCTGCGGATACTTCTTGAGCTCCGGATAAGCGTGGGCCGGCAGCATCTCGCCGTGGGTATAGACGTTAACGCCGGTGCCTTTGGTCTGCTCCAGGAGGAGCTTCAGGTCTTTGAGATCGTGGCCGGTGACGACGATGAACGGTCCCTTTTCAATGGTAAGCGGAACTTCCGTCGGAGCCGGGTTGCCGTAGGTCTCGGTGTTGGCCTTGTCCAGCAGAGCCATGCATTTCAGGTTAACTTCGCCGGTCTTGAGCACCAGATTCAGCAGCTGATCGGCCGGAAGGTCTTCACCGATGGCGGCAAGGCCCTCGCCGAAGAAATGGTTGACATCCGGGTCCTGGAAACCGAGCATCCAGGCATGGTGTGCATAGGCTGCCATACCGCGGAGGCCAAACAGGATCAGCGACTTCAGCGAGCGAATGTCTTCGTCCGCACCCCAGAGCTGCTGCAGATCATAATCTTCGTTGCGGCCACAGGGATCGTCGCAGGTATCACAGTTCGGAACCATGATATTCTTCTGTGCGTGCGTCTTCTCAATCTGTTTCTGAATGACTTCTGCATCGAAGTTGACATTGGTGACCGTCATGAACAGCCCGTCGATCAGAAGATGCCAGGTCTCCTCCGGGATGGTCCCATTGGTGTCGGTGGTCCGCGCCAGGCCGATCAGGGCACCGGTCAGCTGGTCCTGCAGATCGGCAACGGCTGCCGGTTTTCCACAGACGCCAGCCTTCCCGGTACATCCCTTACATGCCGCGGTCTGTTCACACTGAAAACAAAACATATTAAAAATCTCCTCTCACTGAATCGTATTTTTTCTTTCTGCCTTAGTTATAGCGCAAACGCCAGGTCTTTTATGTTTGAATTACAACGAAATATATATTTTTCTTAATATAGTTTATTTCTATGCCTAGTTCTGCATGATCAATATTTTACATTGCAAAGGGCGATCCGTATACTTGTGGCATAGCAAATCCATCCGAAAGGAGCCAATCACAATGAAGAAATTACAGACCCCATTCCAATATGATTTCGTAGGAAGTTTTCTCCGCCCGGAAGCCCTGAAGAAAGCCCGAAAACAGTTTGCAGAGGGCACCCTGTCGGCGGCGGGACTAAAGGAGATTGAGGACCGCGAAATTGCCGCTCTCATTCAGAAACAGAAAGCCGCCGGCTATCATGTCATCACGGACGGTGAATTCCGCCGCAGCTACTGGCATCTCGATTTCATGTGGGGCCTCCAGGGAATTCAGCATATTGAACTCTCCCATGGCTATTATTTTCACGGCGAGGAGACCACCCATGGATCTGCCATTGCCATCGGCCCGATCCGCGGTGAGAACCATCCCTTTGTCGAACATTTTAAATATGTGAAACAGTTTGAGGACGAAAACACAGTGGCAAAGCAGACCATCCCCGCACCGGCCCAGACGCTAGCCGAATTGTACCGCGGTGACAATGCGCGGATCACAAACGCAGTCTATCCGGACCAGGAGAAGCTGATCGAGGATCTCGCAGCGGCCTACCGCGCCGTTATCCGCGAGCTCTACGCCGCCGGGTGCCGCAATCTCCAGTTCGATGACTGCACCTGGGGCATGATCGTCGATGAGAATTACTGGAAGAGCCGCGTCGGCGACGGCGTGACGCTGGAGGACGAGGCATCCCGGTACCTGAAGGTCAACAACCTCGCGCTGGAAGACCGGCCGGAGGACCTCGTCATCAGCACCCATATTTGCCGCGGCAACTACCATTCCTCCTATGCCAGCTCCGGCCCCTACGATGCCATCGCTGACTACGTCTTCGCCCGTGAGCACGTGGACGCCCTATATCTCGAGTTCGATGACGCCCGCTCCGGCGGATTCGCGCCGCTCGCCAAAGTCTCCCCCGACAAGAAAGTCGTTCTGGGCCTGGTCACCACGAAGCGCCCCGACCTCGAAAACCAGGAGGATCTTATTGCGCGCATCCACGAGGCCGCCGGCTACATCCCGCTGGATCGCCTCTGCCTGAGCCCCCAGTGCGGCTTTGCCTCCTGCGAAATCGGCAACCGCCTGACTGAGGCGGACCAGTGGGCCAAGCTAAAGCTGGTCAAAGACACCGCCGAGAAAGTCTGGAGCTGATTCCGCTCCCGCGCGATTCAGAGCTTTTCACGCATGCTCTTCGATTCTGCTTAACAATTGTTAGATAATTAGCATTTGTCCTCCCGGATAAAAGCAAGGCCAGCACTTTATAAGAGTGCTGGCCCTGCGCCGTTTCGGCACTAAAGATATTTTCCTGTCACGCTCTCGGCACAGCCCCGGATCTCCTCCAGGGTACCGGCCGCGACAATCCGGCCGCCGGCCTCGCCGCCGCCCGGGCCCATATCTACCAGGTAGTCGGCGTTATGGATGACATCCAGGTCGTGTTCAATGACAAGGACGGTTGCGCCCTGGTCCAGCAATGTCTGGAATACCTGCAGCAGCGTCGCGACATCCAGCGGGTGCAGCCCGATCGTCGGTTCATCGAAGACAAAGAGGGTGTCCTCCTGCGGGCGTCCCATCTCACTGGCAAGCTTCAGACGCTGCGCCTCGCCGCCGGAGAGGCCGGGCGTCTCTTCCCCCAGCGTCAGGTAGCCGAGACCCAGGTCGTGCAGCACCTGCAGTTTGCGGCAAACGGAGGGCAGACCTTTGCAGGCCTCCAGAGCCTCGTCGACGCTCATATTCATCAGCTGCGGCAGATCATACTCGGCGCCGGCCCTGTTTTTCCACTTGAACTTCCCGGCCTCTTTGCTGTATCGCGTACCGCGGCAGTCCGGGCAGGTAATCTCCACATCCGGAAGAAACTGGACATCCAGGCTGATGGTCCCGGTCCCGTCACAGGTAGGGCACCGCAGGCTCCCGGTGTTGTAGGAGAAGGCACCGGCCTTGTATCCCGCCGCCTTTGCCGCCTCCGTCTTGGCAAAGTTTTTGCGCAGTGCGTCGTGAACGCCCGCATATGTGGCTACTGTAGAGCGCACGTTGATGCCGATTGGCGTCGCGTCTATCAGCTTGACCTGTGAAATTCCGCAGGGATCCACCGATATCACATGCTCCGGCAGCGGCCGCCCCTCAATCTGCGCCTGCAGACCGGGGATCAGGCTCTCCAGCACCATCGTGGTCTTGCCGGACCCGGATACGCCGGTAACGACGGACAGCCGCCCCTTGGGAAACACCGCATCCAGCGGATGGACCGTGTGAATCCGGCCGGTCTTCATGCGGATTGCGCCGCCATCGAACATCTCTGCGGCAGCGGCGGGGGTGCGTACCTTTACCGACTTTCCGCGGAGATACGGCCCGATGACCGACTCCGGGCGCTTCGCCGCCTCCTCCAGCGGACCGGAGACAAGAATTTCCCCGCCATGGGCACCGGCCGCCGGCCCCATCTCAACCAGATAGTCCGCTCGATTCAGAATGCGCGTATCGTGGTCCACCAGAACCACAGTGTTTCCATCTGCAATCAGATCGTCCATGACGCCGGCCAGCCCTTCCATGTTGGCAGGATGCAGGCCGATGGACGGCTCATCGAGCACATACAGTACGCCGGTGGTCCGGTTGCGCACGGCACGGGCCAGCTGCATGCGCTGCCGCTCCCCGGTGGAGAGCGTGAAAGCCGCCCGATCCAGTGTGAGGTAGCCGAGCCCTAGATCGAGCAGGCGTTTCGCCACACTCTGGAAGGACTCGCAGATGCTCTTCGCCATGGGATGCATGGGTTTGGGCAGGGATGCCGGGACGCCGGCCACCCATACCGTCAGATCGGAGAGAGACATCTGACACGCCTCATTCAGCGAGATGCCGCGCAGTTTCGGCGCGCGGGCCGCCTCCGAGAGCCGGGTTCCGTGGCAGTCCGGGCAGACCTCCGTCTTCAGAAACTTCTCGACCCGCTTCATCCCCTTCTCGTCCTTCACGCGGGATAAAGCATTTTCTACCGTATAGATTGCGTTGAAATAGGTGAAATCCATTTCACCCGCCTCGCCGGTGGTCTGATTCTGGTAGAGGATGTGCTTTTTCTCCGCGGGGCCATGGAAAACGATATCCCGCTCCTTCGGCGTCAGCTTATTGAACGGCACATCGGTGCGCACGCCCATCTCCCGGGCAATGTCCTTCATCAGGGACCACATGAGCGTCTGCCAGGGAAGCACGGCGCCCTCGTCGATGGACTTCGTCTCATCCGGCACCAGCGTGGATTCATCCACCGTCCGCACCAGTCCCGTCCCGCTGCAGGTGGGGCAGGCACCGCCGCTGTTAAAGGCCAAATCCTCCGCACCGGGGCCGTAGAAATGGGCGCCGCACTCGGGGCAGACCAGTTCCTTTTCCGCCGCCACGTTCATCGACGGTGCCAGGTAGTGCCCGTTCGGACAGAGGTGATTTGCCAGCCGCGAAAACATCAGCCGCAGGCTGTTCAGAAGTTCCGTGGAGGTCCCGAATGTACTGCGCACACCGGGCACGCCCGGCCGCTGATGCAGGGCCAATGCCGCCGGAACGTAGCGGACCTCCTCCACCTGCGCCTTTTCCGCCTGGGTCATACGCCGGCGGGTATAGGTAGACAGCGCCTCCAGGTACCGCCGGGAGCCCTCCGCGTAGAGGACGCCGAGCGCCAGCGATGACTTCCCCGATCCGGACACGCCGGCAATGGCTGTAATCTGATTCAGCGGGATATCCACGTCAATATTTTTGAGATTATGCACCCGCGCGCCGCGGACCTCAATGTGATCTGGATTAGTTTTTTTCATACGCTACCTCCCCATATGCTATAAGATTAGATGATTCTGCGTCTGCGTGCAAATGAATTTCGCACCAAATATCCGGTCTAATATGGTACGATAACCTTATCCAAGAAAGAAAGGACGGTGTTCTGATATGCGAGACGGCTATTTTGAAGGCAGCCCGGAACTTGGTGCGGCCATAAAAAACAGACGGGAAGAACTGGGATTGACGGTTGCTGAAGCCGCGCGGGCTGCAGACATAAGCCCTCAGACCTGGAAGAAATATGAATCCGGCGGTTCGGTTCGCAATGATAAAATCTACGGAATCTGTATTGCACTGAACTGGGACCGACTGCCCGGAATGGAAAAGAGTCCCATGGATGAGATGGAGGAAAAGACCATCCCGGTTTCCATATTTCAGGAAGATGACGCCTGGTCCAGTGAAATAGCGGAGAAGTACGGAGACGGAACCGCCGTCGCATTTGTACTGGGCAGCAGTCTGCTGTTGGAGGAACTGGAAAATGATCTGGATCAGCTTTCCAAGATGCCTCGCGGTACACATATCGGAATGCTCAAACATTCCTGGCTCACCGTCATGCTGCCCGACCAATTTTTAATGTCCTACGACTACGATTTCATCTATTACTGGAGTACCGTAATATTTGACCTCCGGGACCGTGCAGCTAATCCGGATGTCACGCTCATGACCAACACTCTGCTGGAAGATATCTCTCTGTTTCTGATCATGGAAGAATCCGATCTCATTATTGACAAGATTCTGCCGAAAGACGCCTACAAAGAGGAAAACTGGGCATTTTACTATATCGGCGACCCCAAATTTCTGGACCATTTTTTCAACGGTGGAGCGTACATCCCACGGTCCAGTCCTTACCACTTTGACCACTGGGCGGAGGACCAAATTCAGGATGGACCCACACTCAGCATTCACACCCCAAGACATACGCCCAAGCAATAAGGAAAGGACGCACGGCAGAGCAAATCTGCCGTGCGTCCTGTTTTCTTTCAAAAGAGATTCATTCTGCCTTTGTCTGTCCAAACAGTTCGGCTCCCTCGACCAGGCGGTCGCGGATCTTAATGTGCTGCGGACATGCACGCTCGCACTTGCCGCATTTGATGCACTCGACAGCCTGTTTTCTGCCGTGGCCGCCGACCAGCCAATTCTCCTGGTGCTTTGCCGCATCCAGATCTTTGTAAAGGGTGTACATGTTCATGGCTGTGAACGTTCCGGAGATGCCGATCTCCATAGGACATACTTTTGCGCAGTAATTGCAGGTCGTACAGGGAATCAGCGGGATGGAGTTCAGCTCATCCCGTGCTTTTGCAATCGTCGCCCGTTCTGCATCGGTCAGGCCGGTGAAATCTTTCATGTAGGTGAGGTTGTCGTCCATCTGTTCCAGATTGCTCATACCGGAGAGCACCACCAGAACACCCGGGAGATCGGCGGCAAAGCGGACTGCCCACGAAGCAACCGATTGATCCGGCTCCGCATCCTTCAGAATTTTGGCGACCGACTCCGGAGGATTGGCCAGCATGCCGCCCTTGACCGGTTCCATAACAATAACCGGTTTATTGTACTTCCGCGCCACTTCATAGACACCTTTGGAGTTGATAGCAGGATTTTCCCAGTCGGCATAGTTAATCTGCAGCTGGACGAACTCCATCTCCGGGTGCTCCTGAAAAATCGGCTCCAGCTCTTCCGGCGTGGAGTGGAACGAGAAGCCGATATGTTTAATCTTTCCCTCTTTCTTCATCTGTTTGACGAAGTCCCACATGTCAAATTTGTCGAAAGACTGCGTCCGGCTCTCCCCGAGGTTGTGGAGCAGGTAGTTGTCAAAATAGCCGGCGCCGGTCTGCTTCAGCGAGGTCTTGAACTGGGCAATGGCATCTTTGCGGGATTTACAGTTGATCCAGGCGGCGTTCTTGGTGGCCAGCTGGAAGCTGTCGCGGGGGTAGCGCTCCACCAGCGCCTGCCGAATGGCGTCCTCTGACCCCGGGTAGGCCCAGGCGGTATCGAAATAAGTACATCCGGCCGCCATAAAATGGTCTACCATCTCTTTGACCTGGTCCACATCAATTTTGCCGTCCTTCTGGGGCAGGCGCATAAGGCCGAAGCCGAGTTTTTTGATCTCTTTATCAAAAAAAGGCATACCCAAACCTCCTAAACGTGTTTTTTGATTTGCAAGTCCAACATGCTGTCTGTTAGGGAAAATTCCAGATATACAGAACTCCCTGCTGATTTCTTAGGTGAAATTTTTTATTACAAATATTCCCGACAAAATCGCAGGGAGTATTACCACATAGAAATTTTCCCGACGATTTGAGCCGGGAAAATTCACTATTTTAACTTTTCCCCAATCTGGCCCCCGCGAGCGACTCGCTCATAGCAGAACTCCCTTTGCCTTGATTTTATCGTGTCTTTCCCCGTTAGCCAAGATACTTGCGGAAGAAATCCTCAATTTTGTCAAACGGAATGACGTGGTCGGCGCCGCCATCGTAGAGGTCCGTGTGGGTTGCGCCCGGGACAAGATAAAATTCCTTATTGTCGCCGATCAGCTTTTTGAAGGTGTCCTCGCCCATGTAGCGGCTGTGGGCCTTTTCGCCGTGGACGATGAGGACGGCGCTCTTCAGGTCCTCGGGATGCACCAGAATGGCGTTGTTCATCCAGCCTGTCTGGGACTGTAACACCCACCCCTCGTTGGAGTTGACGGAGCGCTCTGCATAGCCCCGGTCAGTCTTGTAGTAGGCGCTGTACTGCTTGACGAAGTCCGGCTGGTCATCCGGAGCGGGATACGGGTAGCAGCCGCCAGCTTTGGCAAAGGTGCCGGTGCCATATTCCTTCGTGCGCTGTTCCGCAATGGCCTTTTTTGCCTTGTAGCGGTCCTCTGCGGTTCCCTGGTCGAAATAGCCCCAAGCACCGACCCGCGGCATATCGTACATCGTGATGGCCGCAGTCGCCTGGATACGCGGATCCATCGCCGCCGCATTCAGAGAGATACCGCCCCAGCCGCAGATGCCGATCACGCCGATGCGATCCGCATCCACTTCCGGAAGGCTGCTGAGATAGTCCACGGCCGCCTGATAATCTTCGGTGTTGATATCCAGAGAGAAGACGTCCCTCGGCTGGCCGCCGGACTCGCCGGTAAAGGAAGGATCAAAGGCAATGGTGAGAAACCCACGTTCGGCCATGGCTCTGGCGTAGAGCCCGCTGGCCTGCTCCTTGACGGCTCCGAACGGGCCGCAGACCGCGAGAGCGGCCAGTTTACCTTCGTATTCCTTCGGCGTATACTGCTCCGCCGTCAGCGTAATGCCGAAATGGTTGTGAAATGTTATTTTCTTATGACTGATTTCCATGGTGGGAACCTCCTTGTATGCGGTACATCAGCAGATCGAGACAGTCGATCTGCTTTTGCTGAAAATGGATGTCGTCCAGCAGGGTGCGGCGCTGTCTGGCAAGGTAGCGGAGCATCTGTTCCGGATGGCCCTCCTCCAAAAGGGTGATCCAGCAGGCCGCATCTTCGCAGCGGATTCCCGCGTCGAGCAGGTTCTGATACAGGATCTGCCTCCGGTCATGTGCCTCTGCCATTGTCAGCACCTCTCTTTCTTACGGTTCCCATCATAGCTTTTCGGTATTATAATTACAAATACGTATTATTAATCCAATATTATTAAAATTATTAATAGAATAAGAGGTACTATGGAAATCAACATTCTTCGAAACTTCCTGGAGATTGCACGGGAGGGAAATATGACCAGCGCGGCGGAACGCCTGCATATTTCCCAGCCAACCCTGTCGGTCCAGATGAAACATCTGGAGGAGGAACTGGGGAAGAAACTGTTCGTCCGCCGCGCCCGCAGCATGGCGCTGACCGAAGAGGGCATGCTCCTCCGGGAACGCGCCTCGGATATTGTCGATATGGTAGATAAGACGACAGAGGAGTTCCGCGAGATGGACAATCTGGAGGGCGGCGACGTGCGTATCGGCTGCGCCGAATCGTGGCGGATCTCCTATCTGGCGGAAAAGATGCAGGATCTCCGCCGCTCCTACCCGTTGTTTCACTTTCATCTCATCAGCGGAGACACCGACGTCGTTGCGGAGCGGCTGGACAAAGGCCTGCTGGACTTCGCCATCCTCGTCGAGCCGCCGCAGCTGGAAAAATACAATTACATCGAGCTTCCGGGAGAAGACACATGGGGCGTCGTGCTGCGGACCGATCACCCTCTGGCGCAAAAAGAAGCCATCACAGCGGATGACCTCATGGGAGAAGATTTAATTTGTTCGGAGCAGTCCATCAAAGCGGATCTGCCCCGCTGGTGCGGCGACAAAGTGGAGCACCTGAATTTCGCCGGCACCTGCAGCCTGTCCTACAACGGCGTCCGGTGTGCAGAAGAGGGCCTCGGCCTCATGCTGACCTTCGAGCATCTGAACGACAGCGGCATCCGCCATCCCCTCTGCTTTCGCCCGCTCGATCCGCCGCTGACCAACAAGATGTACCTGATCTGGAAGAAATATCAGGTATTCACGCCGATTGCGGAGAAGCTGCTGGAAGAATTTCTTTAATGGAAATGTTTTCCCATCTCCTGCGGGAAGCGCTCGACCAGCTCCATGCAGCCGAGGTACTTGCCCTCTTTGTCGCGGACAGCCACATACTGAACGCGCGTCGGGGTCTCCTTGTTCGGTGTCCAGACCTCCATGCTGTCCCGCTTGCCGGATTTAAAATCGGCCAGCAGTTTCTTTACAATGGGCTTGACCGCTGCGGGATGGCAGTCGAAGACCGGGCGGTTCAGGGCCGAGACCGGTCTGGAGAAGACCTTGCCCTCGTTGGTAAAGAATCGGTTGATATCGTTCTCGTCGATAAAGGTGATGTCGATGGGGAGCAGATCCAGAATGGCGCGGAGCTGCTGCATCGTGAGTTCACCGAGCGGGAAGTGGAGGATGCCGTTTTCAATTTCCTCCTGCTTGTCTTCGGCACGTTTCTGAAGGACCGCTTCGCCGTGCTGCCATTTGGGGTAGGCATCTACGAACGAGGTGCCCATCTCCGGAAGGTCGGCGTAAATCGTAACCCACTGGTCATCGGAGAACTTCTCCAGAGCAAGCGGGAACAGGATGTTCTCCTCTTTGTAGATCATCTCCCGCATGCGGGCGGTCAGTGCCTGGATCTCTCCCGTCAGATTGGACAGGTTCTCCGGACCCACCTGGTCGCGGAGGGAAGCAGCCTCCTCTTTGATCTCATCGTCAACGCCCCACATGACGTCGGACGGACCGGTGATGCCCATCTGGGAGAGCAGCGGCATGATGAGCTGTTCCTTCCGAGTGTAGAGGGTTTTGACTTTCGCAAGCTTTTCCAGGTCCGCCTGGACGTTTCCGGCGTCTCCGGCCTGGAGATCCTGTTCGGTCTTTTCAAGGACCTGGAGCAGCGCCGTGTTTTCGAGCTTCAGCGTCGTAACCGGATGGCCCTCCGGGAGTTCCTGGCCGGCCGGCGTCGTCTTCTCCTGTTCCTTCTCCTCTTCCTCCCAGATCTCAGCCTCGGTTCTGCCGTGGAACAGGGCGGAATGGAGGTCGCAGAGCTTCTGCACCTCGGTGACCGGAGTCCCTTCGTCAATCATATCCTGCTCGGCCTGCGCAATTTCATGTACCGAGACCGACTCAAACTCTTTGACGAAATCGGAGCGGACCGATTCCAGATCTTCGCCCTCGCCAAGCCGTTTGAGGAGTGTCTGGAGCTTCTGGACCTGCGTATTGTCGCTCTCGCTCTCTTCCTTCTCCAGACCGACGACTTCATAGCCATGGTCCTGAAAAGCTTTCACAATTTTATCCATCGGGATTCCCTTGACGGCCGACCCTTTCGGAATCGTCATGGTCTTGCCCATAAATTTCAGTGCGGCTTTGCTCGTAATCTGTTTAAAGCCGAGCTCTTTCATTATATTTTTGACCTCGGGGTCTTCCTCTACCAGGTCTGCAACGCATTTTCTCATATCGAGTGTCTTCATAGTCTGTCTGCCTCCTATATGGCTTTGAATGGGTTCGTTTCATCTGACAATCAAATAATAGGATTCTTTTACAGATTATTCCGTTGTAAAAGCAACGTAATAATTATTTTTCAATAATATGGAGCTGCCCAATGAGAGAGAACAAAAGCCTGATTTCATTCTGCATCCGCAGAGTGAAATCGGGCCTGTCCTTTCGTTATGCTATTGTCAGAAACTATTTCTCTTCGCCAGAGGGAACCAGTTCCTGTCCCTGCTGGCCACGGATCGGCAGCGCGTTCCACGCCTTCATCAGTCCGCGGAAAATCAGGCGGACAAGCGGGCCGCAGTAAAACAGCTGGTAAAGAATGGCCATCGGGAAATTCAGAGCCCAGGTCTGAATCCAGGTGCCGAAGCTCGGATCCTTAAACAGGAACGTCGCAATGAGGCTCATGGTCGGGCACATAATACAGCAGATACAGATGGAGATGGCGTAAGTTATAAACTGAGGACGGTCCGCAGGTTTCATGAAGGAAAACGCCAGCTTTGCAGCGAGTTTTCCGACCACGAAGTACTCGAGCACGAACGCAATCGGCCACATGATGGGCATCTCATGGAACGCCGCCAGAAAGTTAGTCCCGTGGACAGCGCCGACATTCAGAGATACGTTGTAAACTACCATGCCATAGACCATGACAAAAGCCATGATGGCGGTAAAGACGATATTCTGCAGTTTGGTTTTGGGCATAAAAAATCCTCCTGGTGATAACCTGTACGTTAGTGTTGTTCGTTATCATCCGGGAGGATTGTGCGTTTCCAATAAAACCTAATGTAAAATTTTTGTTGGACAGTACTATAACATATCTATATGTAATATGTAAGTATTTTTTACCGGACCGGGCACTCCGGCATCGTTAAATACGACACAAAATTGAGAAATGCCCAAGCTTATGCCATAATGCAGTTAATGGCATTCGCGGTAGCCAAACCGGTACGCCGACGAATCTTCGCACTGTCTGAGGAGGTATCTGACGCATGAAACTTGCCCTGGCCCAGATGAAAATGGACCGCGAACGGGAGAAAAATCTAAATTGCAGCCTCGCCCTTCTGGAACAGGCCGGGAAAGAACAGGCGGATCTCATTTTCTATCCGGAGGTCCAGCTCTCCCCTTTCTTCGCCCAGTTTCCCCGCTGCCCGGCTCTGCCGGATGCCATCACAAAAGAGGATCCCGCCTTCGCGCAGTTCCGAGATGCCTGCCGGAAAAGCGGCATCCTGGCCTCACCGAATTTTTATTACCGGGAAAACGGAAAGAACTATGATACGAGCTTTCTGATCGATAAGGACGGAAAGATGCTCGGCACCCAGAAAATGGTGCACATTGCCCAGGCGCCGCAGTTCTACGAGCAGGACTACTACACCCCGTCCGACGACGGCTTTCATGTATTTGACACCGCATTCGGAAAAATCGGCATTGTGGTCTGCTTTGACCGGCATTACCCGGAGAGCATCCGCACCGAGGCGCTGATGGGCGCCGATCTCATCCTGATTCCAACCGCCAACACCAGGGCGGAGCCCATGGAGCTCTTTGAGCAGGAAATCCGTGTGCAGGCATTCCAGAACTGCTGCTATATTGCCATGTGCAACCGCACCGGGACGGAATCTCAGATGGAGTTTGCCGGGGAATCCCTGGTTGTGGACCCAGATGGAAATACAATTGCGAAAGCGGGCTCGGGAGAAGAACTTCTATTTGCAGAAATCAATCTGAATCGAGCGGAGGAGGCCCGAAATGCACGGCCGTATCTTTCCCTTCGCAGAACCGACTGCTATCTCTGAGGAGAAGGAACGATGAAAGAGACTTTTTTTAACAAAGAACGACTTGGCGCCTTCATGGACGCCATCCTGGCCATCATCATGACCATCCAGGTCCTGGAATTAAAGCAGCCGGGCGCTCCGACGCTGGCGGCATTCGAAAAACTCTGGAGCACCTATCTCATCTACGCCATCACGTTTTTCTGGCTGGGCAGCATGTGGACGGCCCTGCATATTGCGTGGGACCGAATCAACAAGGTCTCGCAGAAGACCGTGTGGATCAGCATCGCGCTGCTCTTCTGGGCCTCCTTTATGCCCTACATTACCAATCTCCTCGGCAAATGGGCGGTCACCCGGACCGTGGAAGGGTTTTACGGCGCTGTTGTCGTCATCACAACCCTGCACCTCTATTGGCTCTACACCAGCCTCATAAAGGACAACGAAGAGGAAGTCGTCTGCGGCTACCTCCGGAGCGCCGAGAAAAATCTCCGGATCGATCTGACCATAAAAATCGCCGGGCTGATCCTCGGCCTCATCTTCTATCCGCCGCTGGTCTTCATCGGCGTAATGGCCGCGGCAGTCTATATGATGGGCGGGCGCATCTCCTTCCGGAAAAAGAGCAAGTCAAAGCAACAGTAAAAACAGAAAGGAGTGCGCAATTAATATGGGATTAAACAGTACACCGAATGCAGAGCGCATTCATATCGGCCTGTTTGGAAAACGGAACGCCGGGAAATCGAGCCTGATCAATGCTATCACCGGGCAGGACCTCGCCGTCGTCTCCGACGTCTCCGGCACCACGACAGACCCGGTCAGCAAGGCCATGGAGATTCTCCCCCTCGGCCCGGTTCTCCTGATCGACACCCCCGGTCTGGACGATACCGGCGAACTCGGCGCCAAGCGCGTCAATAAGAGCTGGCAGACCCTAAATAAGACCGACCTTGCCATGCTTGTCGTCGATGAGCAGGCTGGAATTCAGGCAGAAGACAACGCCATTCTTGAGCGCATCCAGAAGAAGAACATCCCCTGCGTCATCGTCATGAATAAGCACGACCTCTCAGCGGACAGCAGCGAGGAATTGACCTCCTACCATTCGACGCCCGTCATCTACGTCAGTGCGGCGACCGGCTATCATGTCCGGGAACTGCGTGAAAAGCTCGCTTCGCTCTACAAAGTGCCGGATGAAAGGTTCCGCATTGTCGGTGACATCCTCTCCCCATCCGATTTCGCCGTTCTCGTGGTTCCCATTGACAAAGCCGCCCCCAAGGGACGCCTGATTCTCCCGCAGCAGCAGACCATCCGGGATATCCTGGAGGCAGATGCCACCGCCGTTGTCTGCAAAGAATACGAGCTCCGGGAGACACTGGAGTGTCTCGGCAAGAAGCTGAAAATCGTCATCACCGACAGCCAGGTCTTTGCGAAAGTCTCGGCCGATACGCCGAAAGACATCCTGCTGACCTCCTTCTCCATCCTGATGGCGCGGTACAAAGGCATCCTTGCGGACGCAGTCCAGGGCGTCACGGCCCTGGATACGCTGAAGGACGGCGACCGCGTCCTGATCGGCGAGGGATGCACCCATCATCGCCAGTGCGACGACATCGGCTCTGTCAAAATCCCGCGCTGGATCCGCGACTACACCGGCGTCGATCCGGAATTTTCCTTCACAAGTGGAACCGGCTTCCCCGATGATCTCTCCCCTTACCATATGATCGTCCACTGCGGCGGATGTACGCTGAACGAGCGCGAGATGAAGTACCGGATGGCCTGCGCCAAAGACGCCGGCATCCCCTTTACCAACTACGGAACATTAATTGCATATATGCAGGGCATCCTGAAGCGGAGCGTGGAAGCTTTCCCCTCCATTGCGATGTACCTGGAATAAGGTGAACGGCATGGAACAAAAAGAACGCGAAGAACAGGACAGCATCGGTATCGTCTCGCTGCCGGAAGACTGTCTGTACGGAATTGAGACGGCCCGCGCCGTCTCCAATTTTACGATCAGCGGCCGTACGGTCGCGCCGGAGCTCATCTCCGCCATCGTCACGGTCAAGAAGGCCGCGGCACAGGCCAACCGCGACACTGGCCGCCTGTCGGAAGAGAAGGCGGACGCCATTCTCGCAGCCTGTGAGGAACTTCTCCGGGAACCGGACCGCTTTGCCGACGCCTTTCCCACCGATGCCCTTCAGGGCGGTGCCGGAACCTCTACCAACATGAACGTCAATGAGGTCATTGCAAATCTTGCCCTGCAGCACATGGGACACGAATGCGGAGAGTACCAGTTTCTCCACCCATTGGATGACGTCAATATGGGTCAGTCGACCAACGACGTCTATCCCACCGCGCTCCGGATCGCGTCCATCCGCCTGGTGCGAGCGCTCAGCCTCAGCTGCAGCAGGCTGCAGGAGAGCCTCCAGATCAAGGAGAATGCGTACGACCGGCTTCCGAAGCTGGGCCGGACCGAGATGATGGACGCCGTGCCCATCACCCTCGGCGAGGAGTTCGGCGCATACGCCCAGGCCATCGCCCGGGACCGCTGGCGAATTTACAAAGTGGAAGAGCGCCTGCGGCAGATCAACCTCGGCGGCACGGCGGTCGGCGTCGGCAGCAATACGACGCGGAAGTACATGTACCGCGTAACCGACCTCCTGCAGGATATGACCGGCCTGGGCCTCGCCCGCGCCGAGTACCCGATGGATCTGACGCAGAACAACGACGTCTTCGTCGAGGTCTCCGGCCTTCTGAAGGCGCTCGCCGTCAACCTCATCAAAATCTGCACCGATCTGCGGCTCATGAACTCCGGGCCCTACGGCGGTCTCGGCGAAATTCGCCTGCACCCGATGCAGGCCGGCAGCACCATTATGCCCGGGAAGGTCAATCCGGTCATCCCGGAGATGGTCACCCAGGCGGGCATCCACGTCATTGCCAACGACAGCGCCGTCACCAACTGCGCCGCCATGGGGAACTTCGAGCTTAACGCCTTTCTGCCCCTGATCGCCGATCGCCTGATCGACAGTCTGAACGTCCTGACCGGGGCCGTAGATGCCCTGCGGGAGAAATGCATCGATCTGCTGGAGGCCGACGAAGAGGGCTGCCGCCGCCATCTGGATCATGCGCTGATTCTCGCCACAGTCCTGTCCCCTTATATCGGGTACGAAAAGGCATCCGCCCTTGCAAAAGAATGCGGCAATGACCGGGAGGCCTATTGCCGCCGGGTCTTGGAGGAAGAGCTTCTGAGCGAAGAAGAACTTCACAAAATACTGCGGGCCAACCAACTGGCCTGAACCCAAACAGACAAGGGCTGTGTGATTCACTCAACAACTGTTAGTTATTTAGCAAATGTTAAGCTAAATTGAAACAGGACCGCCATTCAGCTCTCCAGCTGAACGACGGTTCTGTTCTTTCTTATCGTCTCCGCGCGAATTTACGGAGCAATAATAGCGGCTCTTATTCCATTTCCGGGTGGAGTTTCAGATCTCTCACCGGATTTTTCAGCGGCATCATTGCGAACCCGTCCGGGCCCAGAATACGGCATTCTGCGACATCGCCCTCCGCAAGCGGAAACGCTCTCGGTGTACCGGTGGAGAGCACATCTCCGGCCTTCCATCCGAAGATGCTGCTGTGCAGCGAGACCAGCCGCGCCGGCCGGTGCGTCATATGTGCCACATCGTTTTCCGCATAAACTTTCCCGTTGCGTACCGACTGGACGCGCAGTTTCAGAACATCGGGCACCTCATCCGGCGTCACCAGCTCCGGCCCGAATGAGAAGAAAGTCGGGAAGTTTTTGACGATACACAGATACCTGGGATTTCCGTCGACGAAATCGTTGCCTTTCAGGATGGATTCCTCTGTCATATCCAATATTGTTGTATAGCCAACGACAGCTTCTTCCCAGTGTTCCTCGTCAACGTCTCTGCAGTCCTTGCCCATAATAATGCCAAGCTCCGCTTCGGCGGTGGTACGCTGGGTCTCTTTCATTTTTGGAAGATGGATTTCATCTCCGTATCCGATCAGGGTATCTGGCATTTTGAAGAAGCTTCCTGGAAACCCTTTGGGTGCCGCGTCGCCGATGTCGGCGGCACGGTCTGCATAGTTGAGCCCAATGCTGAAGATCCGTTTCGGATTTCGGTAGAGCGGAGCGCAGACGGCCTCCTCCTTTGGGATCATACCCGGTAGCTTCTCCAGCTCCTCCCTGCCCCCTGCATTGTACCACGCGGTCAGCCGGGGAATCTGCTGTGCTTCAAATCAGCGAGAACAGTTCCTCCTCCCAGGCCGTCCCTTTCGCGCGATTCAGATCTTTTACCGGCAGGACGCCGTTTTTTGTCACGACTCCCGCCAGTTCTGCTCCGTCTTTTCGTATCGTCACAAACCGCATATTTTTTTCTCCATTCCTCATCTTCCATATAAGGCGCTATAATAGGAACTGTACCGAATTCTTTCAGGAGGTGTTTTGCATGTGCACGTGTGCATCGTATCAGACCAAAGACCACTATTTCGGGCGGAATCTGGATCTCGAATTTTCCTATCAGGAGTCGGTGACCGTTCTGCCGCGGAACTTCCCTGTTCCCTTTCGTCGGAAAGAGACCTTGACGCAGCACTATGCGCTGATTGGCATGGCCTTTGTCTGCGAAGGATTTCCACTCTATTATGATGCCACCAACGAGTACGGCCTGTCTATGGCCGGTCTGAACTTTCCGGAGAACGGGTATTTTGAAGAGCCGGTTGACGACGGGAAAGACAATATTTCACCCTTTGAATTCATTCCATGGATCCTCGGACAGTGCCGGAATCTGCTGGAAGCGCGGAAGTTGCTGGCCAATCTGCGGCTTGTCAATATTCCTTTCAGCGAACAGCTTCCCATCACACCGCTCCACTGGATGATTGCCGACCAGACTGGGGCCATTGTCGTTGAGTCGGTCCGGGACGGTCTGAAGATCTACGACAATCCGGTTGGGGTCATGACGAATAATCCCACCTTTGACCTGCAGCTGTTCCGGCTGAACGACTACCGAAATGTTTCCGCAAAGGCTTCCGCCAGCACATTTGCCCCGGGCCTGAACCTCGACGAATACAGCAGAGGCATGGGCGGAATCGGAATTCCGGGAGATCTCTCTTCCGGCTCCCGTTTTGTCAAAGTTGCCTTTACGAAGCTGAATTCTGTCTCCGAGGACGACGAGATGTCCTCCGTCAGCCAGTTCTTCCACATTCTCAACTCCGTGGAACAACAGCGCGGCTGCTGCGACCTCGGCGATGGGAAATATGAGATAACCATCTACTCCTCCTGCTGCAATATGGACCGCGGCATCTATTACTACCGCACCTATGACAACAGCCAGATTTCAGCGGTGGACATGCACCGGGAAGACCTGGACGGGACAGAGCTCATTTCATACCCACTCGTCAAAGAACAGCAGATCCATTGGGTCAACTGAATCATCCCTGATTGCAGAATGCGCATGTGTCCGGTCTTTCCAACAGGGCACATGCGCAAAACTTTCTGATATGATAGATCTGACTCAGGAATGGCATCCGCCGCCGCAGCCGCCATGGTGGTGTTCCCCATGATGGTCGCATTTGACATCTTCCTGATAGGCGAGCTGCCCGGCGAGGAAATCTACGACTGCCTGGTCGGCAGAGCCTGCACAGCCGCCGTAGAGCTTGATTCCTGCTTCCGAAAGTGCCATCTGTGCACCGCCGCCGATGCCGCCGCAGATCAGGACGTCGGCATGCAGTTCACGGAGCACGCCGGCCAAAGCCCCATGCCCTTTTCCGTTTGTGCTGACGACCTGAGACGACTGGACCGCACCATTCTCCGTATCGTACACCTTGAAGAAAGCGGTCCGGCCAAAGTGCTGGAATATATTGCCGGTCTCATTGTCATAACATACTGCAATTCTCATTGGGTTTTCCTCCATTTCCTCTGTCAGACCGCCTGTTCTGGGAACCGATTTCAAAATCCATCTGCAGCACCCAAACTCAGAATCATCCGAAAATTCTACATTGCCGCCACCAATTTCAATGGTCTTTCCGTTGACCAGCGCGTCGGCAATTTTTTTGCGCGCATTTCGAATGATATTCTGGGCCGTCGTACGCGCAACGTGGAGTCGGGCAGCGCACTCCGCCTGGTCCAGCCCTTCCAGATCCATAAGCCGGACAGCCTCCAGCTCATCCAGGGTCAGGAAAACGGATTCTTCCGCATGTTCGGCGGAAAACGTTCTGCAGTCCGGAATCTGATAAATGGTTCTCTTTCTCTGCGGTCTTGGCATTTTATCCTCCTGCGTATTATTGGCATATGCCATATATTAATTATAAGGCTGTCTGAGAAAATTACAAGAAGAACCGCTGTGCGCTCCATACACGCAGCGGTTCTTCTGCTTTAGAAAATTATTATAATCCAACGGCCCGAAGGGCCTGGTCCAGATCCTGGATGATGTCGTCCGGGTCCTCGAGACCGATACTGAATCGAACAAAGCCGGGACGGAAGACTTCGGAGTAGAGCTGAATTCGCTCATCATAGCTCGGCTGCGGAAAAATCAGGCTCTCGTCGTGGCCGAGGGAGACCGCGAACGTAATCACCTTCAGCTTGGCACAAAATTTCTCCACCGTCTTATCATCGGTGTCCAGTACAAAGGAGAGAACGCCGCCGAAGCCCTCTTTCATCTGCTTTTTGGCCGTCTCATAGCCAGGGTTACTCGGGAGGCCGGGATAAGAGACATAGGTCACATGTTCTCTCTGTTCCAGCCACTGTGCAACTTTCAAAGAGGTCTCGTTGACCCGGCGCATCCGAAGCGGATACGTCACGGATCCGCGGAAAATCTGCCACGCGTTGAAGGGGGAAATTACTGCGCCGACATTGACCTGCGCCTCATAGCGAATGCAGTCCATTGTCTCGGTGTCATTGCTGATGATGGCGCCTCCCTGGGCGTCGCCATGTCCGTTGATGTACTTGGTCAGGGACTCCACGACAAAGTCGGCTCCAAGTTCCAACGGATTCTGATTCAAGGGTGAGGCAAACGTATTATCCACCGAAAGCAGTGCGCCGTTGGCATGGGCAATCTCCGCCACAGCGGCGATGTCGGTAATTCCAACCGTCGGGTTGTCCGGCGTCTCAATATGGACCAGACGGGTGCCCGGCGTAACCGCTTTCCGGATGGCTTCCAGGTCGGTCATATCCACCATCTCAGTGTTGACCCCGAATTTTTCATTGAACAGTTCATGAAACATCCGGTAAACCGCCATGTAGGAGACCTTCGGGTAGACCACATGATCGCCGGATTTCAGCAGGGTCCAGAAAAGGGCATGCAGTGCGCCAACGCCGCTGGCCAGGACGATGCAGTCCTCCGCCGGGTACAGCGAGGCCACTTTTTCCTCCAGCCACATCTGGTTGGCATTGCCGTTTCGCGCATACATCAGGAGATCCGTGGAAGAATAGTTGACCTTCGAGAGATCATCCGGAAGTTTGTAGGAATTCGCCATGTGGAGCGGCCGGCGGATGGCGCCGGTCTCCGCATCGTAGTCCGTGCCGGCATGGATGGCACGGGTCGTAATGTCGTAGTCTTTAAATTTTTCGTCTATTCTGGACAAGAGTACTTTCCTCCATTTTACAGCGCAGAATAATCCAGAAACAGAGACTTCAGATCCTCTTCGGTCTGGATATAGGTGTTTTCATGCGGGGTTCCCGTAAAGACCTTGCAGCTGCCTTCATAGGCCAGAAGCGTATTCTGCGGAACCAGCTTCCAGTTATCGCCGTCAAGAGGCACTGTGGAAAAGACCTGCGCTCCATTTTTGCGGCAACGGAAAAGGCCCTCCTCCGAATTTCGGTGAACATACATCAGTTCCCCGTCGCAGAGCAGAAAATTCATCTTATTTCCCGGGGTAATGAAATGCGTAATGTCATCCAGAAGGGAAAAACGCTCCTCCTGGTTCAGTTCCCTGCCGCGTGTTTCGGTCTCCTCATTGATCCGGCTGAGGATGTATAAAAAAATCCGTTCGCTGTCGGTCTTCCCCTTCTGGATGCTGCAGAACCGGCGGTCAAAATCGCCGTGAAAAATGGTCCCGTTATGGGCAAAGGTCCATTGGCGTCCTGTGAGATCCTGGAGAACAAACGGATGTGAATTGTCATACGTATCATTGCCTTTCGTCGCAAGACGGATATGAGCAATTACGCGGCTCTCCACAATGTCCGAGGTCATCCTCTCATGGAGATACGTGCTGCGGTCCGCCCGTCTCGGTTCCTTTTCCAGTGAGACGGAGTTTCCGCAGATCCGTGCCAGGCCCCAGCCATTGGGCATCTCGGCGCCGCGGGCAAAAAACTTCTTCAGCCACGCGTTGACGTTGATCTTTTCGTCTGAGCTCACGGCCATTAATTCACACATCTGAAATCCTTCCAAATCGGTCAACAAACTCATCCAGCGGAGCCTGGCTGTCGGCGATTTCCCTGGCCGGGCTCTCCAGACGCTCTGCCCTGAGGTAGAGCGGGGTGAGAAAATGCTCTTCCTGAAGGCCTCTTCTGGAGAGCCCATCTTCCGCAAGATCCAGGATCTGCAGAAGGAGACGGGAAACTTCCGCGCGGTCCAGCCATTCCGGCAGTTCCCGTTTTACAAACAGACGCCGGAGTTCCGCTGCATTGTACCCATTATGATAAATGCTATGGTCCCTGGAGAGCAAGTAAGAAAGGGAATGCCGGTTTTCCATCAGCCCGACGTGAAACGCAGCGGAGGCAAACGCCTCGGAAACCGGCTGTTCACAGACACTTCGAAACTCCACCGTTCCGCGGAATGTCAGGTCATTGAACTTAAAAGAGCGGAGATACTCCAGATCTCCGAGTTGCGGTGTAAACGAAATTGTCTGATACGCATTCCCGTCGAAGTATTCCCCCTCCATAACTGGAGACGAGAAATACCTTGCCAGCGGCGTAGGCGCAAAATTGATATACTTTCCGTCGCGCTCGACGCAGTAAAGACTCATACCCCGAATATACGCGGCCACTTCATCGGCATCTTCCAGTTCGGTCTCATGCATGTCCACGTTATGGGGATTGATCCCGTGGGTGCTGTTTCGCCAGAAAGCATCCCGGATGCAGAGTGTCTCAAAGTCTTCTCCCCAGGGCGAGTTGGCAAACAGCAGCGCTTTCAGCGGCTCCAGCCGGTTAAACGTATTCAGCGTCTCCGCCAGATCCTCGTACTCCACATCCAGCTGGACCTGGCTGGCGCAGCTGATCAGTCCATAGTAAGGCACATCGTGAAACGGAATGATATTGCCGTATTTTTTGTAGGAGGAGAGATGGTGGAGCAGCATGCGGTAGCGCTCGCTCGCCACCGGAACATTGTTGTTCTGCCGGTAATTGGGATTGATGCCCATTCCCGTCAGCGTATGGCCGCTCTTCCCAAGTTCATCATAGAAAAACGCATAGTAGTCACGGAAGCGGAGGTCGAGCACATTGATGTCTTCCTCTTTCCCAAACGAGAATTCCACGGTATTATAACTGCAGTCGAAGGAAAGGGCATCTCCATTCTCCGGGCTGACTGCATTGTAGATGGCACCGCTGTCATCGCGCTGTATTTCGCTCATCCCGAACCTGCGCACGAAAGCCTCTGCCGCCGCGTGGACGGCATCGAAGTCCACGGCATCCCCTGCTCGATTTACAATTGGATATTCAAATTCCACACCGACTGTTTTTGTGTGTCTGCGCTTGGTCGGTTCAATAAAACGCGCATAGATGGCCTGGTCCAGAGCATCTTTCGCCATATCGAGTTTCCCCGCTTCCATTTTAATCATATTATTTATATAGGTTTTGTATTATAATAAAATATGGAGTTGGATTCGTCAAGGCAGAATCCCCACAGATACTCAGGAGGCAGATCGATATGATTTCATTTTTCGAAAAGATCAAAGATTCGTGGAACGCATGGCTCAAACGACTCGGGGAAGAGAATGCGAAGGAGTTCGGCAGCGGAGTACCGGACTGCTGCAAGATGAACAATCAGAATGCGGGCTCTTCCAAAAAGCGGGGCTGAACATCAGGAGCAGGAAAAAACCAGGCACTCTTTCAACGAGTGCCTGGTTTTCTTATCTTTAAGATCTGTGATAATTCGACAATGACGACCAGAAATGTTTTAAACGCCGATTGTAAAATGAAGTTGGACAACTGAATAACAAAAGATCCATGGCTTGGTCTCTGGTAGAATGTAAATCGCTATATATATCTACAAAGGAGACCGTCACCAT
>UQOE01000015.1 GCA_900542575.1 uncultured Oscillospiraceae bacterium
GGATTCAAGATTGCCATGCGGGACCTCGAGCTCCGCGGTGCGGGCAACATCCTCGGGGCGCAGCAGCACGGCCACATGGAGGCCGTCGGCTACGACATGTACCTGAAGCTTCTCGGCGAGGCCATCGAGGGCGAAAAGGCGGGCAAAGAGGAGCCCGCGGAAGAGCTGGAATGCCTGATCGATCTGCAGATCGACGCGCACATCCCCGACGACTACATCAGCAGTATTCCCAACCGTCTGGCTATGTACCGCCGAATTGCGGATATCCGCACCAGTGACGATGCCTCAGATGTCATCGATGAACTGGTGGATCGCTTCGGAGATCCGCCGAAGTCGGTGGAGGGCCTCATCGAGGTCTCCCTGCTTCGCAACACGGCGGCGGATATCGGAATCTACGAGATCGGCCAGTCCGGCGGAACACTGCGGCTCTATTCCAACGACATCGATCTGAAGGCTGTCATGCGACTGTCCTCCGACTTCCCGCGGCGTGTTCACGTCAATGCGGAGAAAAAGCCATATATTGGAATTGACATTCCCCAGGGCACCGACCCCATTCCGGAACTGAAGAAAGTTCTGCTGATTCTCGCCGCCTCCAAAAAGCAGGAGGAGCGGGAGAACACCGGAGCATAAAAAAGGATGTCTCCCGCTGGGGAGACATCCTTTTTTCGTTTGGGATTAGTCCAGGTTGACCTTGTGCGACATGATATAGCAGGTTGCCCAGTAGAGCAGTGCCGATATGATGACGAACAGCAGGACGCCGAACCAGACATATGCCTGCAGCAGCCCGGAGGCTGTGTGGAACATATTCGGGAAGTGGCCGGCGGCGAATTTGGTGTACCAGTTGATGATGACTTGTCCGATAATGGTGAAGATGATGAACCAGAGGACAAACCCGAGCACTTTGTGGTTCTTGGCCCGCAGCTGACCGAATGCCGTGGAGAAGTAGCAGATGAGTACGAACTGAACGGCCCATGCCAGATAGAGCACAATGAGCTCAACGATGACGACCCAGAAGGGGGCGCCGGTCTCGGCGCGGAACTGGGAACCGATGAGACCATTCGTGTTGGTCAGCGTGTCCACGAACGCGTGGAGCTGGCTGTTGAACTGGTCGGAGACGCTCATGATGACCCACAGGGAGAAGATGGCCATGGCGGAGCTGAAGAGCATCCAGATGAAGTAATTGAGCAGCTTCGAGAAGACCAGGTGGCGCGGCTTGGTGGGTAGCGTCAGCATGAGATACCCCTCGTCGGTGAAGAAGTTCTTGTAGAACCGGTAGACGAGGAAGATGAAGGTCATGATCATCAGCGCGATGATGGCCAGGACGTAGATGAAGTTGACGATGTCGTTGGTGTGCTGAATGGCCGTATTGAACCCGTACGAACCGTTGGCGGCAACCGCCTGCCGGGTTGCAAGCCAGGTTGTAAACCGGCCAAGCAGTGCAAGCACAAGAATGACGATATAGGCCGGGCCCAGCAGCTTGCTGTCGGCGATGAATTCGTGTTTGATCAGTTTGCCTAGCATCGGAACACCTCCCGGAACAGTTCGTCGACTGTGCGGCCGGTTTTGGTGACCGATTCGACGGAACTGTGACGAATCATTTCACCGTTTCGGATGAAGACGAACTCGTCCAGCACCGGTTCGATGTCGGCGATGAGATGCGTCGACAGAATGACCGCGGCATCCTTGTTGTAGTTCTTGATAATGGTGTCAAGAATGTAGTCTCGGGATGCGGGGTCAACGCCGCCTATGGGCTCGTCCAGCAGGTACAGCTTGGCGTCGCGGCTCATGACAAGGATGAGCTGGACTTTTTCGCGGTTGCCTTTGGAGAGCGCTTTGAATTTTTTCTTCGGGTCGATGTTCAGGTGGGAGAGCAGCTCATACGCGCGTTCCGAACGGAAGTCGCTGTAGAAGTCTGCCATAAATTTGACCATGGACTGGACGGTCATGCTGTCGTCGAGATAGTTGCGTTCGGGCAGGTAGGCGACTATTTTTTTCGTCTCCACGCCGGGCTGCATGCCGTCGATGAGGATTTCGCCGCTGGTGGGAACCAGCAGGCCTGCAGCGAGTTTGATGAGCGTGGTCTTGCCGCTGCCGTTCGGGCCCAGAAGACCGATGATTTTGCCCGGCTGCAGTTCCAGGTCAATTCCCTTGAGTGCGGGAAAGCTGCCATAGTTTTTGACCAGCTGCCGGCACTCGAGAATGGTGGACATTTCAATTCCCCTTCTTTCTAATATCAGAATAGTTTAATCATAACACGGAGCCCCTGTATCACAAGTAAAGATTTCTTTAACTTTGGACCATTCCGGGATCGTTGACAGGGTATGAAAAATCAGATATCATAAATTTTAGTCGAAAGATAAAGAATGAGAGGAGAGGCTTCGGTATGAAAGACCGTCAGAAACGGAAACTGAAAAGGACAACCATGCTCCTGGGCGGTGCATCAGCTGCGGCAGCGGGAACAGCGCTCGGCATCTATGCCGCCTGGCCGCAGATCAAGGAGTTTTTCCTGAAAAAGCTGGAGGAGCACAACGACCGTGTCCGCCCGGCGCTGCAGGTCGCCAAAGACCGCAAAGCGGCCATTTCGGCTGAGCAGAAAAAGCTCAAAAAGGACATGAAAAAGCTCGACAAAAAGGTCAAAAAGGCCCGCCAGCAGCAGGCGACCCGTGTCTACAACGAGTACCTGGCCAAAGGCTACGAGCCGACCGCAGATATGATTCACGAGGCCGCCCTCTCGGACCTCGATGTCCGCGCTGAGGTCGACGCCAAAAAGGCGGAACGCCAGGCAGAGACCGACGCCCGCGTCGAAGAGGCGGTTCAGAAGAAACAGACAGAGCGGGAAGAAAAGGCCGCAGCCCGCTACGAGGAGCAGCATATCCGCCTGAAAGACGGCAAGGAAATCGCCGTTTCCTCTACGGTAAGACCGGAAGACGTGGCAAAATAAAACATATGAATCTGAAAAGAGCCGCACCGTTGGGTGCGGCTCTTTTATTTGCTGCTGATTAACTGAGGTGCGGGGAAATTTTGAAAAAGCGGCTAAATGGGGAATCTTTTGGTGACAGATTTTGAAATAGCTGATTTTACCCGGCGGCGCAGCCCTCCAGCCTGGAAAAACATGAAAAATGGGACATCTGAAGGCGCAGCGAGCACATGTATAGCAGCCGTTCCCTCCTAATATCGAACCACCCGTTCTTTTTCTCTTGTACCGTCTATTCCGTGCTGTTAGGGTAGCGGAGGAGGCGTTTCTATGTATGACAGCAGAATTCGAATCTTAATGTCCTATCTTGCATTTCTTCAGGAGCATTTGAATCATGTGCCGGAGGGGTCCATTATTTATGAAAAATACCGATACCGTTGGTTCCTGCCAGACGGATCTCATCATCGGCTGTATCTGGAAAAAGATGAACAAATCATCCGGGAGCTCTGCTGCAAACGGTACTGGAAACATGCAATGGTGGCAGCGAAAGCAGAATTGAGTGCCTGTCAAAGTTATGAAAGACATGCTCCAAAACAGACGCCGGAGCAGGTTTGGGCAAATCTTCCATTGGAAATCCGCAGGTTCGTAAGTCCACTGCAGCCCGAAAGCATGGAACAGATTGAAAAATGGAAAAGGAAAGCGTACCGAACGACTTCGAAAAATGAGTGTGGGAAAATATACTGCTGTTCTGACGGAACAATGTCCCGCTCTAAATCAGAGTATATTATTGCGGAAAAGCTGATTTCTTACCAGATACCGTTTCGGTATGAATGTGGCGCATATCTTCGACATTATGGCTGGGTTTATCCGGACTTTATCATGCTGCGGGCCAGTGATTTTCGGGAAATTGTCTACGAACATTTTGGCCGAATGGATGATCCTACTTATCTGTCACATGCCGTGAAGAAAATTATGCAGTATCAGGAGAATGGGTATTTGCCATGGAAAAATGTTGTCTATACGGTGGAGAGCTCGTCCTCTCTGCTGCGTCCGGAAACGGCAGACGAGATGATTCATTCTGTTTTTGAGGACGGGTAAAAGTGGGAAAAGCGGCTAAATTGGGAATTTTTTGGTGATAGATTTCCAAATGGCTGATTTTATCCGCGACTGCTCCCCTTCAGCCTCCTCTGCAGATACCAGAAATACCCCAGGCATAGCACAATCTGTACCGCCGAGGAGCACGGCGTCGCGAGCCCAATGTGAAACAGGGATACCGATGCAGCTCTGCTCATATAATACGAAACGGGAATGCGTACCCCGAATGCCCCGATAATGCCCTGTGCCATAGTGAATCCGGTTTTGCCCCAGCCGTTAAAGTAGCCGATGAAGCTGAAGAGGAACGGGACCAGCAGGCAGTCGATGGCATATGCCTTGAGGTAGTCGGCCGCTGCGGCGGTGACCCGCAGATCGGAGGAGAAAATTCGTGCGAGCCCCTGTCCGTGGAAGAAGGCAAAGTAAGCGATGATGACATCCAGCACGAAAGCAAACAGCATCATGATACCCATGGCTTTTCGCGCGCGGCGGGTCTTGCCTGCGCCGGCGTTCTGCGCGACGATGGCGCTCAGAGCCTGCATGGCACTGCTGGGGATCAGCATGATGAAGGCGCAGATTTTCTCCGCAACGCCGACACCGGCCGAGGGAACCACGCCGAGCGTGTTGACGATGCCCAGAATGACCAGAAACGAGAGCCCCACCAGCAGATCCTGCAGCGCAATCGGGGTGCCGTACCGAACCTCCTGCTTCATGGTTTTCCAGAGCGATCCGGATTTTGGATTGAGATCGGCTCCCTGAAACCGGAACGGCAGTTTCCGCCGGCGGATGATCAGAAGAGCAATGATGACGGACAGTGCCTGTGCCAGTACAGTGGCCAGCGCGGCACCCTTCGGCCCCATCTTCAGACCGGCGACCAGCGCCATGTCGCCTCCGACGTTGAAAATGGCCGCCATCCCGACGATGAGCAGGGGTGTCCGGGAGTCGCCAAGGCCGCGGAAGATGGCGCTCAGCACGTTGTAGGCAACAATGAACAGTGTGCCCGCTCCGCAGACGAAAATGTAGTCGATTGTGCCGCCCATGGCCTCTTTCGGCGCCTGAAGCAGCCGGGCAATCGGCCCGGTCAGGGCAAGGATGAGGGCGGTCAGGACAATGCCGACGATGCCGAACTCCCAGATTGCGGCGCCGATATCCTGTCCGCTCTTCTCGGTTTTTCTCTCACCGATATGCCGTCCGAGAAGAATCGTGGTTCCCATAGCCATGCTCGTAATTGTATTCTGGATCAGCTGCATGAGCTGGCTCCCGGTGGAGACGGCCGAGACGTCCGCGGCCGTTCCGAACTGGCCGACGATCAGCAGATCGACCGCGCCGTAGAGCGCCTGCAGGAACAGGGCTCCGAGGATGGGGAGCTGGAACCGGATCAGCGGACCCAGGATGGGCCCCTCTGTGAAATTCTGTACACGCTGTTCTGCCATAATTCTCTCCTTATAAACAAAAAAGCTGGATAGGACGTGCGGGCGTCTCAGCCCGCCATCTTATCCAGCTTTGACTTCTGACGAGTCGCTGCCCTCCGATGAACGATGCAGTTTTCTCCCTTATGGTACACAAAATCCGGGACCTTGAACAGGCCCCGGAGCATTTTTATTTCAGGTTGTTCTGGATAAACTGCAGAATATCCTGATAAACTTCCAGTTTGCAGTCGTCATTGTGAATTTCGTGCTTATAGCCTTCATACAGCTTGCTGGAGACTTTAGTATGTCCTTTTCGGTATGCTGCAACAGCTTGGTTGAAGCCCACACCGTAAAGTCCGACCGGATCTTTCGAGCCGGAAATGAAGAAGATAGGCAGATCTTTCGGTGCCTTACCGATTGTGGCGGGGGAGCTGGCGTCAGCGAGCAGCTCAATGGTTTCCCCATAGCTCTGAACGGTGAGCGGAAATCCGCAGAGCGGATCGGCCTCATATTTGTCGCGGTTTTCCTGGTTGACAGAGAGCCAGTCGGTGCTGCCGGCGGCGCCCATCAGAACTTTGACGGCATTGTCCAGCTTGTCATCCGTCTGTGTCATACCGATGTAGGTAAGTCCCTGGCCGAGCTTCTTGCAGGTTTCAGCGGGAATATGTCCGGATCCGCACAGGATCAGACCATCGAGTTCATTGCCGTACTGGGCAGCGTATCGGCGGGCAATGAAGGAGCCCATGGAATGGCCGAACAGGAAGAACGGCTTGCCGGGATTTTCCTTCTTAGCAATCCCGGTCAGCGTTTCACAGTCTTCCACGAACGTCTGACCGTTTTCGTTTTTGCTGCCGATATCGCCGAGCGGATGTTCTTTAGTGACCGACTGACCATGGCCGACATGGTCATTGCCATAGACGGCGTACCCCTGGTCAACAAACCAGCGCGCCATGGAATCATAGCGGTCAATATATTCCGCTACGCCGTGGGCGAATTGAATGACGCCCTTGATTTTGCCGTCCGCCGGTTTCCAGGAAATGGCGTGGATGGTGTAGTTCTCATCGTAGGACTGGTAAGTGAACTCTTTTTTCTCCACATTCCCCGCCGCAGACGATGGAACAGCGGCAAGGGACAGGACCATGGCCAGCGCCATGAGAATGGACAGTACTTTTTTCATTGTTTTTCCTCCTGTTGAACAATTGTCTGACAGATTCATTGTAACAGGATGAAAAAAACAGGGTCAATCATGTGCAGTCTGTTCGCACAACGGACCGCTGACAGCCGATTTTGGACCATCGGTTCCATTCGCTTGAACCGCAGCCGGCCGGCTGGTACCGTGGGTGGGAAAGGAGAAATGAGCTGTGTATGAGAATCGAATTGAAATCCTTCAAAAATATGCGGGACAATTAGAAACGTTCCTCACGGAGGAATATCCCCGCGGTTCCCTGTGCGTGGAAAATGACAGGTATCGATGGTACCGACCAGACGGGACGCGAACCTATCTGAATCCCGGGGCAGATGAGAGTCTCATCCGACAACTCTCGGAAAAACGTTTTTATTCCCATGCCCTCGCATCGGTGAAAAAAGAACTTCAGGCGTGCAGATGCTATGAACACTATAAGCCTAAGCATGTCATAGAATCGGTATGGGCATCTCTGCCGGAGAAAATCCGAAAATATGCAGATCCGCTACCGTCCCCGACGGAAAATTTTGTGGAAGAGTGGCGGGTCCAGCCGGTTCGCGAATACTATAAGTATCCGGAGCGGAAATGATGATTGCTGAGTGCCTGCTGTCCTATGATATTCCATTCCGCTATGAGAGCGGAGTGAAAATGGACGGTTTCGGGTGGATTTATCCCGACTTCACGATCCTTCATGTCCCGACCAGGAAAGAAGTCATGTGGGAGCATTTCGGCAAAACAGATGACTTGGTGTACCTGCAGCGAATGGCCGGAAAACTGCGGCTGTATCAGAAGAACGGGTATGCCCTTGGCAAAGACCTGATCTACACGGTTGAGAGTGTTTCCAGTCCACTGACGGAGATGGAAATTGAGAGAATCGTCCGGCAGAGATTCCTGGATTCGGGAGAAAGCGAAACAAAAAATTTTCCCGACTGAAATTTTAGGGAAAATATCCTATTCCTCATCTTCCCGACAGATTTGCAGGGAGTTTCGCAAATAGGAAGAAATCCCTACAAATCTGGCAGGGAAAATAATATATATGAGAAACTCCCGAAAATGGTCGCCTAATTGGCCCTCCGGTGCCGCCAAAACAAAAAAGAACCGCGTCGTAACGCGGTTCTTTCTGGGTGCAGGGGGAGGACTTGAACCTCCGACCTCCGGGTTATGAGCCCGACGAGCTACCAACTGCTCTACCCTGCGATATCTCATTGTGGTCAGCGCCTCTGTGCTGACTGCGAGATATATTATATATCGCACTTACGTGGAATGCAAGAATTTTTTTACAAATTTCCTAACATAAACGCAATTTATGCATGCTCAACTCTTGCATACATAAAGTACTTCATGTTGAACGGCGTGCAGTAAATGCCTTTGACGTTCGTTTTGCACATGTAGATATCGTTGTAGAAGTAGATGGGGACGGCGGCGTAAGTATTCATGACCATGGTCTCCGCTTCATGCAGCAGATCGCGGCGGCGTTCGAGGTCGGTGGTGCTTTTGGCCTCACGGATGAGGGCGTCGTACTTGTCCCAGCCGTGGGGCGCCGCCGGATTGGACGGGTCGCGGCCGAGGAGGCAGTCGTTGTTCATGGAGTCGGAGGTAAAGAGATCCAGCATGGTGATGGGGTCATCGAAGTCAGCGACCCAGCCGTCCCGGGAGACGGACATCTTGCCGGCACGGCGGTCTGCGAGGAAGGTGTTCCACTCCTCGGTCTTGATACGGCAGTGCACGCCGATCTGGGCCCAGTCGGACTGCAGGGCCTCCGCAACGGCCTGGTGACCGGAATCGGAATTGATGCAGTAGTCAAACGAGATGGGCGTCGACGCGGACAGCTTCCCGTCCTTGCCGAACTTGTATCCCACCGACTTCAGAAGCCGGACGGCCTCGGCCCGGGCGGATTTGGTGTTGTAGTCCGCCGAAAAGTACCCGGTGGACTTCCGGTCCGGATAATCATATGCGTCGTTGGACTTGAACGGTTTTCCGGTGCCGTCCTGCATTCCGGACGGGACGAAGCTGGTGGCCACCTCCTGGCCGGTCTGGCCGATGTTTTTGACAATGTAGTTTCGGTCAATCAGGACGCTGAGTGCGTGGCGCACGGTGGTGGCTTTCTTCTCGCTCATGCCCTTGAAGAGCGGCGAGTCGACATTGAAGGCGACGTAGTACGTGCCCAGCGTCGGGACTTTGAAGAAGTCTTTGCGGTGCAGGAGGCTGGCGACGAGATCGGTGGGGACGGTGTCGCAGAAATCCAGATCGCCGGCGTTGTAGGCCGAGTAGGCGGCGGTGTTGTCGGCGGAGAGCATAAACTGCAGCTCCTTGACCTGCACTTTCCCCGCATTGTAGAAGTACGGGTTTTTCTCATAGATCATGGACTCGTTGTGCTTCCACTGCTTCAGCGTGTAGGCGCCGTCGGTGACGAATCCCGCCTCGGAGCACCATTTCCCGGGGTTGGTCCCCGAGGGGTCTGCCTTTTCCACGGCGTGCTTCGGCACCGGGTAGAAGGTGGGGAAGGCACAGAGGCTTAAGAAATAGGCACAGGGCGCGGCGAGTCGGACAACGAACGTATTGCCTTTTGCCGAAAGATCGAGGGTGCCGTCCTTTTTGTGGGCAACGGCATCGTACAGGTACGAGTAGGTGGCGCCGGTTTTCGGATTGGCCGCGCGCTGCCAGGAATAGGCGAAGTCCGCAGCGGTGAGCGGCCTGCCGTCGCTCCACTTCAGTCCGTCTTTCAGGCGGAACGTGTAGGTCAGCTCGTCCGGGCTGACGGAGTAGTCCTTGACCAGCGCCGGAACGATTTTGTTTTTCGCATTGGTGGTGAACAGCCCCGCAAACGAGTTGCAGACCAGGGAGCCGCCGTCTACCGAAGAGGTCAGTGCGGGGTCCAGGTAGTCAGGCTCACTGGCCAGGTTGATCTTCAGGACCGATCCGTCGGAGTCCGACGTCAGTTTTCCGCCCGTCGCACCGTTGCAGGCGGAGAGCGTCAGTATCAGGAGGAGCGCAGTCAGGATCAGCGCAAGAATTCGTTTTGTCTGTTTCATAATGGGCGCTCCTTACTTGTGAAAACATGCGGTCAGATGCCCGCCGCCGCGGTCGGTGAGCTCGGGCCGCGCCTGTGCGCATTCGGCGGAGGCATAGGGGCACCGGGTCCGGAACGCACAGCCGGAGGGCATATTCAGCGGGCTGGGAATGTCGCCCTCCAGGATCTTACGCTCCCGGGTTCTTGCCTCTTTCGGGTCCGGGATGGGGATGGCGCTCAGCAGCGACTGCGTATACGGGTGCTGCGGGTTCGCAAACAGCTCATCCGCGTCCGCCAGCTCCACGATGCGGCCCAAATACATAACGGCAATGCGGTCGGAGATGTGTTCGACAACCAGCAGGTCGTGGGCAATAAACAGATATGCAATACCGAGCTCTTTCTTCAGGTCCTCAAACATATTGATGACCTGGGCCTGGATGGAGACGTCCAGCGCGGAGACCGGCTCATCGCAGATAATGAAGGAAGGGTGCGTCGCCAGCGCTCTGGCAATGCCGATGCGCTGCCGCTGGCCGCCGGAAAATTCGTGGGCGTACCGGGTCGCGTGCTCGGCGTTAAGTCCCACCAGGGACATCAGGTGAAGAATCTTTTCGTAGCGCTCTTTTCGGCTGGAATAGAGATGATGGGTATCCAGCGGCTCGCCGATGATGTCCTCGACGGTCATGCGTGGGTTCAGCGAGGAGTAGGGGTCCTGAAAAACCATCTGCATCTCTCTGCGGAGCGGCTTGATGGTCTTGTCCGTGACCTCCTGCCCTTTAAAAAAGACGTGGCCGCCGGTGGGCTCATAGAGCCGGAGGATGGAGCGGCCCACCGTGGTCTTGCCGCAGCCGGACTCGCCGACCAGCCCCAGCGTCTCATTCGGCGCGATCCGGAAGGAGACCCCGTCCACGGCTTTTAAGGTCTGCGTCCGTTGAAAGGCCGAACGGACTCGGAAATACTGCTTGAGCTCCTGTACTTCAAGGAGCGTGTCCTTCTCAGACATGGTCTGTTGCCCCCTTCTCATATTCCTCTCGGACATTCTGCCAGCAGGCGGCGAGGTGGGTGTCACTCAGCCGCAGCTCTTCCGGCACTTCGCGGAGACAGATCTGCATCGCGCGGGAACAGCGGGTGCAGAAAGCGCACCCGTCCGGGAGATTCAGCAGGTTGATGGGGGATCCGGCGATGGGCTCCAGCCGCTTCCCCATGCGGTCCGGGTTCGGAATGGAGCGGAGCAGCCCTTTGGTGTACTCGTGGGCCGGGCGGTAGAAGATATCGTCCGCCGTGCCGCGCTCGCAGACACGGCCGCCGTACATAACGATGATTTCATCGGCAATTTCGGCAATGACGCCCAGGTCGTGGGTGACGATGATGATGGCCATGCCCATCTTTTTCTGGAGATCCTGCATAAGGTCCAGGATCTGGGCCTGGATGGTGACGTCCAGCGCCGTTGTGGGCTCGTCGGCAATTAGAATATCCGGTTCGCAGGCCAGTGCCATGGCAATCATGACGCGCTGCCGCAGGCCGCCGGACAGCTCGTGGGGATACATCTTCAGGCGGCGCTCCGGGTCGTTGATGCCGACCAGCGTCAGCATCTCAACGGCGCGTGCCTTTGCCTCCTGGCGGGTCCGGTCGGTGTGCAGAAGGATGGCCTCTTCCAGCTGGTTCCCGATGGTGTAGACCGGGTTCAGCGAGGTCATCGGGTCCTGGAAGATGATGGAGCATTTTTCCCCGCGGAACTGCTGCATCTGCTTTTCGCTCCATTTGGTGATGTCTTCGCCCTTATAGAGGATTTCCCCGTCGGTAATCCGGCCGGTATCGGCGAGGATGCCCATGATGGAGTAGGCGGTGACGCTTTTTCCGGAACCGGATTCGCCGACGACGCCAAGGGTTTTGCCCGCCTCCACGGAGAACGAGACGCCGTTGACCGCCTGGACTCTGCCTGATTCGGTGAAGAAGACCGTGTGCAGATTTTTTACTTCTAAGATTGGATTCGTTTGCATGTCAGACCGCCTCACTTTTTCAGCTTTGGATCGAACGCGTCGCGCAGGCCGTCTCCGAGGAGATTGAAGGCGAGGACGATGAGGACGATCATCAGAGCGGGCCAGAACATCTTGTACGGGTACAGGATGAGGCCGTCCCGGGCGGCATTGGCCAGCGAGCCCAGAGAGGGCATCGGGGCCTGAACGCCGAGACCGAGGAACGACAGGTAGCTCTCGGTGAAGATGGCGGATGGGACCTCCAGTGCGGTCGTGATGATAATGACCGACGCGCAGTTCGGCAGGATGTGTTTCCGGATGATGCGCCCGGACGGCGTGCCGATGGATTTGGAGGCCAGGACGTAGTCGTTGTTCTTGATGGTCAGGATCTGTCCCCGGACGAGCCGTGCCATGCTGACCCAGTAGAGCAGCGCGAAGACGATGAACATAGAAAGCATATTGGACCCCATGCTCTCAAAGATAGTGCCGGCCAGCTTGTCACCGCCCAGGGTCTCGTTGAAGACGACGCTCAGCAGGATGATCATGAGCAGATCCGGCAGGGAATAGATGATGTCGACAATGCGCATCATGACAAGGTCCACCTTGCCGCCGACATAGCCCGCGATGGAGCCGTAGAGCACGCCGATGATCAGGACCAGCAGGCTTGCGAAGACGCCGACCGCCAGGGAGACGCGGGTTCCGTAGATGACGCGGATGAAGTAATCGCGGCACATCTCATCGGTGCCGAAAATGTGCGGGAAGACTTTGCCGCCCTGGGCCATGTAGGCCTGCTCCATTGCGGAGTAGTGGAACGGGGCCAGGTTCTTGGCCCCGATGTCCCGGACGCCGTGGATCGTGATGATTTCGTCGTACGAATAGGGCACGATGGCCGGGAACAGGAAAATGGCGATGACGATAAGGATGAGGACCACCAGGCTGGTCATGGCCAGCGGATTTTTCCGCAGCCGGCGCATGCCGTCGCGGAAGGCCGTGGAGGATTTGCCCATGACAGCCGCCTGGCTCTTCTGGGCCTCGGTGGCCGGCCGGAAATCCTCCCAGTGGAATTTGGACAGGTTAACCTGCGAACTCAGCAGGTTGTGCTTCGGCAGGGAGTTGGTTTCGGTTTTCATCTTGTCCTCCCTCCTCAGTCCAGCTCAATCTGCGGATCGACGGCTTTGTAAAGCAGGTCGGTCAGCAGATTGACGGTGACCATGACAGCGGCCAGGAACAGCGTAGTCGCCATGATCATGGTGTAGTCGCGGTTGTTGATACTCATGACGAACTCCTGCCCGAGTCCGCCGATGGTGAAGATATTCTCCACCACGAGCGATCCGGTGATGATATACGCAAACTCCGGCCCGATATAGGTGATGACCGGAATCAGGGCATTGCGCAGCGCGTGTTTGAACAGCACTTTCCCGCGGGGCACGCCCTTCGCCTTGGCGGTCCGTATGTAGTCCTGCCCGAGCACATCCAGCATGCTCGACTTCGTGAGCCGGGTTATGTACGCGGTCGGGTACAGGGCAAGTGAGATGACGGGCAGCACATAGTTGCTGCCGGTGGCGCTCCAGACCGGGAACCACCCGAGCTGAATGCTGAACACATACAGCAGCAGTGTGGCCAGGATGAAGCTGGGCATGGCTGTCAGCAGCGTGGTGAAGAAGATGATGACCCGGTCCGGCCACCGGTTGCGGTACAGCGCTGCCAGACTTCCAAAGACGATGCCGAAGAGGATGGACAGCAGCAGCGCCCATCCGCCGAGCTGTGCGCTGACGGCGAAGCGGGTGTTTATGGTGTCTTTGATATCCCGTCCGGTTTTGATACTGACGCCCCAGTCCCCGTGGAACAGATTCTTCATGTAGATGCCGTACTGAGTCAGCAGCGGCTTGTCCAGATTGTAGCGTTCTTCCAGCGCGGCCTTGACCTCGGGGCTTGTGGCTTTCTCCGAGTCAAACGGCCCGCCCGGGATGGCGTTCATTGTGAAAAACGTGATGATGCTGATCAGCAGCAGCGTAAACAGCGCCAGCAGCACCCGCTTTCCTATGTATTTCCCCATGTTTGTTCTCCCTCTTCCAAAAGATTCCCTTATAGTCTATGGAATATTACTATGTCTTTCAACTGCTGCGGGCTTGCATTTGCGGGCAAAAAGCGATTAAATGTCAGATGTACTCAAAATAAACGCAGAGAGGAGGTCTCTGCCCGTGAATTTTGGAAATATTGACTTCAGTGCTCTGAATAAAGGCAAACAGGCCTGGGAGTCCTTTAAGCGGAATCATCCCCGGTTTCCGGAGTTTCTGAAGTACGTCAATCAGCGCGGGGTGCCCGAAGGGTCCAGGGTGACCATCTGCATCGAGTACCCGAACGGACAGAAAGTCAGCTCCGACGTCAAAATGAAGCCGGAAGACGCGGCTGCCATCCGGACGCTGCAGGACAGCTTCAAAAATTTTATGTAACAGAAAAATAGCTGCTCGCATGTGGGGTGCGGGCAGCTGTTTTGTCTATAGACGGATTACTTTGACGTTTTTCTTCAGGAATTCAGCCAGATCGGGTCTGTCTTCCAATCCGAACAGGCGCAGGAAGACATTGAAAAAAGTCTGGTTGATCTGCTCGACGGAGAGATCCGCCGGAAGCTTCTGCATGAGATGCATCTGATAGGTGGTGAGAATGGCCGAGTAGAGGTCGGCCTCCAGCAGAACGCGCTCCTCCGCAGGATGCGCGTGGCTGTCCAGATAGATCTGGCGGTATTTCTCCCGCAGACGTTTTTGAATGTCCACCTGGTCCGTGTGGATGAGTAGCAGAGCCTGGATCAGGTACTGCGCATGCTGAAACTGTACCTGGATGATTTCGGGAAATTGATTTAACGGAACGGAGGAGAGCTGCTCCAGAATGTCATCCTCCTTTTTCTCCTTCGCTATATTGAGGGTGAGATCAATTTGCTTTTGAAGGAGGTTATTCCAGATGAAAAAGAATTCCTATCCGTATGTGATGATCCACGGATTCGGCGGCTACGGCGCACAGGACAAACAGGACATCCATGCGCACTACTGGGGCATCGGTCCGCTCTATCTGAAAGATCATTTCGCCGAGAAGGGGGTGGAGTTTTACAACCCGTCGCTGGGCCCATTCAACTCTACATGGGACCGCGCCTGCATCCTCTGGGCCTACCTGTTTGGCGGCACCGTCGATTTCGGCAAGGTGCATGCGAAAAAATATCACCACGCCCGCTATGGATATACGTTTGAACACGGCGCCCTGGAAGATCTCGGCCAGCCGGGCCCCCACCGCAAGATGAACCTGATGGGCCACTCCTTCGGCGGCCCGACCGTCATTGAAGTCTGCCAGCTGTTCAGCTTCGGCGATGAGGACGAGCGCCGCGGCACGGACCCGGAGGACCTCTCGCCGCTTTTTGCCGGCGGCTACGGCGACCTGATTCATACCGTCACGACCATGTCCGGCGTCAACAACGGCACGCTGATGGCCTCCGCGCTCGGCGTCAAAGGCATGACCGCTGCAACCTACTTCGTCCTGATGATTGCCTCCATGGTCGGCGAAACCCGCTGGACGAAATTCTGGGACTTCAAGCTGCAGCATTTCGGAATCGGCAAATTTGCGGATCAGATCGGGAAGCACGGCAAATTCCGCTCTCCCTTCTCCCATCTCGATCATGTGCATGACTACGCCTATAACATGGACCGCGACAACTCCGGCCGCGAAATGCAGGTGGAAGTCATTCAGCCCCTGAATCAGGCGCTCAAAATGGACCCGCATATCTACTATTTTGCCCAGCGCGCCGATTCCTCCGTCCCGGGCAGAAAAGGCGACGGCAGCTGCCGCCCCAAATTCCCGATGGATCCGCTCTGCTTCTTCAGCGGCTTCCTGACTGGCCGATTCACCTCGCCGGAACTCGCCAGATACGGCGTCGGCTCCGATCCGCTCTGGCGATCCAATGATGGTTTCGTCAACGTCCGGGGCCAGTCTGCACCCCTCAATCTCCCGTCGGAGGAAGCGGACTACAGCACAGACTTCAAACCCGGCATTTGGTACAACATGCCCATCGAGAAGGGCGACCACATGTTCTGGATCGGTCTCTGGCGCAGCAGAAAGAGCTTCTTCGCCACCTATGACCGCCTGCTGGATTTGTATGCCGGGCTGCCGGACGGGGACGCCTCTGCGAAGTAGTATTATTACTTCACGAAGCTATGCGCTTTTCTTTCATCTTTCGATCTTTTCTCCTATGTGCTATGTTCAGCAAAAAAGGAGAGATTCCATGCAGGATTGGCAGAGACGAATTCGCTTCCTGGAGACGATACTCCATTCTCGGACCAGAGATTGGGATGAGCCGCTGCGGTGTGTACAGGATCGAGGCCATTTCCGCTATTATGTGAGCATCAAGGGATCTCAGCATTCTTTGCGGGACAAGGTGCAGATCGCAAAGCTGGCACAGGAGTATTATGACCGGAGACTCTGCGAGGCAGCGGAGCGGGAACTGCGATCTCTGCAGAACAATCGGTGCCATTTTTCAGGGACAAAAGTAGAAGATGTGTGGGACAAAGTGCATCCCGGAATACGGGCTTTGGCAATTCCGTATTGGGATCTAAAAGATCATTTCTTACAGTCCTGGATACAGCGGCCCTGTCAAACTCTGGATCCGCCGCGGAATGGATATCTTACCAGCAGAGGAAACCGAGTGCGTTCCAAATCGGAATGGCTGATTGATGATATGCTGCTTGCAAATAATCTGCCGGCAAAATATGAGATGGAACTGATCCTTCCATCTGGCAGAATTCGATATCCGGATTTTACGATATTAGATCCATTTACTTATGAAGAGGTATATTGGGAACACTTTGGAATGATGAGCAATCCTGAGTATGCAGAAAAAGCGGTAATGCGTATTCAGGAATATACATGCAATGGCCTTTCCGACAGACGAAATATCCACTTTACATTTGAGAGTGAACATCATCCTCTCACACGTCCTTATTTGGAATCATTTATTACGAATCGATTTCCGGAAGCTGTGATGAAAACAAAAGTGATCTTAAAAAATCGGCAGATTGCACCGTGCTAACTCCTGAAATCGGCAAATTCGGTGTCTCCAGTTTGAAAAATCGGCAGATTTTGGAACTGGGAGAAAAATAAATCGTTGCAGCGGTACGTCTCGATCCGCTGTCGCTTTCTTGCTAAACTGTGCTAAAATAAGTAAGAACTTTCTCCAAGGAGGTCTCTTTATGAATCAGAAAGTTGCAGAACTTATCAATGAACAGATTAACAAGGAGCTCTACTCCGCGTATCTCTATCTCGACTTCGCCAATTATTTCGCGGATCTCGGGCTGGACGGCTTTGAGAACTGGTACCGCGTACAGGTCAAAGAGGAGACCGATCACGCTATGCTGCTTCTGCAGTATCTTCACAACAATGATGTCAGCGTGACGCTGGAAGCTGTTGACAAGCCGAATGTGGAGCTGACGGATCGTCTGCAGGTTCTGGAAGAGGGTCTGAAGCATGAGAAGTATGTGACTTCGCTCATCAACAACATCTATAAAGCTGCGGATGATGACCATGACTACCGCACCATGCAGGTGCTGGACTGGTTCGTCAAGGAGCAGGGCGAAGAGGAGAAAAACGCGACGGACCTCATCAACAAGATGAAGCTCTTCGGCAGCGACGCCAAAGGACTGTATCAGCTCAACGCGGAACTGCTTGGCCGTGTTTATACAGCGCCGTCCCTTGTACTGTAAGCCGGCACGTGTATAATAATTAAGAAACCGGGCCGCGTCCGTTCTCGGGTGCGGCCCTTTTGTCAAATCATCTCAGGTGCCCGGGAGGCATACCGCCTTGGCCGGGAGAATAGGGAAACAGGTGAAATGCCTGTGCGGGACCGCCGCCGTATCGGATGAGTCCCGGTCGAATCTGCCACTGCATCGCGCGGGAAGGCCGGCCGGGTTGTCCGGAGCCGGAAGACCTGCCTGGGAGTGCAGATGCCGCGAAAGGCAGATCCCCCGGTACGGTCGTGTTCACCGCACCCGGGGCACTGACAGAACCGGTGTTCTGCTTTCTGACCTTTTTTGCACAGCTGCAAAAGAGGTCTTTTTTATTGGGAAAGGAGAACCTATGATCACATCGACAAAACCCGGCCGCCGGGAGCGGCTGCTCTTTGCACTGCTGACTGCGGGGAGCCTGTTCGCGGCATGCCCGATGCCGGTCGGAGCCATGCACATCATGGAGGGCTATCTGCCGGCGAGCCACTGTATTGTCTGGGGCGCCATCTGCGTGCCGTTCCTCGCCTGGGGCATCTGGCGTGTCACGAAGCTGACAAAAGAGCGTCGAAAACTCATGCTGATCCTTGCCATGACCGGTGCCTTTATTTTCGTCATCTCGTCGCTGAAAATCCCATCCGTCACCGGCAGCTGCAGCCATATGACCGGTACCGGTCTCGCCGCCATCCTGTTCGGTCCGACTGTGGCAACAGTACTGGGCATTATTGTTCTGGTGTTTCAGGCCCTGCTGCTGGCCCACGGAGGAATTACGACGCTGGGCGCCAACACGTTCAGCATGGCCATCGCGGGGCCGCTGCTGTCCTTCGGTCTCTATAAGCTGAACCAGAAGATGCACATGAACCAGAAGGTCAATCTTTTCCTGGCCGCCGCCCTGGGAGATCTGTTTACCTATTGCGTCACCAGTTTCCAGCTGGCCCTGGCGCATCCGTCCGCCGGGACCGGCGTCTGGGGCAGCGCAGTAAAGTTCCTCGGCGTATTCGCACCGACGCAGGTGCCTCTCGCCGCAATTGAGGGAATTCTGACCGTACTCATTGTCATGGGACTGCAGAAAGTGGCCGGGGAAGAGATGGATCTCCTCCATATGGGCCGCCCGCAGGAGAAGGGAGGTGCCGTAGATGAAACCGAAACAGACGAAGCAGAAGACGCATGACAAAGTCGTCGCATGGATCCTTGTCCTTCTGGCTCTGGCGCTCATGATTGTCCCGTTCGCAATGAACTCCAACGCGGAGTTCGGCGGCAGCGACGATGCCGGAAGCAAAATGGTGGAGCAGGTCTCCGGCGGCACCTATAAACCGTGGGCGGAACCGCTCATTGAGAAGGCCATCGGCCACGAGCTCCCGTCCGAGATTGAGAGCCTGCTGTTCTGCGTCCAGACCGGTATTGGAGTCGCCATCCTGTTCTATGGATTCGGCTATCTGCATGCGCGGAACAAGTACCGCCCGAAAGAGGAGGAAAAGAAGGACGAGGAGAAAAAAGAATGATTCTGGCCTGTCTCAGCGGTTTTGCGCTCTGGCTCCTGCTCACGGGGTATCTCCCCACGTGGGCGGCGGTGTCGCTGGCGTCAGCCGGCGGCATCCTGCTGGCTCTGCTCGGACACCACGAACACGGCGATGTCCTCTCGCTGGATGTCCTGGCGCATCACTCCGGCTTCCGGGCGATGAATCCCGCCCTGAAAATGGCCTGCTGCCTGGCCTTACTGGTCCTCAGCATCCTGGTGAAATCGCCCTGGACGGCCCTCGGCCTGTTTGTCTACTGCGCCGTCTGGACCATGCTCCAGGGGAAAGTCAGTCTGCACGAGTACGCCTCACTCATTGGCATCCCCATTCTTTTTCTGGTCATCAGCCTTCTGGCGCTGCTGCTGGATTACAGCCATTCACCGGTCGGAATCTGGGCCATGCCGTTTGGAAAGGGCGGCTGGCTCGTCATGACGCAGGCTGCCCGTTCCCACGGGACTCTGGTCTCCGCCCGGGCCCTCGGCGCTGTCTCAGTGCTGTATCTGCTCTCGGTCTCAACGCCGCTGTCCGATCACACGGCGGTGCTGCGGCGGCTGCACGTCCCGCCGGTTATAACGGACCTCGCAGTTCTCATCTATCGCTATATTTTCGTCCTGCTGCAGACCTATCGCAGCCGGAAGGCGGCCGCAGAGAGCCGGCTTGGATACGGTTCTTTCTCCCGGAGCATCCGCACCACGGGACAAATTTACGCCCATCTTCTCACTGACAGCTACCGCCGGGCCGATGCCTGCTTTTCGGCCATGGAGAGCCGGGGCTATGATGAGGAAATCCGTTTTCTGACCCGCCCGGCCCCCTTTCGCCTGCGCGATTTTCTGCTTTTTGCCGTGCCGCTGATCGGCCTGTCCGCCGCCCTTGCACTCGGCTGGTAAGGAGGATTTCATGAACACAACCATACGGCTGGAAGCCGTGCACTATTCCTATCGCGGAACCCGGGAAGCGCTTTGCGGCGTCACTTTGGATCTCGGACCGGGGGAGCGCGTCGCGGTCCTCGGCAACAACGGGGCGGGAAAATCCACGCTTCTGCAGATTATGGACGGGCTCCGGAAACCGACCTCCGGCCGGGTGCTGCTGGACGGGAAGCCGGTCTCCTATTCAAGATCCGGGCTGCGCCGTCTGCGCCGCCGCGTCGGCCTGGTCTTCCAGGACCCGGAGGACCAGCTGCTGGCGGGCACGGTCTCCGAGGAGATCAGCTTCGGTCCGCTGAACCAGGGGCTTACCCGCAAAGAGGCGGCGGACCGCGTGGAGGAGGCCATCGCCCAGTTTCACCTGGAGCCGCTCCGGGACCGGGCGCCCCAGTACCTCTCCGGCGGGGAGAAAAAACGGGTGGCTCTGGCCGATGTCTTTGCCATGCACCCGGGTCTGCTCCTCCTGGACGAACCCACCGCCGGGCTCGATCCGCGGCATTCCCGCGAACTTCTTGCCACTCTTCGCGCCCTGCCGCAGGATATGGCGATTCTTCTCTCCACCCATGATCTGAATTTCGCCGCTGCCTGGGCCGACCGCATCCTGCTCCTGTCGGACGGCGCCGTCCGCGCAGACGGGGACCGGGAGACCGTATTTCGGGACCGATCCCTGCTGGGACAGTGCGGTCTGGAACCGCCGTTTCTCGCAGAGGCGGCTGAGGTGTTTCAGCTGCCGCAAATCCCGCGCACCCGGGAGGAACTTTGGTCTCAGGTGAGAGAAAATGAATAAGATCGGGCACGGGACAGGATTTCCTCGATCCTGTCCCTTTCTTTGACTTTTCAAATAAATTTCCATGCGGTACAATGACAGTGCAACTAGAAAGAAAGGAGCTTTTTAAGCTTTATGAATACGTGCAAACATTGCGGCGCTCCCCTGGAACCCGACGCAAAGATCTGTCCCAACTGCGGCGCTCCGGTCGAGGAGGACAGAAACGCCTCCTCTTCCTGGATCAAGGCGGAAGGTGAAAAAAAGGGCTCTGCCGCAAATGGCCCCGCACCTGACCAGACCCCTGGACCAAACGCCCCCAGGAGTAAAACGAACCGGGTCCTCACCGGCGTGCTGATCGGTCTTGTCGTGGTGGCCGTTGCCGTCGCGGGCTTTCTGCTCTGGCGGAGCAACCGGAACAGTCCCAACATGCAGAACCGCAATCCGGGGGTCCGCATTACCAGCGCCGTGAACGGAAACGGCGGAACGGGCTCGGAGGCTGCGGTCTCGGCCGACGAAATCAAGCCCAAAATCAGGGAACAGAAGGGTGTCCGTGTGGTCAGCAACAAAGTTCTGAGCCATAATCGGTTTTCCCGTTACACAGGTCTTATCACTGATAAGGGTCGGACCTACTATTCCAGAAACGGACGGGTTCAGAATTCGTTCAGCGGTATTGTTACCGACAAGCAGGGCCGCCGCTGGTTTGTCTCCAACGGGCGGGTCCAGTACGTCTATTCCGGTGAACTGACCGGAGACGACGGACATACCTACCAGGTCCGCTACGGTCAAATTGTCTCCGGACCGCTGGACGTCACTACGGCCAAAGACACCGAAAACGGAACGGCCGACGACGACAACTCCGGCCTGGAGTTCAACGACTACGAGCTGGACGACCAGCAGTATGTCAACGACCAGCAGGAGAAGGTGACCAGTCAGAAAGTGACGGCGGGTCTGAGCACGGTCAAATACAATCCGGACGGCAGCTATCAGGTCAGCTTCTACATCTCCAACGGCACGAACCGAAAGGTCCGCCTCAAACGAATTGAGCACTTCCGCCTTCTGGACAGCAGCGGAAAGGTCCTTTCGGAAGTCCATATGTACGATATTGACGGCTACGAAATGGAACCCGGCGAGGTCGCCCACTTCGAAGCCACTCTTCCCGCAGACCAAAACCATATCAATCATGAACTGACAGACCTCCGTCTTGACGCACCGGTTACCATCTACTAAACAAAGAGGGTATCTATATGAATACGGTTGTTGCTTCTTCTCTTTGCGTCCTGTTCCTGTTTCTGCCGAACTTCGGACCGACTTCCCGTGGGTACACCACTGGAAAGCGGGCGGATATGAGTGCTTACGAGACGCTCCCGTACAAAGACCACGTCTTTGTCACCGCCAGCGTAGACGACGTTCAGCAGGCCATGGACCGGGGTGAGACATTTGCGCTCTTCCTCGGCTACTCTCACTGTCCATGGTGCAGAGAGGCAGTGCCTATTCTGAATGAAGTTGCCAAGGAATATAAAACGGACGTGCTGTATGTAAATGTCCGTCCCAACCCGGAACAGACCAAGAACACGCAAATGCCGGACTATGACAAGCTCTGTTCCTTCCTGGGCTCCTATTTTGAAAAAGATGAGGAGACGGGGCAGCCCACCCTCTATGTTCCCTTTGTCTTCTTCATCCGGGACGGCCAGGTGGTAAAATACCATCAGGGAACAGTCGAAGGACACGACGCCTGGAAAGAAAAGATGACCGGCCAGCAGCAAGACGCACTGCGGAATATTTACCGTGACGGCTTTAACCAGATTTTTATGGCCGACACCTGACCAGTACGAGACCCTGCGGCCAAGCCGCGGGGTCTTTTTTCTCCTCTATCTGCCAATCCGGTTCTTTTACAATAGAGCTATCCATGGAACAGGAGGACGGCAGAATGAAAAAGGACGATTTCCCCAATATCAAAAATTTTCGGGACCTCGGCGGCATGCCGACCGCAGATGGACATGCAGTGCGGCCCCACTGTCTGCTCCGGGGCGCGGACCTCTCCCGGCTCTCTCTGGAAGAGGGAAACCGCCTGAGGGAGACGTATCGGCTTGGCCGTATCTATGACTTGCGGTTTGACAACGAGGTGTTTAAGGCGCCGGACCGCATTCCAATGGGAGTCGTATACAAACGCTGCGGAGCCGCCGTCGACCGGCGGGACGAATATGAGCGGCAGAAGGGCGAGCGGCTGGCGGACTATCTGCGTCGGCTCCCGGACATGGAGTCGCTCTACCGCGCCATGATCTCCAATGAGGAATATTTCAGCGCAACCCGCGAAGTGGTCGGAGAAACGGTGCGTTCGGCCGGCCCGGACTGCAGTGTCTACATCCACTGCAGCGAGGGAAAAGACCGCACCGGCACGGCCATGGTCCTGCTGGAGCTCCTGCTCGGTGCAGACCGAAATACCATCGTTGCAGACTATATGGCCAGTGCGCCGTATTTCGAGCCGCGCAACACCCTGTATGAAATCTTTTTTTCCGCAGCTACAAGGGACCGCACATTCACCAGAGAATTCATGAAAATGTTTCGGCCGGACCCGTCTCTGCCGGAGGCGGTGCTGGACGAAATCCAACAGCAGTATGGAAGTACAGAGGCATTTTACCGCGAGGGAATCGGACTGACCGACGCCGAAATTCGGTCCTTCCGAAGCCGCGTACTCACCTGAGGAGAGATTGCTATGAGAGACCGCAGACCAGCATTTCAATGGGTACCGCATCACCACGTGTTCAGCGACCTGCCTACCCCTGCCAGGGTTATCGGGGAGGAACCGCTGACCGAGAACGGGCGCATCCTGGACCGCATTGCGGTCCGCACCGAGACGGAACTTCTGCTGGATGCGGACGCCTTCCCGGTCCTGCCGCTCTATTCTTATCTGCGGCCCTTTGTCACAGGCGTCGCGGTCCATTCTCCGGAGCAGGCGAAAGAGGCAGCCCGGGCCATTGCCAGCCGGGAAATTCACATCACAGTACCGGACGGAGCGGAAGAGACCGTGCGTCCTTTCCTTCAAAATGCAGACCATGTTCTGCTGCCCTCCGTTTCGGCGCTGGACCTCTACGGCCCCGCTCTGCAGCGGGAACGCCGAAGCATCGGCCTGCAGATGCCCCAGAATCTTCCGGTTTTTGATGTGACACCGACCCGTACCATCCTTCTGGATGGTCTGGCCCTCTCCATGCAGGACGATGGCGGCCCGGCCGACTGGGAACCGGTTCTGCAGGACCTGGAAACCCGCTATGAAACTCTGCTCCCCAATTTGAAATGGATTGAAATCTGCGGTGCCGCCGAGGCAACCGGTTCCGGTTACGACAGCAGGCTGTTAAGTCAGCTCCTGATGGAAATGCAGCGCCGCTGGAACGTTATGGTCTACTGGAATCCGCTGAGCGCCTGGACGCACAACATCGGCTATCTCATTGAGCACGTGACGGCGCTCCACATTGCCGACGGGCGACAGGTCGCCTCCGTGGACGGCCCGCTGCCGCCAGATGCTCCGCTGTTCGGAGCGCTGGAGCCGGGCCGGAACAAGGTCGATGTCTGTCTGGAGGGCACGGACGGCAGCCGCCGTGCGGTCAGTTTTGACCACCCGCTTCGTGTTGGCAGCCTTATGGTCTTCGGTAATATGGCCGGCCAGGACGGCTTCTTCCGCCCCGGCCTCTGGTTCCAGCATGAAGGCGGATCTTTTACACCGGCGGAAGAACTTTGAACGAAAGAAGGACGGCCAGCCTGAGAGCGCTGACCGTCCTTCTCTTTTGTTTTGTGGATGGCTGTGGCAGATCCAATTTTTGGTTTTTGTTTTTTATCTGCCAGAGCAGCAGGAAACTTTCTGTTTGATCTGCCAATTTTGGAAAAACGCTGATTTTGATCTGCCAGCCCGGTTTCTCTGGCAGATCAAAATTGAGATTTTTCAAAACGATCTGCCATTATAAAAATGAATCAAAAATTGATCTGCCAGCCCGGTTTAGCAGAGTTACCGCCGGGTTCCGATTTTTCCCGAACCCGGCCATGGGAGCAGCAACTTATTTACTCCTTTTTCTCCGCCTTTACCTTCCGGTCTGCATCCACCGGCGGAATCAGGTAAAGGCCGAGGCGAATGCGCTCCCTGTGAATGTCTTTGGCCAGAGAGATGACCATGAGGATCATGATGACAGAAAACGGAAACGACAGCGTAATCATGACGTCCTGCAGTGCCTGGAGACCGCCGGCGTAGAGCAGAACGGCGGCAATCAGGGCAAGCGTGACGCCCCATACCACTTTAATCCGGTTATGGGGTTCCAGCCGTCCATTTTCTGACTGCATGGCCAGGACGAAAGACGCTGAGTCCGCCGAGGTAATAAAGAATGAGAAGATTAACACTATGGCAATAACAGAGAGGGTCCTGGCAAGCGGGTAGTGGGAGAAGGTGGCGAACAGAACCTGCTCGTCGCGCAGGGCGATGAGGGAAGGATGGCTCTGTGCGGCAGAGGTGGACAGCGTTCCGAAAACGCCGTACCACAGGATGGAGATGATTGTCGGCAGGAAAATGACGTTGAACGTAAACTCCCGGATGGTGCGGCCGCGGGAAATCCGCGCAATGAAGATGCCGACAAAGGGAGCCCAGGCAATCCACCAGGCCCAGTAGAAGAAGGTCCAGTTCTGGACCCACTGGTTGGCGTGGGTGGAGGAGGCACCGGTGAAGAAGCTCATCTGGGTGAACTTGAAGATGTAATTGCCCGTGGACTCCACCAGAGTGTTCAGAATTTTTGCCTTTGGGCCGACGAGGAACGCCAGGATGAGAAGGGCGAAGGCGAGAAACATATTGCCGTTGGACAGCACCTTGACGCCTTTTTGAAGACCTGTTGTGGCGGAAATCAAAAATGCGACGGTGCAGACCGCTATAATAATGAACTGTGTGCTCAGTTTTTCCCGGACGCCGAAGACGGAGTTCAGACCGCTGTTGATCTGCGCTGCGCCGAATCCCAGAGTCGTTGCAACGCCGGTGACCGTGGCAATGATGGTGAACACATCAATGACTCGTCCGATGCCGCCATCCACTTTCTGGCCGAGCAGCGGGCGGAGCGTGGAGGAGATCAGCGCATTGTCCTTTTTTCGAAACTGGAAGTAGGCCAGTGCCAGCGCAACGATTCCATAGATGGCCCATGCGTGCATGCCCTGCTGATAGTAGGTCCACTGAAAAGCCTGCGACAGTGCCTCTTCTGTACCGGGCTTTGCCATGGGCGATTCCTTGGCGTAATAGGTCAGCGGCAAAGCGGCACCGTAAAAGACCAGGCCGATACCCATGCCGGCGGAGAACAGCATGGCGACCCAGGAAGCCGTCGAGTACTCGGGCTTTTCTCCGGGCTGTCCCAGAGTAATCCGCCCGGCGGGAGAGAGCATCAGATAGGTGCTGACGAGAACGATGCCGGACGCGAGCAGAATGTAATACCAGCTGAAATTGCGGCTTAAAAACCCTTTGACCTGATTCGCCGCAGTGCTGAAGCCGGCAGGGGTAATCAGCGCGGCGGCAAGGATAGCAGCCATTACGCACAGCGCGGCCGCAAAGACCGGCGTGACGATGTGCTGTTTTGCTTTTTTCACTTTTTTAGCCCTCCTATTTCAAAAATCCTTAAAAATGATAGTACCATCGGGCCGGAAAGTCAAAATATCGATCAATATACGTAAAAACTGCATAATAGTAGTCAAAATTTGCAATATGGTATACTGAGAGTGAGGAGGGATGTTCGTGCTGTATCTGTTTACCGCTCTGTTCCCGGAGGCGCGGGGAATCATCCGCGCATTTCATCTGAAAAAAGATCCGGAATCCCGGGCGTTTCAGCGCTTTGTCGGAGACCAAATAACCCTGACTGTCACCGGAGTCGGGTGCGCCACGGCCTGCACGGCGGCGGCCGAGACATTGCAGCACGCACGTCCGGGCGATCTTCTGGTCAACGCAGGACTGGCTGCGGGCCGGGCAGAGCCGGGAACCATTTTTCTGATCAATCGGCTGACCGACGAGACTTCCGGTCGGACATTCTACCCGGATATGGTCTGGACGTCCCCATTCCCGGAGACCGCTCTCCACACCGGCAACCGGATTGCCGACACCCCGCCGGCCGATGGGCTGTACGATATGGAAGGAGCCGCGCTGTTTCAGGCGGCAGGCTACTATCTCGGTCCAGACCGTATGCTGTTTCTAAAAGTCGTGTCCGATGCAGGGCTGGATCGCGCGGTGACGGCGCAGAAGGCGGAGGAATGGATGAGCCAGCCGGCTCTTATCGCTTTCCTGCGGAAGCTGGCGGAGCGGCCGGAGGAGGCAGAGGTGCCCTTGAACGCTGCTCAGGAAGACGCGGTGGAGCGGCTCATCAAAGGTCTGCACAGCTCCGCCACCATGGCCGCCGAGGTGCGGCAGTGGATGACCTGGCTGGCTCTGGAGGGGGAGCCCATAGAAAAGACCATAACGGATTGGTTTGCGGAGGGCATCCTGCCCTGCGCCAGCCGACAGGAGGGGAAGATCTGCCTTGGCAAACTCAGAGACACAGTTGTATAACGCGCCGTTTTCCCACATCTATGTGGAAGACCGCGTCTGGGGAAGCAGCGAAGCAAAGCGGGTGCTGGCCCACTTCCCTTCGGCTGAGGTCATTCGGATCCGCCATTATAAAGATGTCTTCAACCGCAAAAAGCAGAATTTTCGTGCCCAGCACCGCAGCCAGGCGCTGATTCTGGCGGAGAAGAAGGGGCAGCTGGTGTATCCGGGCTCTCCGAACTGTCAGGATTTCGGCAATGCCCATTTCTGCTACACCTCCTGCATGATGAACTGCGTCTACAACTGTGAATATTGCTACCTGAAAGGGATGTACCCCACCGGAAACCTCGTCCTGTTCCTGAACTTGGACGAGATCTTCGATGAGGTACGAAAGCTATGTATGCAGCATCCGGTTTATCTCTGCGTCTCCTATGACACCGATCTCATGGCCGTGGAGCCCTTTGCGGGCTATGTGCGGCGCTGGGCCGGGCTGACCGCCGAGACACCGAATCTGACCATTGAGGTCCGGACCAAGAGCGGGAATCTGTCCCTTTACCCGGAGCTTTCCCCGTGCAGTCGGGTCATATTCGCATACACCCTCTCGCCGGACTCCATTATTCGTCGATTCGAGCACGGAACCGGAAAGCTGGAGCGGCGCCTGGCCGCGGCGAATGCCGCCCGGGCACAGGGGTTCCCGATCCGCCTCTGCTTTGACCCGATTCTCTACTGTCGGGACTGGCGGAACGAATATAAGACGCTGGTCGAGCAGACTTTTGCGGCCGTGCCGCCGGATTCCGTGCGGGATATCAGCGTCGGCAGCTTCCGGCTGGCGCCGGACTATCTGAAAGCCATGCGGCGCAGCGAGCCCTGTTCTGCCGTCGTGCAATACCCCTATGTCCGGGAGAATGGCGTGTACGGATATGGGGCCGAACGCGCCGGGGAGATGGAACACTTTCTGGTGGACGAGCTGACCCGCTTTGTGCCGGAAAACAAAATTTTTCGATGGGAGGAAGCGGAATGAACGCAATTGTGACCGGAGCCACCTCGGGGATTGGCCTCGCGGTGAGCCGTACGCTGCTGGAAATGGGCTATGACGTCTACGCCTTTGGGCGGGATTTCGATAAGCTGGAGGAGGAGCCGCTGTTTGACGGCCCCTCCGAGCCGCCGCGGGCGTTCCACCCGATTCCGGGAGACCTGCTGAATACGACATGGACCGTTGCCCAGGTGCGGAAGATAAAGCCGGTCGATGTACTGGTGAACAACGCCGGGACGGCTTATTATGGCCTGCACGAGGAACTCTCCCCTGAAAAGATTCAGGAAATGGTGCGCACAAACCTGGAGCTCCCTATGATTCTGACCCAGCAGCTGCTGCGGGGAATGAAGCGGACCCACGGGACGATCCTGAACATCTCATCCGTCACCGCGGTCAGCAGCAATCCTCATGGGGCGGCATACGGCGCCACGAAAGCCGGGCTCTCGAGCTTCAGCCGGAGCCTGTTCGACGAAGCGCGCAAGTACGGGGTCCGTGTGACTGCCATTCTGCCCGATATGACGCGGACCGACCTGTACCGCAACGCCAATTTCGAGGCCAGCGGGGAACCGGGCTGCGGGCTCGATCCGGAAGATGTGGCGAACGCGGTCCGCTATGTCCTGCAGCAGCCGGAGGGCGTTGTGATTCCCGAGCTCATGATTCGGCCGCAGTACCACCGGATTGAGAAAAAGCACTTATAAGCCTTTTCTTATGTTTCGACGGGGCCGTCTGTGCTTCGCCTTCGATGCAATAACAGCGACGATGGTGTCGTAGATAAGGCAGATGACCAGAAGAATGGATGCGATGAAAATTGGAGCAATACCATATGCCATAGAAAATGCCTTCTTTAAAATCACATAATCTAGTTTGCAATACTAAGTTAACTCGAGTCATAACTTTTGTCAACTGAAAACAGAGAAAAATAAAACAGAGGCAGAGCCTGCAGCCCTGCCTCTGTTTTTCATAAGGGAAACGAGAAATATTTAGAAACCTTTTATCTGGTTTCTAAAACTAGATTATATCAATTTTAAGTTTCTGTCAATAGATAAAAAGAAACAGCAGGGGCAAACTTTCAGGCTCCTGCTGTTTCTATCTGCGTGTGTTCATGCAGCGTTGCGGGTATCCGACGTCGGAGCGTCGTGATTGTCCGGTTTTACGTCTCGACTGGCCTCAACAGCGCTCATGGCGCGGCTGCCGTAATAGGCACGGAGACCGACGACGAGAAGATAGGCGATGAACAGAAGAACAATAGCTGCAATCGTCATGATGAATTCCTCCTGACGGATAAGTTGTAGATGATGAATGGAGGATTCCGAGCCTCCACATCTATTAAAGCCAAATTTGCAACAATGTCAATCAAAATTTTGTGGATTTAGCACAATAAAAGGATAAAGTGCGGACGGGACGAGAAATTCTCTTATTTCTGAGCTTTTGGTACGGCTTTTGCTGCATCCTGCTCTGCGGCATGTACTCCTTTTGCTGCGCAGAGGCCGAAATAGGAAACGAAAAGAAGCACGGTAAGAACTGTAGTTGCCATATGAATTCCTCCTTTAATTAGCTGATCTAGATTGTGAAACTAGATTACTCTATTGCAAAGTCTATGTCAACAACTTCTTGAAATTATTTTTTAGAGTTCTGAGTCTCGTTGACGGAATGGAGGCAGAATGCTAAAATGCGATACATAAAATATATATTTACTTATAAATGGGAAGGAGCAGTTACGTGAAAGCGCTCGAGGAGAAAATCCGAAAAGAAGGCATCGTGATGAACGGGGACGTACTGAAGGTCGGCTCGTTTCTGAACCACCAGATAGATGTGCCTTTTATGGAGCAGTGCGGACAGGAGTTTTACCGGCTGTACCGGGACGAGGGGGTCAATAAAATTCTGACCATTGAGGCATCCGGTATCGGTGTCGCCTGCCTTTCTGCTCTGTATTTCAAGACGCCTGTGGTCTTTGCCAAGAAAAATAAGAGCAAAAACCTGACGCCTGATGTCTATACGGTTCCCATCGAGTCCTATACCCACGGCACGACCTATGATGTTATGGTCGAAAAACGGTTTCTGACCCCGGCGGACCGTATTCTTATTCTGGATGACTTTCTAGCCCGCGGCAATGCGCTGCAGGGCCTCATCAAGATGGTGGAGATGTCCGGGGCCAGCCTGGCCGGCTGCGGCATTGTTATTGAGAAGGCCTACCAGGGCGGCGGCGACCGGCTCCGCAGTCAGGGCATCCGTGTTGAATCGCTTGCGCGCATTGCCTCTATGAATGCACTGGACGGTGTGACCTTCGTGGACGAATAACCGGCAGTATGCTATAATCTTCCCGATTTACGGAGAAATCTGATAGTTGAAAGGCGGTTGCTACTATGGCCAAAGATACCTATGAAACCCCACTGAACTCCCGCTATGCCAGCAAGGAGATGCAGTATATTTTCTCCCCGGACTTCAAGTTCCGTACCTGGAGAAAACTGTGGATCGCGCTGGCGGAATCGGAGCAGGAGCTCGGTCTGAATATCACCGACGAGCAGATCGCGGAGCTGAAGGAACATCAGGATGACATCAACTACGAGGTCGCCCAGGAACGTGAAAAGCTCGTTCGCCACGATGTTATGTCCCACGTCTATGCCTACGGCGTGCAGTGTCCGAAGGCCAAGGGTATCATCCATCTCGGTGCTACCTCCTGCTATGTCGGCGACAATACCGATATTATCAAGATGACTGAGGGCCTGCGCCTCATTGAGAAGAAGCTCGTCAACCTCATGGACAAGCTCTCTCAGTTTGCACTGAAGTACAAGGACATGCCGACGCTCGGCTTCACCCATTATCAGCCCGCCCAGCCGACCACCGTCGGCAAGCGCGCGTCGCTCTGGCTGCAGGATATCCTTCTGGACTACTATGAGCTGGAGCACCGCCTCCAGAATATGCGTCTCCTCGGCTCCAAGGGCACGACCGGTACGCAGGCTTCGTTTATGGATCTCTTTGAGGGCGACGAGGACAAGATCCGCCAGCTGGACCAGAAGATTGCCGAGAAGATGGGCTTCCACAGCTGCTTCCCGGTTTCCGGTCAGACCTATTCCCGCAAGGTAGATTACCAGGTTGTCTCCGTTCTCTCCGGCATCTGCCAGTCCGCCTACAAGTTCGGCGGTGACATGCGTCTTCTCCAGCACATGAAGGAGATTGAGGAGCCGTTTGAAAAGAACCAGATCGGCTCTTCCGCCATGGCCTATAAACGCAATCCGATGCGCAGCGAGCGCATCTGCTCCCTTTCCCGCTATGTCATGTGCGATGCGGAGAACCCGGCCATGACCGCCTCCACCCAGTGGCTGGAGCGGACGCTGGATGACTCCGCCAACAAGCGCATCAGCATTGCTGAGGCGTTTCTCGCCACCGACGCGGTTCTGGAGCTCTACATCAATGTTGTCTCCGGCCTCGTCGTCTATCCGAAGATGATCCACAAGCATCTCATGGAGGAGCTCCCCTTCATGGCCACCGAGAACATCATGATGGAGGCCGTCAAGAAAGGCGGCGACCGCCAGGAGCTGCATGAGCGCATCCGCGTCCATTCCATGGATGCCGGCAAAGTCGTCAAGGTCGAGGGCGGCAAGAACGATCTGCTGGAGCGCATCGCCGCGGACCCGGCGTTCGGCATGACCCTCGAGGAGCTGGAATCCGTTATGGATCCGAAGAATTTCATCGGCCGCGCCCCGTCCCAGACCCAGGAGTTCGTCGACAGTTACGTCAAACCCATCCTGGAGGAGAAGAAAGATCTGCTCGGACTGGATGTTGAGATTAACGTATAATACAGTAACAAAGGAACGGCGGCCGCAGGAAAGAGCGGTTCGCCGTTCTTTTCTGCAGAGCAGGAATCGGTTCCGCGGGCCATATGAGAAATCAGTGGAAAATTGCCGGCGCTTCCTGTATAATTATTCTGTTATATTGCGCAGATGCGTAAAATCATACTGAATCATAGATTCCCTTTCGGAGGTGCCATTTCCATGGTAAAAGCAATCGTAGGTGCAAACTGGGGCGATGAAGGCAAGGGCAAAATCACCGACATGTTTGCGGAGCAGGCGGATATCGTTGTCCGCTTCCAGGGCGGTGCCAATGCCGGCCACACTATCATCAATAATTACGGCCGTTTTGCACTGCACACCCTTCCGTCCGGTGTCTGCAACCCCGGTGTTGTCAATGTGCTGGGCAACGGCATGGCCATTGACGCGGACCGTTTTCTCAAAGAGCTGAAAGATGTCACGGACGCCGGCGTCCCGACCCCGAAGATCCTCATCTCGGAACGCGCACAGCTCGTAATGCCTTACCATGTAGACTTCGACTGCTATGAGGAAGAGCGTCTGGGCAAAGCCGCGTTTGGCTCCACGCATTCCGGCATTGCGCCGTTCTTCTCCGACAAATATGCAAAGATCGGTTTCCAGATCAACGAGCTCTACGACGATGAGGGACTGAAAGAGCACCTTCACCGCGTCGTCGAGTATAAGAACCTCATTCTGGAGCACATCTACCACAAACCGCTCATCGACGAAGAGGCTCTGTATCAGCATCTGGTCGAGGTCCGCGAGGGCATCAAACCTTATGTCGCCAACACCAACAAGTTCCTTCGCGAGGCGGTCAAAGACGGCAAGTCCATCCTGCTGGAGGGTCAGCTCGGTACGATGAAAGATACCGAATCCGGCATCTGGCCGATGGTCACCTCTTCCCCGACGGTTGCCGGCTACGGCGCAGTCGGTGCTGCAGGTATTCCGCCGTATGCCATCCAGGACATCTGCTGTGTCACCAAGGCCTATTCCAGCGCCGTCGGTGCCGGTGAATTTGTCTCGGAGATCCTCGACGAGGACGAGGCTCAGGCACTCCGTCTCCATGGCGGCGACAAGGGCGAGTTCGGCGCCACCACCGGCCGTCCGAGACGTGTCGGCTGGTATGACTGCGTTGCCTCCCGCTATGGCGTGCAGACGCAGGGCGCTACCGAAGTTGCCATGACCGCTCTCGACTGCCTCTCCTATCTGGAGGAGCTCAAAGTCTGCGTCGGGTATGAGATCGACGGCGAGGTCACGAAGGAGTTCCCGGTCACCCCGCTGCTGAAAAAGGCGAAGCCGGTCTACAAGACCTTCAAGGGCTGGCACTGCGACATCCGCGGCATCAAAGAGTATGACAAGCTTCCGCAGGAGACCCGCGACTACGTCGAGTTTATTGAGGGAGAGCTTGAGACGCCGATCAAGTATGTCTCCAATGGCCCGAAGCGCGAAGAAATTATTGAACGCTGAGTTTATTGAATAAAATCAAAGACCGTACCTCTACGGTGCGGTCTTTTTTGTTATAATGAACGTGGGTTTTGATTATTTGGGATTCTACATTGGGGTGAAACAATGGCAAGAAAATCTATGTCAGCAGAAGAAAAACAGCAGCGCTGTTCGGAAATTCTGAAAGAGGCAAAAAAACTGTTTGCGAAAAACGGGTATAAGGACACCACAATGCGGCAGATCTCGGAGGCCGCAAATATCTCACTGGGTTCTCTGTACTTCTATTTTACAAACAAAAGCGAAATTTATATTGCGCTCTACAAGGAGAGCCTGGAGAAGCTGGACCGCTCATTTGACGATGCGCTGTCCCTGCCGGCGCCTGACATCCGGTCCCGCATCAGCATGATGCTGTACAGCTACATTTCGTTCTATAAAAACGATTACGAGTCCTACCGTCTTCTTTCCAGCGGCTTCTTTGGAAAGAACCAGGACCTGGAGCTGGACAGCTCCCTTATGGAAGACAGCCTTCGCATCTTCCGCCGGCTGGAAGGACCCATTCAGCAGGGCATTGACGAGGGCGTTATCCGCCCCTGCGACACCGAAAAAACCGTCATCTCTCTCTGGGCCATGTTCGACGGTGTCCTGATGCTCCCGGAAAAGACGCACATCAAGACATTGGAAAGTCATTACGAGGAGTATTATTCGACGGGTGTCGACATCATACTAAACGGCATTTTCCTGAAATGACAGAAAACAAAAAAGGCAGCGTCGGACGGCGCTGCCTTTTTTGCGGTATTTTGGGTAATATGATATGGGAAAAGAATTGATAAACGAACGCACGTTCGTAAATCATTGCAATTATGGTAGCACGCTAAAACAGAATTTGCAATGTCTAAACCGGAACTTTTGCGGTTTCGACAACAGGATTTACAAATGAATCCGATTATTTAGAACAAACGATCAAAAAATAAGGCAGGAATGCAGCCGATTTCCTGCAGTTGAACGCTCCCGCATTTTCATCTATAATATTCACAATTCTTTGATTGACTGAAGATGAGGGAAAGGAGACTTCCATGGCAATTCAGCATGAATCCATCCTGGTTCTCGACTTCGGCGGACAGTACAACCAGCTCATTGCGCGGCGCGTCCGCGAAGAGCATGTCTACGCCGAAGTTTTGTCTTATACCACTCCTCTGGAGAAGATTAAGGCGAAGAACTACAAGGGCATCATTTTTACCGGCGGTCCGCAGAGCGTCTTTAAGGACGACTCCCCCAGCTATGACCCCGCCATTTTTGACCTCGGCATTCCGATTCTCGGAATCTGCTACGGTGCACAGTTCATGGCCCACGCTCTCGGCGGCACGGTCAAAACCGCACCGGTCAGCGAGTACGGCCACACCGAGGTGGTCATCGACAGCCATGACGGACTGCTGAAGAATGTCGCCACAGCGGATGTCACGGCGGAGGAGTCCGGTTGCGAGGAACCCGGCCATTCCATCTTCTGGATGTCCCATACCGACTACATTTCCGCTGCCCCTGCGGGATTCACGGTCACCGCGCACACCGATAATTGTCCCATCGCTGCCATGGAGAACCCGGACCGGAAGCTCTATGCCGTTCAGTTCCATCCGGAAGTGGTCCACTCCAAAGAGGGCAGAAAAGTTTTCCACACCTTCGTCCGCGAAATCTGCGGCTGTGCCGGAGACTGGCGCATGGATACCTTTATTGAGGACACCATTGCGGAAATCCGCGCGAAAGTCGGAGACGGAAAAGTGCTCTGTGCCCTGTCCGGCGGTGTGGACAGCTCCGTTGCGGCGGTCCTGCTCTCCAAAGCGGTCGGCAAACAGCTGACCTGCGTCTTTGTCGATCACGGTCTGCTCCGTAAAAACGAGGGCGACGAAGTGGAGGCAGTCTTTGGACCGGACGGCCCTTATGAGCTCAATTTTGTCCGCGTCAATGCGCAGGACCGTTTCTATAAGAAACTCGACGGTGTCACGGAACCGGAGAAAAAGCGCCACATCATCGGTGAGGAGTTCATCCGCGTCTTTGAGGACGAGGCCAAAAAAATCGGCAAAGTGGACTATCTGGTCCAGGGCACCATCTATCCGGACGTCATTGAGTCCGGACTGGGCAAGGCGGCAACCATTAAATCGCACCACAATGTCGGCGGTTTGCCGGATCATGTCGATTTCAAAGAGATCATCGAGCCGCTGCGCCTGCTCTTCAAGGATGAGGTCCGCGAGGTCGGGCAGAAGCTCGGCATTCCGGACTATCTGGTCTTCCGGCAGCCTTTCCCGGGTCCGGGGCTCGGCATCCGCATCATCGGAGCCATTACACCGGAAAAGGTCAAAATGGTCCAGGACGCAGACGCCATTTACCGCGAAGAAATTGCGAATGCGGGTCTCGACCGCTCCATCTCCCAGTACTTTGCGGCTCTGACGAACATGCGCTCGGTCGGCGTCATGGGCGACGCCCGAACCTATGATTACGCCATTGCGCTGCGCGGCGTCATCACCAGTGACTTCATGACCGCCGAGGCGGCCAATATCCCGTGGGAAGTTCTGCAGAAGGTCACGTCCCGCATCATCAACGAGGTGGATAACGTTAACCGCGTCATGTACGATCTGACCCAGAAACCGCCGGGAACGATTGAATGGGAATGACGCTCGAAACGGCGAAAACCCGCATGAATACAGGCTTTTTTGCCCGTCCATACTGCTCTTGATACTGGATTGATACTATTTGTGTCCGCCCGGTATTCTCAAGAGAAAAATCCCAAAAGGACAAGCAAAACCGCCCTGCTGAACGACAAATTCAGCAGGGCGGTTTTTTTGCTTGTCTTATTTATTTTTCCGCCAAGGGATATAATATTCGCTTTCCAGGCCATCGTCGCAGGTATGGGGCCAGTTGAGTTTCCATTCAAAATACTCTTCCCTGGTGATCTCCCCGGCGTGTAACTCCTGCTGACGAAAAAGCCATTCCCGCATGAACTCGTCCACAAGGCCATACTGGAAGTACATACCCACGGGAGGGTGTGCGGGCCAGTCATCGCTATCATTGTACCGTACAGCGGTATCATCAGCGGCCCCTGCTCTGCCCGGATTGCGGACAAGTTGGAACAGGCGGATAGCGCCAGGGCTGTCCTCGTCCAGCCAGAAGAATGTCCGCATGAAGTCCTCGGCAGAGCCGGGGGCGATGGTGTAGAAGTTCTGGCGGTCTACCCGCAGCGCCTCGGCCATCTTGTCCAGCAGTTCCCGTTTCGGAACACGGTAATTCGTCTCATACTGGGCGATCCGGTTGTCCGCTCCCTTTTCCTCAAAGCCGATAGCAAGCCCCAATTCCTTTTGTGTCATGCCTCGAAAGGTGCGGATTTTCTTTATCTTGTCTCCGACTGTCATAATATCCCACCGCCTTTGCCAATAGTATAGCGCAAAAAAGCGAAAGATGCAAGATAATCTTTAACAAAAATGCGAAATAAATTCTTGACATTAACACTTATGTTAATGTATAATGAAGATGGTGACATTAACATATTTGCGAAACTAAAATAAGGAGGTGCTGACCATGGAAAAGGAGCTGTTTGTGAGAGCAGAGGAGGTCGCCAGGGAGCTGGGCATTTCCAAGCCCTACGCCTACAAGCTGGTGCGGGAGATGAACGAGGAGCTGAAGAAAAAAGGCTTTCTCACCATTCCCGGACGGGTAAGCAGGCGCTACTTCGAGGAAAAATTCTATGGGCTGCGGGACAGACAATAAGGAGGGAACCACAATGCCGGCATACAAAGACAAGGCAAAGGGCACATGGTATGCGTCCTTTTACTACGAGGACTGGACGGGCAAGAAAGTAAAGAAAATGAAACGGGGCTTTCCCACCAAGCGGGAGGCTCTGGAGTGGGAGCGGACATTCCTGCAACAACAGACCGCCGACCTGGAAATGACCTTTGAAAACTTCGTGGCTGTCTATGTGGCGGACATGAAAGGCCGTATCAAGGAAAACACCTGGGGGACGAAAGAGCATATCCTCTACAAGAAGTTGGTGCCGTACTTCGGCAAGCGGAAGATGTGCGACATTCACTCCAAGGAGGTCATCGCCTGGCAGAATGAAATGCTGGGTTACCGGGACAAGAACGGCAAGCCCTACTCTCCGGTGTACTTAAAAACGCTGCACAATCAGTTGAGCGCCGTGTTCAACCATGCGGTACGGCACTACAATCTAAAGGTCAATCCCGCTGCCCAGGCGGGCAATATGGGAAAGCCAAAGGGACGGGAAATGCTGTTCTGGACAAAGGCGGAGTATCTGAAATTCGCCGAGGCCATGATGGACAAGCCCCTTTCCTATTACGCCTTTGAAATGCTCTACTGGTGCGGCGTCCGGGAGGGGGAGCTGCTGGCCCTCACTCCTGGCGACTTCGACTTTGAGAAACAGACCGTCACCATCTCCAAGTCCTACCAGCGGATTAAGGGCAAGGATGTGATTACCGACCCCAAGACCCCTAAGAGCAACCGGGTCATTCAAATGCCCGCTTTCCTCTGTGAAGAAATGCGAGACTATATCAAGAGCCTGTATGGGGTGAAGCCCACCGACCGCATTTTCACGGTGACAAAATCCTACCTCCACCGGGAGATGGACAGGGGTGCGAAAGAGGCCGGGGTAAAGCGGATCAGAATACACGACCTGAGGCACCCGTATGTCAAGCACACGACAAAAAAATATAATTCTGAAAAGCAGAAAACCCAAGCTACCAAGATGAATTTGATAGCCTGGGTTTTCCGTTTTTGTACCTTCAATTATTCAAAGAGGTCATGGACTTTGTAGATAATCTCAATGCGGTTGTCGGGGAATACATACACCTTTTCAATCAGCAGATCGGTCAGCTCAGAGGTCAGCACATCCGCTTCTGCAATCGAGTGAACGATTTCTTGTCGGCTGCTTTGGCGGGCCTGTTCTTCTCGCTTCAGCTTTGCCTGGGCGGTGACAGCAGCATAGGCATTTTTGACTTTCAGTATTTCTGCGTCATAAACTGCTTTCTCCGATTTATATGTGTCCAGCTCGATCTGCCCCAAGAGATACCGTTCAAAGAGAGCTTGCTTCTGGTCCTTCAGAGCTTCCAGTTGCTTCTCATACTCAGAGCATTTGGCAGCGGTAGCCTCCAGGTGAATGGTGCCGTCTTTATGTACGGGCAGCAGGATTTCCAGCTGCTTTTTCAAAGTGAGGAGGACGGCTTCTTCCAGCCCAGCAACATCTGCCCGGACATCGCGGCAGCGGCTGTTCACATCAGCGGTAGAATGGCGGCACATATAAAACGGTCTCTTTTGGGCGATGCGGGAAAGTGCATGATCGCAGCAGCCACAATAGACCTTGCCTTTTAGTGGGTACTCCCTGGTTTTCTTGGTCGGCAAGGAGAATCGGCGCTGCACAGCCTGCACCTTTTCAAATAGTTCTTTGTCAACGATTGCCGGATGATGGTCGGGAATAATGAACCATTTGTCCCGGTCCTTCTTGCGGCTCCGTGTGCTGCCCACTTCAATGACTGCACGACGCCCGATGACATAGGAGCCGATATAGCGTTCGTCCTCCAGGATACGGAGAACCGTAGAACTGCTCCAGCGTCCGCGGGAGCGGGAGACATCGTGGTACTGCTGCCCATGCGCTGCTTTGTATTCTCCGGGGGTCGGTATGCCTCGCTTAAAGAGTTCCCTGGTAACGGCTGCCGCTCCAATTCCGGTTGCGGCAAGTTGGAAAATGAGCTGTACCACAGCAGCGGTTTCCGGGTTCGGTTCCATTCTGCCATTGGCGCTTTTGCGATACCCGTAAGGGCAAACTTTGCTCTGGTATTCGCCGCGCTGCATTTTGGCGTACTTGGCGCTTTTGGTCTTGATGGACATATCCCGGCTGTAATACTCGCTGATCAGATACTTGAAAGCCACATCCATACCGCCGGTATCGCCCTTGTGCTGATCGCTGTCAAAATCATCGTTGATAGAAATGAACCGAGTGTGAAACAGAGGGAACACACGCTCAATGAAATAGCCAGTCTCAATGCTGTTTCGTCCAAACCGGGAAAAGTCTTTTACGATGATGCAGTCGATCTTATTGGCCCGCACCATCTCAATCAGCTCCTGGACTTTGGGGCGTTCGAAGTTTGTCCCGCTATACCCGTTGTCGATAAACTCAAGGACTTCTGCATGAGTGGACTCCGGCATGGAAGAAACAAATTCGTTCAGCGCAAGGTGCTGGTTTTCAATGCTCATACTGTCGTATTTATAATCCTCCAGGGAAAGGCGGATATAAAGGGCAATCACATATTTCTGCACTGGCTCAGCACCTCCTCACAATGCTCAAATTCGCTCTGGAAGCGGAAACGAACCGTAATCCGCTTTTCTTTTGAGACCTCTACACGGTCAATCAGGCGGTCAATCAGAGCTGCCGTCAGCTGGCGATCTTCCTTGATATGCTGTGCATCCTGGGACAGCATTTTATACTGTTCCAGCTGCTTGGCGAGAATCGCAAGCCCTGCTTTCAGCTGCTCGATTTCTTTGCTGATGGCCTCGATTTTGGCTTCGTATTTTTCTTTGAAGGTAAAATACTCGTCTTTTGACAGATGGTTCTGGATCAGGCCCTCATACAATCCGCGCTGATAGGTTCGCAGCTGCTGGATTTCCTGTTTCCGGCTGGCGATTTTAGCCTGTATGTTTTTCTGTTCCTCGGCTTCTTTGGAGAGGTTTTCCAGACCAAGAGAGTATTGCCCCAGCGTGGTATCAAGCTGTTCCTGTATCATATCGGCCAAGGTATCCAGCAGCTCTTTTTCAAAGATAAATGCACCAGGACAAACGCCCTTTTTGATACGGTTGTTGCTGATACAGTGGTAGACATATACCTCCTGTGACTTTCTGCGGACGCATTTCTGTCGGTGAAGGCTGCGTCCGCAGTGGGCGCAGAAGATTTTGCCTTTCAAAAGATTAGGGGACCAGGAATGGATCTCCCTGTCTTTTGCCTGCTGTGCAGCCTGGTCCAACGCTTTCTGAACAGCGGCAAACAGCTCCCGGCTGATGATGGCTTCATGGGTGCCGCGTACCGTTGTCCATTCATCGGCGCTGGCTCTGACCTGCTTGTGGTCAATGATTTTAGATACCCCTTGCACCAGATCTCCGGTATAAACCTCTGCGCGAAGAATTTTGGCTACGGTGCGGGTTTGCCAATGCCCATTGCCTACCAGATTTTCATGGGTGATCTCTCCCAAAGTCCTCTTGTAGTGGCTGGGAGAGAGATACCCGGCCTCGTTCAATCGTACCGCTATGGTGTTTAATCCTGCGCCCTCGGCGGCCCATTGGAACATGGTTTTGACTACCTCGGCAGCCACAGGATCAACAATCAGCTGGTGGCAATCATCTGGAGCTTTCAAATATCCATAGGGTGTGCGCCCACCAACATACTTGCCGTCTTTCATAGCCTGTCGCTGCTGGGCTTTGATTTTCCTGGCAATATCCATCGCATAGGCTTCGTTAATCATGTTCCGCAGCGGGATGATGATACCATCGTGGGCATTATCCGGGGAAGAAGAATCGTAGCGGTCATTTACGGCAATAAAGCGGACTTTCTGCATGGGAAAGTAACGCTCGATATAGTAGCCTGTGTCTATGACATTTCGCCCCAGGCGGGAGAGGTCCTTTACAATGACGCAGTTGATAAGACCCGCTTCAATATCGGAGAGCATCTGCTGGAAGCCGGGGCGGTGGAAGTTCGTACCCGTTGCGCCATTGTCAATGTAGGTCTGTACCACAATAATCTCCGGGTTCTGCTCCAGATACCGGGCGATAATCAGCTGCTGGGTTTCGATAGAAACGGTGTGGGTATGCTTATCCTCAACGGAAAGCCGCACATAAACTCCAGCGCGGCAAGAGGGATCTATCTCCGGTGCAGGGAGCACCACAGTTTCCTTTCTGCTTTTTCTTGCCACAAATCATCCCACCTTTCTTTGGCTTGTTTGCTCTGCCAGCTGGATCAGCTGGATCGCTTTCTGGTATTCGTCCTGGTATGTAAAGGTGATCTCCAATTCCTTTTTTCCAATCACCTTGATACTCTGTATCATGTGAACCACAGCTTTGCGGTCCAGGGTCTCCATCGTAGAAAACTGTGTGAAGTGGGAAATCCAGAGGTTCCGTTCACTCCGGTTCTCCAGAACATCAGCCAGCTTTTCCTTTAAGACCCGAATACTCTCTTTCGCGTTTTCCACAATCCTCGTGTATCTGGCCTTATAGTCGGTATATTCCTCTTTGCTGATGGTGCCGGTAATCAGGCTTTCATACAGTCGGGCCTTAAATTCAAGCGCCTGTTCCACCTGCTGCTCATTGGCGGCGATGTGGGAGGCGTATTCATTGGCAAGTGCTTGGTTGATGCTGCTCTGGTCGATGCCGTCCAGGATGGCTTGCAGGCAGCTTACATTGTCGATGTAGCCTTTCAGACTGTCCTTGACGCACTCTACAAGATCGCTTTCCTTGAGCATTACCGGGTTGGTGCAGCCATGCTTTTTCCCGGTGGGGCAATAATAATAGTGATATTCCTTGCCCTTGACCCGGTTTGTTTTTCGCGTCATGCGGCTCCCACAGCACCCGCAGATCAAGACGCCGGAAAACAGATACACTGTATCCTGCTTGGGAGAAGTCCGGGTATCCAGTCTGCGGATACGCTGGACCAGTTCAAAATCCTGCTTGGCAATCAGCGGCTCATGGGCATCAGGAACGCGAATCCATTCAGAGGATGGCCGCTGCTCCATCTGCTTGATTTTATAGTGCGGGGTGCCTTGCTTCCCCTGTACTAATGTGCCAATGTAGGTTTCATCCTGCAAAATACGAATAATCGTTGTAGCAGACCACTTGCAATCCTCTTTGTCGGCATAGCCGTGTTTGGCATAGGGAAAACCATTGTTTTTCTTATAGGCCAGTGGGGAGAGGACGCCCATTTCGTTCAGCACGGTAGCGATCCGCAGGGCGCTTGTCCCATCCAGACGCATACGGAAGATGTCGCGGACAACGCGGGAAGCATACGGGTCAGGTACAAGCAGATTTTTGTTTTCCTCGGATTTCATATAGCCGTAAACGGGAAAGGCTCCAACAAAATCTCCGTTGCGCCGCTTTATATCCAAAGAGGTACGGGTCTTGATGGAAATGTCCCGGCAGTAGGCTTCGTTCATAATGTTCTTGACGGATACGGTCAGATCGTCACCGCTGCCTTCATGGGCGGTATCGATGTTATCCGTGATGGCAATAAAACGAACCCCATAAGTGGGGAACACCCGGCGCAGATAGCGTCCGGTTTCGATGTACTCCCGTCCCAGACGGGAGAGGTCCTTTACAATGACGCAGTTGATATTGCCATCGGTGATGTCCTGCATCATTTCCTTAAACGCCGGACGGTCAAAAATGATACCGCTGTAACCATCGTCGATTTTTTCGGATACGATTTGAATGTCCGGGTTTCGTTCAATGAAGTTCTCAATCAGCTTCCGCTGGTTGGTAACGCTGTCGCTCTCGCTGGAGCGATCATCGGTGTAAGACAGACGAATGTAAGCTGTTGCCTGATATTTTGGCATGAAAAAGCACTCCTTTCCTCCTGGAAGCTCCCGCAAGAAAAGAGTGGATTTCGAGGTTTTCAGTTTTCATCCTTTTCCATACACATCGTAGCACGCTTTTGGAAAAAGAGCGAGGATGTCGATCACCTTAAAATCCCTTGCAGGCATTCCTCCAATGTGACCCCGTTGCTGGCAAATGCGGCGTTTACCACAAAATCACCGCAGCGAAAGCGATAGGGATTTTTGATCTGGTGAAGAAAGGCCGCGATTCGTTCCTCTTTGGGGAGGTCTTTGTCTACCGTGACTTCACGGATGTCAACCAATTCATCGGTTGATGTTTGTGTTAGCTGGCTCATAAGGGTTCTCCTTTCTTTGAAGTCGGTTTCAAAATCACATGAATGAGCTGGCAACCAGAGCTGCCAGCTCATGGTATCTGACTTTGAAAAGAAAGGACTGCACCCAAATGATGCCTTGTTGTTGCTAACAGCAAATGGACGCAGCCTTTCAGATAATATCCGTTACTTTCGTCACATTTGCCACGCGCCCCTGACGATAGGGACATTCCTGGTCTCCGCTGGCGCGGCTGTCATAACTCCGCAGCGTCGTTTTGCTCGTGCGCCGCAGGGTTCCCCCCAAGTCTTTAGGAGGCCGTGAGGAAGTATCTTTAAGCCCCCATGCAGTCACCGCGACCCGAAGTGCCACCTCCGGGTTTCAGGCTTGCGTTGATCGCTCAGGACAGCCGGTTCATCACCTCCTTGGCTTGTCCTTCTTGGCGGCGCGCCTGATTCGCTCGTACATGGGCTATGTACCAGAAATGCCGTCTATTCGGTTGTCAATGTACCAATGAAGGTGAAAAGTTGTCCTTCTAATGGTAGTGAAGAAAACGGCGATATTTTGGCCATGTTAATTAAAGTTTTTGAAATTTTTTCCCAGGCGCTTCAAACCGCGCTTGATGCTCTTATACACCCAGCTGAGATCAGCACCTTCCGCCTGGGCAATCTCCTTGACGGTCATTCCCAGGTAGAACCGAGCAAAAATCCACTTGGCCTGTTTGTCCGGCAACTTCATCACCGCAGCATAGAGCTGATCGCGGAGCTGCTGGTCCTCCAGGATTTCTTCCGGGGTCGGCGGGTGCTGCACAATAGCCTTTTCAATTCCGTTGTCGCAGTCCAGGGAGTAGTGAGCTTTGTAGTTATACATCTGCCGCAGGTAGCGTGCTTCTGCTCGTCTGTCAGCCAGGAACACAGCTTGCACTTCGTCGGTTACTTCCAGATAGGTGTCCGTTTTATAAATATCGGGATATAACTCCCGAAGATTGATCTTTTGCATTATGTACCTCCATTTCGGTTCACAGGTTCAGTTGACGGGTGAGCCGAAATGGGGCGGAGAACGGCACCGGAATAATTCGGGGCCATTCCACAAAAAACGACAAACAAAAACGCCAGTCTCCCGAAGTGGGAAATTGGCGTCAAGTTCATTTCTTTTGTGACTACCGATTAACCGGCAGGATAATGCCGGTAGAGGAGCGGAAAGAGCCGAGGCACAAGCAAGGCTTTTTTTGATGAACTACATATTGCTGCTCTCACGGCGGCTCCCTCCCTGGGCCGCCGGTCCTGGTATCACTCTCCTTCAGGCATGAAGAAAGCGGCGGCCTTGATCGTTCAAAGCCGCCGCTGGTCGTATGGGCGTGTCAAAGAGCTGCTGCGCGACGGCTTTTTTTCTTTTGCCGTCGCCCGGCAGATTGATGAAATATTATTTTGAGATGAATCTATATTGAGCCATTACAGTTCGTTAATGGTTTCGGTGATTGCCATGCTCTGCATACGTTTGGCAGGACCATGGACTGCAATGATACATGAAAACATAACCAGCAAGATTATAATTCCAATAGTGCTAAACGGGATGTTCCAGCCACCTCCAAAATGAGTGATGATGATTTTGACATAAATCAAATAGTGGAATAACAGACCAAATGCAATTCCAGTAACTGTTCCACAAGCAGCGTATGTGGTCGCTTCCGCTGTTATCATCTTTGTAACCTGTTGATTACCCATTCCAACAGCACGCATTACCCCGTATTGCTTGATTCTTGCAGATACGCTCATAGAAATGCTGTTCATAATATTCAACACGGTTATTAAGGAAATAATAGCCAGAAAACCGTATGCGGCAATTCGGAATACCCAGTAAGAGCCGCTGGTTTCGCTGTTTGATTCCCGATTATCTGATACAAGATTTCCCTCTGACAGATCATAGATTTCCCTTACGGCTGCTTCGGGCGCATCTTTTTGCAATACCACCCCTAATGTGACAAATCCGTTGTCTCCTGTCAGGCGGGCAAATGTTTCTTCAGAACATACCACGGTTGGCGCATCGCTGACACTTCCGATCCCTTCAGATGTGACGCAAGCGATCTCAACCTCTTGATCTCCGATTTTGATTTTATCTCCCACACTCAGGCGATTGCTTTGATTATATACCGCCATCGCATAGTTTTCGTCTCCATACACCTTCTCTATATCGCCACTTACTACCGAGTTTTTGAACTTATCGAGCAGCTGCTCGTCATGGGAGAACAAATCAATGGTAGTATCGTTGCCGTTTACTTCCACGGGATATGCTGCATATAAACCAAAGCCAAAAGCCCAGTCCACACCTTCCACCTGTTCAATGGCATTCAAAAGGTCCCTGTCTATGGAATTTGTGTCATTCTCACTTGCAATCGTAATATCTGGTGTAAATTCGCTCACTGCCGATGGAAGCAGCTTATTTACCACATCAAGGCAGGCGGAAAATGTCAAGAACAATATGATTGTAAGGGCAAAGGAGCCTGTCATCAGGAATAGGTTTTTCTTCCTTCTTGTTGCATGGTTGATTCCAAGAGAGGTTTCCACCTTGAAAAGTTTTGTGTTGGCTGCATGGACAATCTTTTTGGCTTCATCCGTATTTCCGGTTACTGCCGCTGCCGGAGAAACCTTTGCCGCCTGTTTTGCAGGGGAATGAGCAGCGATCAAAACGGTAATTATACCAACCACTGCTCCGCAGAGGATACCCGCTGGACTAACTGCAAAGAGCGGCATATCCGCCCATTCTCCTTTTACAAAGAACCGTAGAATCGCGCAACATATCCAACAAATCGCAGTACCGAGCGCACACCCAATCGGGATTGCTGACTTACACCAGTTTAACGCCTCAAGCCTAACATAATTTACAATCTGCTGTTTGCTTGCGCCTATACAACGCAGCATACCAAAAAAACTTGTCCGCTGAGCCACATTGCTGTTCATGCAGCCTGAGATCATTAACACTCCTGCCGCCAGTATGATGACCATACAAGCTGCCTTGAGTGGGCAAAAAAGATGTCGCACCCCACTGGTATCCCCTTGGCGGAAGCCCATATTTCTGAAACAGTCGCCTGGATAGGCTATTTTTCATTGATTTGGTGCCTGCTTTTGCGTTACAATCCAAGTAATTGTAAGCAATAAAGCCTTCAAAAGCATGTTGTCCTCTTGAAGGCTTTATTCGGTACAACTTTAAAATTGGTTTACTTATCTTTATCTTCCTCTCTAAGATACTTAACTAGCCCCGGATAATTGCTTATCCTTACAGTTCGGATCAATTAGAATTAGCCGAAAACGGCGGCGAAGAAACGAACCACCGAGAAGCACCGCCGCATTGCCGAGCTTGATACCCTCATTGAACGACTGTATGCGGACCGGAAAAGGCGCGGTTGACCGCCTTGCCCTCAAAGGCTTAGGGGCATATCAACTATATATTGGGGCCGAGTGCCGTTACTTTAACACCGCCGCTAGCCATGAGCTTATGCTTCCTTTAGGACACTGTCCCAACAGACACTTTTTAAAGTATGCTGCACTAATCCTTATTTTTCACAGCATAGCGCAATGACAGACAGCCATGTTCTGCATTCTCTGTTCCCTGCAATTCCAAATTAACTTTTTCAGATAACAGAAGGTTATCAAATAGTTGTTTTTCTTTATTACCTACAAAACATGGTGATATCACAAGACTGATTTCATCAATAAGTCCGTTTTCTAATAATTTGTTGGTTAATCCACCGCCACTGTCTGTCCGCATGTATTTACACCCATATTGCTCATGCAGGATCTGAAAGGCTTTTTCATAGTCCACATGATCATTTCCTGACACAATATATGGGTAATGCCTTTCCTCCAAATAATTCAAATATTCCTTCGGAGTGGCAGTTGATACCAGAATGACAATTTCCTTCAGATATCCAAGATTTCTTAAGCAATGAAGACTTCTCAAGATACCTCTGCTGTCAGGTATGACTCCTATTGGTCTGGGGTCCTCCGGGCTTGTTATGATTTTCTCAAAATCAGCCTCTGTTTCAGCAGGATATTTTTCAAATGCAGTAAAAACAGTATTGGACCCAAACAGCACCGCATCCGAATGAATTCCCCCGGCAACCTGGTAGTAAACTTCCGGATTATCAAAGCCTTTAATGCGGCCATCAAGGCTAATTTGTGTGTGCATAATTATCTTTGGTTTCATATTTTTCAATCCTCCTTTTTGATAGTAGAATATCATAATACACTGACAGCTGTATGTCAGCAGGGGATATGAAACCTTACAAAAAATACATAACAGACCAATCGCTTTCTCTAAATCAAGTTTAGGCAGTGATTCGTAATTTGTGCCAGGTGTTTACGGGTTATGCATTTTAATTCATCAGGTTGGACTATTTCAATGCCTGATCCATATTCAATCAGCTGCTTGCTCAATATCTCAAAGGAATCTGTCTGGAATTCGATTTCCATTTTACTTCCCAAATCGGTTTCTTCAAGGAAGCCGAGAGAATACCTGTTCTTGATAGAATTGTATGTCTCCCCTTTTTCAGCTCTAAGAATTACATTATATAGTTTTTTATATGAAAGCATTTGTTTTAATATTTGTTCCAAAGAGCCATCATGGCTTTGACAGAGCTCTTCTTCTATGCAAATGCTTTTAATCCGATCCACACGAAAATTCCTATATTCATTTCTTAGCCTGCAAAACCGATTAAGTACCAGTTCTGTTCATAAAACCCCAGTGATATAGGCTCTATCATTCTGCTTTCCGGTTCTTGCCCTCCTGATGCAGGATATTGAATTGATATTACCCTTTTATTGCAGATTGCAGTCTGAATTGCTGCAATAACGTTATCCGCCAATGTATTTTTCTGTCCAGATGTGCTGTACACGTTAATACTGTTCTCCAACTCCTGTGCATAGTTTTTTTCACCATGCTTCAAAATAGATTTGATTTTATACATAGCTGAATCAAAATCCTTTATAAATGATTCATCTCCATGGCAATTTAAAAATTTCCCTGCTGTAATCAATGCACCCACTTCCGCCGCTGTAAACATTACCGGCGGAAGTAGGAAGCCCTCTACAAGAAAATATCCTTTTCCGGCCTCAGATCCAATTGGTATTCCGGCTTCTTCAAGTGTCCGGATATCTCTGTAAACTGTCCTTAAGCTTATATTAAATCGCTGTGCAATTTCTTTGGCAGGAATTATTTTTTTTGATTGCAGCTGAATAAGAATAGAGGTTACTCTGTTAATCCTGTTCAAATTTTATTCCTCCTCTGTGACTTCCATAAAAAGTATATCCTATGCGTTCTTAAGCTAGCTGCTGTTAGTGCTTCTCATTGCACCCTGGTTATAAAAGCCATACTCACAAACCTCTTCACCAAAACTCTTTACATCTCTAATATAGAACTCTATCTAGCGAACTTTTAGAAAAGATATAAAACATCAGAGTATGGACAGTTGCGGATGTACTTCAGAAAAGATTAGATGTCTAAAAAGCTTGTAGTTAAAGCTTTTTAGACATCTAAATCTAGGTACTAAAACAATTCATCCAGTAAAATATAATATTTTATTTTCTCCCAATCAGGCTTGATCCCCAGTAAGTCAAAAAATAGCTCGACATACTGTTCTTCCCCGATATCCTCCCTGATCGACCGGACGCAGAAGGCAATGTCATACCACTTGTCCGCCCTGCCGCTTCTCCCAAGATCAATAAAGCCACTTACTTTGCCATCTTTCACAAAGATGTTGCTGTCTCCCAGGTCGCCGTGGGAAAAGACAAGTTCCTCTTCGGGCTTTTCCGTCTTTAAAAAATCATACAGCTCGCGCGGATCTTTAAATGGAGTGTCTTCTTCCCAGTTTTCGCAATCCACATCGGCCAGATCGTTATTCAGTAAGTAATCCAATTCGGCTAAGCGGCTGTCTAAGCTATTCGTATAGGGACAATCCGATATGTCGATGGAGTGAAAGAGCCTGATGCACTCCGCATACAGCTCGATAATCTTTTCAGGGCTTTGTTCATCTTCATACTCTTCCGAGCAAAGGACGCCATCGGCCTCACTCATGAGCAGATTGCTCCAGCCATCATGCCGTTCAAAGTGCAGGACCTTTGGAACAGGCAGCTTTCCTTCCAGCCATAGCATCATGTCCTTTTCCCGTTCCACATCATAGGTGGTCCCTTTATACCGGCTGTCCGTCATTTTTAAATATAGGTTTTCATTTTCTCCCACCAGCTTATATACCTTAGCAGGAGACATTCCTTCCGTATCTTTTACGCAGCGGTATTTTTCGATCAGTTTTTTCAATTCCGGTGATATTCTCATTTTAGCCATTTATTATTTCCTTCCTCTTTTCTACAGTATTTAAAGATACCCCAAGAAGCTAATTATAACAAGACGAACTCCAATTCACTGTTCCTTGCATTCTAAAACCTTAAATACCAGAAAACAGCTTTTTCAAAGTTGTTTTCAAAGTTGGCGTATAACAT
>UQOE01000016.1 GCA_900542575.1 uncultured Oscillospiraceae bacterium
TGAGGGTCCACCCGTTCCCATTCCGAACACGGCAGTTAAGCTCATCAGTGCCGAAAATACTTGGGGGGCAGCCCCCTGGGAAGATAGGGCGATGCCGACACAAACACAGCCGGTCAGCAGAACATGTTGACCGGCTTTTTACATGCCTCCATAGCTCAGTCGGTAGAGCACGCGGCTGTTAACCGCGGTGTCACAGGTTCGAGCCCTGTTGGGGGCGCCAAAAAAGGATTCGGCAGATCTGCCGGATCCTTTTTATGTTTGGGAAGGAGAATGAATATGCTGACCAATCTTCTCTCAGTTGGACTCGGGGGAGCTATCGGTGCCTGTCTTAGATATGCAATGGGTCTTATCCCGCTGAAATCCACGGGAACATTTCCCTGGATGACAATCCTTATCAATGTTCTTGGTTCGTTTTGTATAGGAGTTATTGCTTTCTCTGTTTTAAAATACAATAATCTCAGTCCCAAGACCGTATTGTTTTTAAAGACTGGTCTTTGCGGAGGGTTTACCACGTTTTCCACTTTTTCCATCGAAGCTTATACGCTGTTTCAAGGAGGAAGAGCAGGGCTCGGAGTGCTCTATCTTGTTCTCAGCGTAGTTCTGGGCCTTCTCGCCGTATTTTGTGCTTTTGCACTGGTTTCTGCTCTTCCCTTCAAAAATTAACAAAAATATTTCTGCAACATGCCATTCATGCACTGAGAAGTGTCATGGGTGGCATTTTTTAGTCACGTAAAAATTTTTGATTAAATTTTGTGTAAATTTATTTGTACGTTGTTCTAAGGATGTCTGTTGTAAATGGATAATCGTGCAATTTAAATTATTCATGTAAGTATATTTTGCACTTCCTGAAAGGAGAGATGAAATGAAAAAATGGAGTAAGGCGTTCCTTAGCCTGGTTTTAACAGCTGTAATGCTTATCAGCTGCGGTGTCAGTGTATTTGCTGCTGGTGGGAAGGACTCCGCTCTTGAGGTTGGAGTTGGAAAAGCGGATATTACCGGTCCTATTACGGACATCAGCAATGGCTACAACTCTCTTGGCGACCTGATGGAAGGCCTGCTGACCCGCCTGAATGCAAGGGCTTTTGCAGTGAAAAAAGGCAATACCTATATGGCGTACTGCTCTGTGGAGCATTGTCTTATGGCGGAGAGTATTAAGCCCGGTGTCCTGAAAGAACTGAGGAAGCGCGGCCTGAATCAGTACGGTGAGGCGAATACGATGATATCCGTCACGCACGATCATGCATCGACGTCGAACATCTCATTTTATGGATTATATGACATCAACAATGGTGTTCCCGGTTATGATAAGGACAATTACAATAATATTGTTCAGGGAATAGCTGATGCCATTGAAAAGGCGGACCGGGATCTCGCACCCGGCAAAGTGAAACTGGGATATGCGAAAACAGATATTCACAGCTATAACCGCTCTCTTGATGCAAAAAAATGGGATGTCAACTATGATCCGACCCAGTTTAAAAATGATCTGGAAGCCGTATCCAGGTCTGTCAATAAAGAGATGTCCGTTCTTTCTTTCTCCCATGACGATAAAGGAGATATCGGATGCATCGCGTTTTTCCCGTCCCATGGTACCTCGAATCCCATCCATAATCATCTTGTGGCTGCAGACCACAAAGGTTATGCTTCCTGGAAAGTCGAGCAGGAGAAGGGGAAGGGCTATGTCTGTGCTATGCCTCAGAATGAATCGGCTGACGTAAGCCCGAACCGCCCGCAGGATAAAGACTATCATCTTCCATTCCAGCGCGCAGCCGATTTAGATAAGAATCTCGATGTCATTGAGGATCAGATTGTTCCTGGCCAGGAAGAGGCCGACTGGATTGTGAAAATCCTAAAAGGCGGACCTAATATCGTCACAATCAATCTGACCCCTAAGATTGCATATAATTACACAACGGTTGATTTCGAAAATATCAAGGTCGATAAGAAATATATTGGCCGCTACCATATGCCTTATGATGATGTCGACCACGCTAAGACTTCTGAGCCCTGTGTCGGTGCCGGAATGATTGCCGGAGACGAGGAAGGTGCACCTGTAGACTATGCAAAAGAGGGTGCCATTCGCCGGAACTACCACAAAGATCCTGCTACGGGCAAAATTACGATTGAAACACCGAAATTTGCCGATACCATCGACATTTATGGCCTTCAGAACATTATGGATCCGGTTTGGCCGACCGCAATGAAGGTTCTCCAGTCGGATAAGTACGACGATGAACAGATGGAAAAAGTGGTCTGCCTTGCAGTTGGAAAAATGATGCAGACGACACAGCCGCTGCAGATCATTCAGATTGGGGAAGCGGCTATTGCAGGTGTTCCTTTTGAGCTGACGACGGAAGCCGGGCGCAGAGTCCGGGAAGTCCTGACGGAGACCCTCAAAAAGGACGGCGTGAAGAAAGTGATTCTCTCGACGAACACCAATGCATACAGCCAGTATATTACGACGCGTGAAGAATATGCGGCACAGCACTATGAGGGAACTGCCTGCTTCTTCGGGCCGTGGGCAAATTCCGCCCTTATGCAGGAAATGGACAAACTGGCTCAGGAATTGGCAGATGGAAAAGCCTCTTCCACAGGGCAGGCTCTGGCTAAGGAGCGGACCGCGCTGGCCTACATTCCAACTTATGCTTCCGTTGCACCTCCGAAACCAGATACCAATAACCCCGGTACTCTGGTTCAGAATGTCGCGAAGAAACATTTTCAAAACGGTGAGACCGTGAGCGCGGTCTTTACCGGTGCCAATCCACGAAATATTACGCTGCTTTGCCTGGACGGCAGAAAAGATCTTGTCCCGGATGATTACTCTTACCTCTATGTGGAGAAGAAAGTCGGAGATAAGTGGATCATTGTCCGCACTGATGAAGACCCCTATACCTATATCCATTTCGATGGAAACGGGATTACCAGTACGAGAGAGGCTTCCGTAAACTGGCTTCTGCGGAACGTGGAGCCGGGCACCTATCGTCTGGTCTATCGCGGCGTGGCAAAGGATACTAGCAGCTCGTATCATGCATTCTCAGCGGAGAGCAGTCCGTTCTCGGTCAACTGAAGTGCGCAGTATGAGCGTATTTGTACAACTTTTATCAACACTTGCACATTGACAATCTGAAAGGATTTCCGTACAATTTTCTTGTGGGAAAATTGTAAACAATTCGTAAAGTCCGTACTGCTCCAGTTCGGGCACACTTTGTTATTTTGTCAAGGCAAAGGCGCTTTCTCGTTTTTCGAGAAGGCGCCTTGTTTAATATGTTTGTAGAAGGAGAACAAAGATGAAGAAACTGCGCAAGGCGGTAATCAGTCTTCTGCTGGTACTCGCCATGCTGGTCTCCTGTGTGGTAACTGCTTCGGCTGCCGCGAAAAACAGCAAGACCATGTATGTCGGTGTCGGCAAAGCGGATATTACCGGACCCGTCACCCGGATCAGCACCGGGTACAACTCTTTGGGCGACCTCATGGAAGGCCTGCTCATGCATATGTATGCCAGAGCTTACATTGTAAAAGTCGGTGACAAATCCATCTGCTATGTCTCTGCAGAGATGGTTCACATGACCGAGAGCATTAAGCCCGGCGTGCTGAAAGAGCTCAAGAAGAGAGGCCTCTCTCAGTATGGAGAGGAAAACACAATGCTCACCGCAACGCATTGCCACGATTCCACTTCTAATGTCTCTTACTATGGTCTCTATGACCTGGTTAACGGCGTTCCTGGTTTCGACAAGGACAGCTATAATTACATCGTCAACGGCATCTGCGATGCCATTGAAAAAGCAGATAAAGATCTTGCACCTGGCAGCATGTCCGCCGCCTATGGCAAGACCAACATCCACAGCTACAACCGTTCACTCGATGCAGCGAAATGGGACGTCAACTACGATGCCTCCAAGTTCAAAAATGACCTGGATGCCGTTGAGAACAGTGTTGACAAAGAGATGTCCGTCATCAGCTTCCGGCATGACAAAGGCGGCCCTTGCGGTATGATCGCTTTCTTCCCGTCCCATGGTACCAGCAACAGCATTGATAACCGTCTGGTCGGTGCCGACCATAAGGGCTATGCTGCCTATAAGGTAGAGCAGGAAATGGGCAACGGCTATGTCGCCGCATTCCCGCAGAACGAGTCCGGCGATGCTTCCCCGAACAGCCCACAGCCACAGGATTACCACGCTGCGTTCCAGCGTCCTTCCGACAAGGACAAGAGCCTTGATCCAATTGAGAACGAGGTTGTAGCCGGTCAGGAAGAGGCCGACTGGGCTCTCAAGATCCTCAAAGGCGGCCCCGGAATCACAACAATTAAGAAACTCAGCCCGGTTATCGCTAATAACTACACCACGGTTGATTTCAGCAACGTTAAAGTAGACAAGAAGTACATCGGCAAATATCATATGCCTTATGATGATGTCGATCACGCTAAGACTTCTGAGCCCTGCATCGGCGCCGCAATGATCGCCGGCGACGAAGAAGGTGCACCCGTAGACAATGCCAAAGAGGGTACGGTCCGTAACGACTATAAACTCGACAAAGACGGCAAAGTCGTACGTACTCCGGTTGACTTTGATGTCATTGACCTCTATGGCCTTCAGAAACTCTTTAAGACCGACCTGTGGCCGATCGCCATGCATATGCTCCGCGCCAGCGATTACGATGACGAGCAGATGGAGAAGGTCGTCTGCCTTGCTCCGGCCAACCTCGGCCTCATGCAGCGGACCCAGCCGTTCCAGCTGTTCCGCATCGGCGAGATCGCCATTGCAGGTGCCGGATTCGAGGTCAACAGCGAACAGGGCCGCAGAACCCGTGAGGTCCTGACGAATACCCTGAAGAAAGCCGGCGTAAAGAAGGTAATCTTCGCAACGCATGCCAATTCTTACAGCCAGTATATTACGACCCGTGAAGAGTATGCAGCTCAGCACTATGAAGGTGCATCCTGTCTCTACGGCCCGTGGTCCGGCGCAGCTATGACCCAGATCCTCGACGGACTGGCCCAGGATATGGTCGCCGGCAGAAAGAGCCCGAAGGGACCAGATATGGCAACCGAAATCGCCAAACTCAACGTCTCCACTCCGGCAGCGCTGAAAGATCCGGATCCGGATATCGGCAACCCCGGCACTCTGAAAGAAGATGTCAAGAGCACCTATAAGATCGGTGACACGGTTACCGCTCATTTTGAAGGTGCAAATCCGCGTCATATCACCATCCTCCGCAACAGCGGAAGAAAAGATCTGGCTCCGGACAATTACTCTTATATGTACGTTCAGGTTAAGAAGGACGGCAAGTGGGTTACCCTGCTGACGGATGAAGATCCTTACACCTACATCCACTTCAGCGGAACCTGGCCGAACAATTACACCGATGCCTCTGTCAACTGGCTGACCAAGAAGGCTGACCCGGGTGAGTATCGACTTGTCTATCATGTCATCTCGAAGACCGGCAATGACAGCTACAAGGTCATGAATGCAGTATCCAGCCCGTTCACACTGACAAAGTAACAGTGTCATAAGTAGTAGAATACAGACCTGCTGCAGAAGTAATTTCTGCAGCAGGTCTTTTCTTTTGGTTTCAATGGAAAAAAACAGCTTCCGCAAAGAGCGGAAGCTGTTTGAAAATACAAATTTCAGCGGACTGCGCGGAAGCTGTGGCTGTAAATGGTGAGGATTAATCCAAAACGATGGGCCTGTGTCACTTCATCCTGGGTAATCTTTTTGCTGCTCTTCGGATTGGTCATACCGACCTGCAGGTCATCGGCCTTATCCATATAGCCTTTATACCATGTCTTTGAAAAATGCTTGAGACTGTAGACGTCACGGAGAGCTTTGCGGCCGTCCTTGTTTTCCTTCTTGTTGTCTGTGTAGGCTTTGCGGGGATGAAGGAATACGAGGTCTCCATATTGATTCGTGCCAACGGCGTAGTTTTCATTGGAAGCGAGGTATGCCTGGTCTTCCTGAGAGAGCATCTGCGCAGCGGCGGCGTTCGGTCTGTCGATTTTTCGGTCGTCCGGAATGTTGTAGTATTTGCGAAGGATGCCGAACCAGTTGACGCAGACCACGATGATCATAACCAAGAGGACTGCGACAGCGGCAATGATTACGCCAAGTGTTGTCTTCTTCAGTTTTTTGAGTTTTTCCATACGCATTCCTCCTATATACGTTTTCAATATAACATATTTCCACGATGGAGGAAAGCGATGTATAATATTTTCAATTGAGTGGAAGGGGGCTGCCGGATGGGAGACCGAATTATTCTGCACTGTGACTGCAACAGCTTTTTTGCGTCCGTAGAGACGGTTCTGCGTCCGGAACTTGCCAATGTGCCCATGGCGGTAGCGGGAGACCCTGAGAGCCGTCACGGCATTATCCTCGCAAAAAATGAAAAGGCTAAGAAATATCACATTCAGACAGCTGAGACCATCTGGCAGGCCAGGCGAAAATGTCCGAACCTGGTTCTGGTTCCGCCGCACCATGGTCTTTACCGGGAGTACTATCACAAAAATAACCGTATCTATCTGGAATACACAGACCTGGTGGAGCCCTTCAGCATCGACGAATCGTTTCTGGATGTAACGCATTCTCTGCATTTGTTTCACATGTCGCCCAAAGAGCTGGCGGATACCATTCGCCGCCGGATTCGGGAAGAGGTGGGAATCACAGTATCGGTCGGCGTCAGTTTCTGCAAAATTTTCGCCAAACTGGGCAGCGACTATAAAAAGCCGGACGCCACAACTGTTATTATGCGGGAAGATGTTCCGAACATCGTCTATCCGCTTCCGGTGACTTCTCTGCTCTTTGTCGGCAAGCGGTCGGCGGAAGCACTGAATCGCTTTTCCATCCGGACCTGCGGCGAACTTGCCGCCTGCGACCGCGCGTTCCTGAACAGCATCCTGGGAAAGCAGGGAGATACGCTTTGGCGTGACATCCACGGTCTGGACCAGGAGCCGGTCTCCTCTTATTATACGCGGCGGGAACCCAAATCCATCGGGAACAGCATGACCTTTCCAGATGATCTGCGGGGCGAAGCAGAGATTCGGTCCGGCATCCATCTTCTCTCGGACTCCGTGGCCAGCCGGTTGCGGGAAGCGGAGCGAAAGTGCTGCGGTGTGCAGGTGGGAGTCCGGGATCCGCAGTTCCGAACCCGACAGCGCCAGACCAAGCTGACTGAGCCGACCTGCCTGCAGAAGGATATTGAAGAGGCTGCAATGCAGCTGCTCCGTTCGAACTGGAATCTGGACCGCCCGGTGCGCCTGCTCTCCATAACCGGGTATGACCTCATCCGGGAAGGGGAGGAGCCGGTCAGACAGCTCTCCCTGTTTGATTCGCCTTCCCGTTCCGAACAGAGCCCGGATCAGCAGGATCGGGAAATCCTTGAAAAAACGATGGACGAGATTCGGAAAAAATACGGGAAAGGGAGCATCTCATTTGGAATTCCGAACAAAGGCTCATAATTGACAAAATGGTACAGAGGGACTAAAATTTTTCTGTCTAGTAAATTTGTTTCACCTTAGGGGGTCCTATTGGTATGGATATCAAAATCACTCGAACAACTCATCCGAAGGAGAAGCCGGCCGACGTCAGCAAGCTCGGGTTCGGCAAATATTTTTCGGACCATATGTTCCTCATGGACTACGATGAGGGCATCGGCTGGCATGACCCGAGAATTGTCCCGTATGCTCCTTTTGAATTAGATCCTGCAACGGTTGTCTTCCACTATGCACAGGAAATCTTTGAGGGCCTGAAAGCCTATAAGACGGCAGAGGGAAAAATTCAGCTGTTCCGCCCGGACTGCAATGCACAGCGCATGCAGGACTCCGCCGACCGTCTCTGCATCCCGAAGGTTCCGGTAGAGGATTTCATCCAGGCAGTTAAGACGCTGGTACAGGTTGACCGCGACTGGGTTCCAGATGATTACGGCACTTCTCTTTACATCCGCCCGTACTGCTTCGCAACCGATGTCGGTCTTGGCGTCCATGCCTCCAAGAAGTATGTTTTCGCCATTATCACCTGCCCGGTCGGTGCCTATTACGCTGAGGGCATCAATCCGGTAAAAATCTATGTAGAAGATGAATATATCCGTGCAGCCCCGGGTCTTACTGGTTTCACCAAATGCGGCGGCAACTACGCTGCATCTATCAAGGCTGGCGACATGGCTGAAAAGATGGGCTATGCACAGGTCCTCTGGCTTGACGGCGTCGAGAAAAAGTATGTGGAAGAAGTCGGTTCTATGAACATCATGTTCAAGATTGACGGAAAAATCTACACCGCCGCCTGCAACGGAACGGTTCTCCCGGGTGTTACCCGCCGCTCCATTATTGAGCTCTGCAAGGACTGGGGCTATGAGGTCGTCGAGGGGAAACTCGCCATTGCCGACGTCATGAAAGCCGCAGAGAACGGCAAGCTCGAAGAGGTCTATGGCACCGGTACCGCTGCCGTTATCTCTCCGGTCAAAGAGCTCAAGTGGAAAGATCAGATCGCCAAGATCGGTGACGGAAAGATCGGCCCGCTCACGCAGAAACTCTATGATACGCTGACTGGAATCCAGTGGGGCAAAATCCCGGATACCAAAGGCTGGACCGTCCCAATCGACGATTAATCGAGAGGGAAGACTGCTCCGGTTTCAGCGGCTTTTCCCCTTGACTATTTTCGCCATTTCTAAGATAATACTTTTATTCTGAAAACGGACACGAAATTCTTTGTAACTGACGGAATACATGGGGTTACCATGAGGGAGCAAGGAAAATTTCATTTTGTTTGTCGACCGTCTGGGCAGTCCTGCAGTAACAGCGCAGGACTGCCTTATCTATTTTTCCAATAAGGAGGCTGCTATTATGAAAAAAGTTGCAGTAATTATGGGCAGTGACAGTGACCTTCCGGTTGTCTCGAAGGCCATTGACATGCTGAAACAATTTGACATTCCGACTGAGGTCCATGTCTATTCCGCCCACAGAACTCCAAAAGAAGCGGCTGAGTTCGCGGCAAATGCCCGGGAAAACGGGTTTGGCGTTATTATTGCCGCAGCCGGAATGGCTGCGCATCTGGCCGGTGCGCTTGCTGCTCAGACCACACTGCCAGTCATTGGCATTCCGTGCAAAGGCCCGAACTTTGACGGTATGGATGCACTGCTCTCTACGGTACAGATGCCCAGTGGAATTCCAGTCGCAACCGTCGCCGTCAACGGTGCCAAAAATGCTGCTCTTCTCGCAGTTCAGATTCTTGCCGTTGAAGACAAAGAACTTGCTGAAAAGCTGGACGCTGACCGTAAAAAAGGTGCGGAAAATGTCTGCAGAAAGAGCAAGGCTGTAGAAGAGAAATACAACGGTTAATCTCCCTGCCTCGTACAGGGTTCGGTCTTACTGAAATAAGGAGAACGATATATGAGTCAAATCCATGAGGAATGCGGCGTTTTCGGCGTATTTTCCAATCGGACAATCGACGTGGCATCCATGGTCTATTACGGCCTGTTTGCTCTGCAGCACCGTGGACAGGAGAGCTGCGGCATCGTAGTAAATGATGACGGAGTGTTCCGCTCGTACCGGGAATCCGGTCTGGTCAACGATGTGTTTACACCGGAGATTATGCAGAATCTCGGCACCGGCAATATTGCTGTCGGCCATTGCCGTTATGGAACGACAGGCAATGACGCACGTACCAATGCTCAGCCCATTCTCATTAAACATATCAAGGGAAGCATGGCTCTGTGCCATAACGGAAATCTGACCAATGCCTATGAACTGCGCACCAGCCTGGAGCTGGAAGGATCTATTTTCCGTACCACCAGCGACACGGAGGTCATTCCGCACGTCATCATAAAAGAGCGGGTCAACTGCGGCTCTATTGAAGAGGCAGTCAACCGTGCCATGTATAAAATTAAGGGAGCCTATTCTCTGGTCATTTCTTCGCCGTCCAAACTTATTGCGGCCCGAGACGAACATGGATTTCGTCCGCTCTGTTATGGCATTACGGAAGATGGCACCTATGTAGTTGCATCGGAGAGCTGTGCTCTGGATGCGGTCGGTGCAAAATATGTCCGCAGTGTTCGTCCCGGAGAAATCCTTGTCATCGACAAGAACGGCCCACGTTCTATTACAGACCATTGTGACAAAGCTCCGGATAAATTCTGCATTTTTGAATATATCTATTTCTCCCGTCCGGACTCTACCATAGATGACACCAATGTCCATGAGGCACGTGTCCGTGCCGGCGCCTGTCTCGCTATGGAACATCCGGTCAAAGCGGACTGCGTCATTGGGGTCCCGGACTCCGGTCTGGACGCCGCCATCGGCTATGCCCGTATGTCCGGTATTCCTTACAGCATTGGATTTATCAAAAATAAATATATTGGTCGTACCTTTATCAATCCTGGCCAGCAGGCAAGGACCAATAAGGTGCGTATTAAACTGAATCCGATTCGGAGCGTCATCGAAGGCAAACGGGTTGTTGTCGTAGATGACTCCATCGTCCGCGGTACAACCAGTGCTCGAATTGTCAAAATGGTACGCGAAGCCGGGGCAAAAGAGGTACATATGATGGTATCCTCACCGGCGTTCCTGAACCCCTGCTACTATGGGGTCGATATTGACAATCGTGACAACCTCATTGCGGTTCACCATACCGTGGAAGAGATAGCCGATATTATCGGTGCAGACTCAGTAGGCTACCTCAGTGTCGAGAGTCTCGCCAAGCTGGCGCCGGAGCATCATGCCAATGCTTACTGTTCGGCATGTTTTGACGGGAATTATCCCACCGAAGTGCCGAAGACGCAGCTGAAAAATAAATTTGAACAGAAAATTTCAGAATCGCAGGAGGAGGACAACGCATGAATAAGTCTCAGTCGGATGCTTACGCCTCTGCAGGAGTGGACATCACTGCCGGCTACAAAGCGGTTGAGCTCATGAAAAAGCACATTGCCCGTACGATGACCGACAACGCCCTTTCCGGTATCGGAGGGTTCGGCGGTCTCTATGAGCTGGATCTTACCGGCATTCAGAAGCCGGTCCTGGTCAGCGGCACCGACGGCGTCGGTACCAAGCTGAAAATCGCATTTCTCATGGACAAACACGATACAGTTGGCATTGACTGTGTGGCCATGTGCGTCAACGATATTATCTGCGTCGGTGCAAAGCCGCTGGTCTTCCTTGACTACATTGCCTGCGGCAAGAACTATCCGGAACGCATTGCCTCTATTGTCTCCGGCGTCGCTGAGGGCTGTGTGCAGTCCGGTGCTGTGCTCTCCGGCGGTGAGACCGCGGAAATGCCCGGCTTCTATCCGGAGGACGAATACGACCTCGCCGGTTTCTCTTTCGGCGTAGTGGACAAGGATAAGATCTTGGACAAAAACACTATGGAAGAGGGCGACATCGTCATTGCGCTCCCGTCCAGCGGTGTTCATTCCAACGGCTTCTCCCTGGTGCGAAAGGTATTTGACGTTGAAAATGCCGACCTAAAGACGCCGATGGAGGAACTGGAAGGAAAATCTCTTGGAGAGACGCTCCTCACGCCTACCAAAATTTATGTCAAGCCTATGCTGGCTCTGTTTGACAAGGTCACGGTCCGTTCCGTTTCCCATATCACCGGCGGCGGCTTCTATGAGAATATCCCGCGCTCTATTCCGGACGGATACTGTGCCCGCATTGACAAGTCGTCCGTACGGGTTCTGCCCATTTTCAAACTGCTCCAGAAGCAGGGCAATATCAGCGAACACGACATGTTTAACACCTATAACATGGGTGTCGGCATGACCTGTGTTGTACCGGCTGACCAGGCAGACCGCGCTCTGGAGGTCTTCCATGATAACGGCGAGGACGCCTATGTCATCGGTCAGATTGAAAAGGGCGAAGAGAAGGTTGTTTTGGTATGACAGCAAATATTGCAGTTTTTGTGTCCGGCGGCGGCACCAATCTTCAGGCGCTGATTGACGCCCAGAAAGCTGGGATCATCCACAGCGGGGAAATTAAAGTCGTCATCGCCAGCCGGGAAGGGGTCTACGCCCTGGAACGCGCCAAAAAAGCCGGCATTCCGGCCATGGCGGTGCAGAAAAAAGACTTTCCGTCTCAGCAGGACTATGAGCAAAAGCTCATTGATGTTCTGGAATCCTATGACATCGACATGATCGTACTGGCCGGGTTCCTCTCCATCCTGAGCGGAGACTTTATCCGCCATTATCGGAACCGCATTATCAATGTCCATCCGTCGCTCATCCCGAGTTTTTGCGGCAAGGGCTATTATGGACTGAAAGTTCATGAGGCTGCGCTCAGCTACGGCGTAAAAGTGACGGGCGCCACCGTCCACTATGTCAATGAAGTCCCGGACGGGGGCCAGATCATCTACCAGAAGGCCGTGGACATTCAGCCCGATGATACGCCGGAAACTCTGCAGCGCCGTGTTATGGAACAGGCGGAGTGGATCCTGCTGCCCCGAGCAGCGGAGAAAGTCTGCAGCGACATTGTGAAGGAGAAAAGCGAATGAGCATCTATGATATCCGTTCTATGGGCGAGACCATCAAGGGAAATGAATATGTCGGCCGCGGAATTGTGACCGGTAAGACCGAGGACGGCACACACGCCGCCATCGCCTATTTCATCATGGGCCGCAGCGTCAACAGCCGCAACCGCATTTTTCGGGAAAACGGAGATGAAGTTATCATTTTCCCTTACGATGAGTCCAAGGTAGAGGACCCTTCCCTTATCATCTATTCACCCATTAAGACGTTTGGGAAAGCGACGATTGTCACCAATGGCGATCAGACTCAGACAATCTACGATTTTCTCAAACAGGGCAAGACGTTTGAGGAAGCTTTGGAGACCCGCTGCTTTGAGCCGGACGGTCCGAACTGGACGCCGCGCATCAGCGCTCTTGTCTGCAATGGAGACCACGGATTCCGCTACAAACAGAGCATTCTGAAGAGCGGAGACGCTGAGGGGACCGTCTGCAATCGTTTTACCTATACGTATGCGCCAATCAACGGACTTGGCCATTTTATTCATACCTATGTCACCAATGGCAATCCGATCCCGACTTTCCAGGGAGAGCCGGAGCGCGTCTCCATTCCGAATGATATCGATACGTTCTTTGACGACATCTGGGAGAATCTTAATGAGGACAATAAGATTTCTCTGTATGTCCGTTATATCGACCTTAAGACCGGCGAACTCACTAACCGGATGGTCAACAAAAACAACTGAGAGAAGGAGCGTCAGCATGAAAGAATTTGAACTCAAATACGGGTGCAACCCGAATCAGAAGCCGGCACGCATCTATATGAAGGACGGTTCCGACCTGCCCATCGAGGTGCTCAACGGCCGTCCGGGCTATATCAACTTCCTGGATGCCTTCAACAGCTGGCAGCTGGTCAAAGAGATCAAAGAAGCGACCGGCATGCCCGCCGCAACTTCCTTTAAACATGTCAGCCCGACTTCGGCTGCAGTCGGAATCCCGATGAGCGACGCTCTGAAGCGCGCCTGCTTTGTAGATGACATTGAGGGACTGGACGATTCCCCCATTGCCACTGCCTATGCAAGAGCCCGCGGAACCGATCGTATGTCCTCGTTCGGCGACTGGATTGCACTCTCCGATCCGTGCGACGTCACCACCGCCAAGCTCATTAGGCGGGAAGTCTCCGACGGCATCATTGCCCCGGGTTATGATCCGGAGGCGCTCGCCATTCTGAAGACCAAGAAGAAGGGCAATTACAATATCGTCCAGATGGATCCGAACTATATTCCCGCTCCTATCGAGACCAAACAGGTCTTCGGCATCACGTTTGAGCAGGGCCGCAATAACTGTAAAACCGATGCATCCAGCCTGACCAATGTGGTCACTAAGAAAAAGGATCTTCCGGATGAGGCAAAGCGAGATCTTATGATCGCTCTGATCACTCTGAAATACACGCAGTCAAACTCCGTCTGCTTTGTACAGGACGGCCAGGCAATCGGCGTCGGTGCCGGCCAGCAGTCCCGTATTCACTGCACTCGTCTTGCCGGCAATAAAGCCGATATCTGGCATCTCCGCCAGAGCGACAAAGTCCTTGGTCTCCCATTTAAGGAGGAGGTACGCCGTCCGGAGCGCGATAACGCCATCGACATCTACATCTCGGATGACTATGAGGATCTTCTGAAAGACGGGGAGTGGGAGAAGCTCTTTACCAAAAAGCCGGAGCCTTTCACCAAAGAGGAAAAGGCCGAATATCTCTCAAAAATTTCCGGAGTTTCCGTCGGAAGCGACGCCTTCTTCCCCTTCAGCGACAACATTGAACGTGCCAGAAAGAGCGGAGCCACCTACGTCGCCCAGCCCGGCGGGTCCATCCGTGATGATCTGGTCATTGAGGCGTGTGACAAGTTCGGTATGACCATGGTCTTCACCGGACAGCGTCTGTTCCACCACTAATTTGGAAGCAGCGGGCTGGCGGCTGAGCCGTCGGCCCCGTATTTGTATCTTCAGAAAAAGGGGTAGTCCCATGAACGTATTAGTAGTCGGCGGTGGCGGAAGAGAACACGCCATCATCTCAAAAATCAAGGAAAACAGCAATGTAGATACCATCTATGCACTGCCTGGCAACGGCGGAATTGCAGCAGATGCCACCTGCGTCAATATCGGTGCTACGGACCTCGACGGCATCGTCAAGTTTGCGAAAGAAAACCCGATCGACTTCGCCGTTGTCGCGCCGGATGATCCCCTTGTGCTCGGCTGCGTCGACCGCCTGGAAGCAGAGGGTATTCCATGCTTCGGACCGGAGGCCAAAGCGGCCATCATTGAGGGAAGCAAGATCTTCTCGAAAAATCTCATGAAGAAATATGGCATTCCGACCGCGGCGTATGAGGTGTTCGAGGACGTCGATGCCGCCCTCGATTATGTAAAGACCTGTCCCATTCCGACCGTCATTAAAGCAGACGGCCTTGCACTTGGCAAAGGCGTTATCATCGCCGAGACCCGGGAAGATGCGGAAAAAGCCGTTAAGACCATGATGATTGACGGAAAGTTCGGCAAGAGCGGTGCCCGCGTTGTCATTGAGGAGTTCCTGACCGGTCCGGAGGTCTCAGTCTTGAGCTTTACTGACGGAAAAACGGTTGTCCCCATGGTCTCTTCTATGGACCATAAACGGGCCTTGGACGGCGATAAAGGCCTGAATACCGGCGGCATGGGTACGATTGCGCCGAACCCGTATTACACCAAAGAGGTGGCCGAGGAGTGCATGCAGAAGATCTTCCTTCCGACGATCCATGCTATGAACGAAGAGGGGCGTACTTTCAAGGGCTGTCTGTATTTCGGCCTCATGATTACACCGGACGGCCCGAAGGTTATCGAGTACAACTGCCGATTCGGCGATCCGGAAGCGCAGGTCGTCCTTCCGCTTCTGAAGACTGATCTCCTGACCATTATGCAGGCGGTTCGCAATGAGACACTCTCAGACCTCGACATTGAGTTCGCCGATGAATCGGCCTGCTGCGTTATCATGGCCTCCAAGGGCTATCCGGTCAAGTATGAGAAGGGTTATGAGATTACACTTCCAGAGGATCGCACCGGGATTTTTGTCGCAGGTGCTAAACTGGAGGATGGAAAGCTTCTGACCAACGGCGGCCGTGTTCTCGGCGTGACCCGGACTGCGGCAACTCTGCCGGAGGCCATTGAAAAGTCCTATGAGGCTGTCAAGACCATTCATTTCGACAACGCATTCTACCGCAAAGATATTGGGCAGAGGGCGCTGAAGGCACTCAAGTAAACAACACGGAGGTCCCCATGGTTTACAGAATTTTTGTGGAAAAGAAACCCGCACTCGCGTACGAGGCCAAGACCCTCGCACACGATATCAAATATCTGCTCGGCATTGACGGTGTCACCGGAGTGCGTATTCTGAATCGGTACGACGTTGAGGGGCTGGATCGCGAGACCTTCGACTATGCGGTCAAGACGATTTTGTCTGAGCCACAGCTCGACACCGTTTCCGATACGGTTGCCGGCGACTATGATCGCCTTTTTGCGGTCGAGTATCTCCCGGGTCAGTTTGACCAGCGCGCCAACAGTGCAGCAGAGTGCATTCAGCTCATGACAAAAGGGGAGCGCCCGGATGTTCGGTCCGCCAAAGTCTATCTCCTGAGCGGCAATATTTCCGACGAGGCTCTTGCAGAGATCCAGAAATATGTCATCAACCCGGTTGAGGCCCGTCTCGCCTCTATGGATCTTCCGGAGACGCTCAAGATGAAAATGGATCTTCCGGAGACGGTTGAAACGCTGGATGGATTCCGCCAGCTCTCGGAGACAGAGCTTCAGGACTTTATCGACGAGAAAGGTCTTGCCATGGACCTCGACGATATTGAATTCTGTCAGAGCTATTTCCAGTCAGAGCAGAGAGATCCCACCATCACAGAGATCCGCATGATCGATACTTACTGGTCCGATCACTGCCGTCATACCACTTTCCTGACCACCATTGACAAGGTCACATTCGAGGACGAGTTCCTGAACCAGGCTTATCAGGATTACCTCGATGCCCGCAAAGAAATCGGCCGCACGAAACCCATCAATATGATGGATATCGGTACGCTCGCAGCCAAAGTCCTGAAGGCGGAAGGCAAGCTTACCAAGCTCGATGAGTCGGAAGAGATCAACGCCTGCACCGTAAAGATGCAGATTGATCACGACGGCAAGACCGAGGACTGGCTCCTGCTGTTTAAAAATGAGACCCACAATCACCCGACGGAAATTGAGCCCTTCGGCGGCGCAGCCACGTGCATCGGCGGCGCCATCCGCGATCCGCTCTCTGGACGTTCCTATGTTTATGCCGCTATGCGTGTTACCGGCGCAGCAGATCCGCTGAAACCGTATTCCGAGACCATGCCCGGCAAACTTCCGCAGCGCACACTGGTTCGCACCGCGGCCCAGGGCTACAGCTCCTATGGCAACCAGATCGGCCTCGCCACTGGAATGGTCGATGAACTGTACCATCCTGGCTATGCGGCCAAGCGCATGGAAATCGGCGCCGTTGTCGCAGCCGCTCCGGCTGAGAATGTCCGCCGGGAAGTTCCGGCTCCGGACGATGTGGTTATTCTGCTGGGCGGCCGCACGGGCCGCGACGGTATCGGCGGTGCAACAGGTTCTTCCAAATCCCATAAACTGACCTCCCTCGAGACCTGCGGTGCCGAGGTACAAAAAGGTAATGCGCCGGAAGAGCGTAAACTTCAGCGCCTGTTCCGTAATCCGGAAGCCACGAAGCTGATTAAGCGCTGCAACGATTTCGGCGCCGGCGGTGTCTCCGTCGCAATCGGTGAACTTGCCGACGGCCTTCTGATTGACCTCGACAAGGTTCCGAAAAAGTATGAGGGCCTGGACGGCACAGAGCTCGCTATCAGTGAGTCCCAGGAGCGTATGGCTGTTGTTGTCGCACCGGAAGATGCAGAGCACTATATTGATCTCGCACACCAGGAAAATCTGGAGGCGACCATCGTCGCAAAGGTTACGGAGCGCCCGTATCTGACGATGACCTGGAAAGGCAACACTATTCTGAATCTGTCCCGTGAGTTCCTGAACTCCAACGGTGCAGAGAAACATATTGAAATTCACACAGGCAAGCAGCAGAAATTTGAGAAGAAACCGACTGGAGACTTCGCAAAGTCCTATGAAGATCTTTGCAGCGACCTTAATGTCTGCTCCAAGCGGGGCCTGTCGGAGCGCTTTGACTCCACCATCGGCGCTGGTACGGTTCTGATGCCGTTTGGCGGCAAAACCCAGACGACACCTATCCAGGCCATGGTCCAGAAGGTCTCCGTAGAGCACGGTGACACGGAAACCGTTTCCATTATGTCCTGGGGCTACAACCCCTTCATCATGGAGAAGGATCAGTTCCACGGTGCGTATCTCTCGGTTGTCGAATCGGCTTCCAAGCTGATTGCCGCTGGTGCAACTTATAAAGATGTCTACCTGACCTTCCAGGAATATTTCTTGCATCCGGGCCGCGTGCCGGAGCGCTGGGGACAGCCCTGTGCCGCTCTTCTCGGTGCCTTTAAGGCTCAGATGGATCTTGGCATCGGCGCAATCGGCGGCAAGGACTCCATGAGTGGTACCTTCGAAAATCTCGATGTTCCGCCGACGCTGGTCTCCTTTGCCATTACGACCGATAATGTCAAACGCATTGTCTCGAACGAGTTTAAGGGTGCTGGCCATACGGTCGTCCTCCTTGAGCCGGATTACGATGAGTACGGTGTGCCCACCAAAGAGACGCTGCTTCCGCTGCTTGAGAAGGTCTCCAAACTTATCGGTGAGGGAAAGGTCCTGGCCGCGTATACACCGACATATGGCGGCATTGCCGAGGCCGTTTTCAAGATGGGACTCGGCAACCGCATAGGATTTGCCTATGCCGATAACAGTAATCTGGATGAGCTTTTCGGCTATCGCTATGGCTCATTCGTGCTGGAACTGGCCGACGATGCGGTCGAGATCGAGGGCGGAAAGATCCTCGGACAGACGGTTTCGACCTATGAACTCTCTCTTGGCGGCGAAGTCCTCTCCTGCGAGAAGCTCTCTCATCTCTATGAGGATAAGCTGGAGTCTGTGTTCCACTGCAATATTGAGACCGAGAAAAAGGATCTTCCAACCTTTACCTATGAGGCAAAGGATTGCAGCGAGCGTGCGCCGATTTCTGCTGCAAAGCCGAAGGCGCTGATTCCGGTCTTCCCGGGTACGAACTGTGAATATGACACCATTAAGGCGTTTGAGCGCGCTGGGGCAGAGGCAGAGGCCTATGTCATCAATAACCTGGATGCCGCCGGCATTGAGCGCTCGGTCGAAGAGTTTGCCGCCAAAATGGAGGAGTCTCAGATCGTCTTCCTTCCGGGCGGATTCTCCGGCGGCGACGAACCCGATGGTTCGGGCAAATTCATCACTTCGTTCTTCCGCAACCCTGAAATCAAGGAAAAGGTTGCTGATCTTCTGGAGCACCGCGGAGGTTTGATGGGCGGTATCTGCAATGGATTCCAGGCGCTGATCAAACTGGGACTGGTTCCCTATGGCAAAATTATTGATACAGATGAGAATTGTCCGACGCTGACGTTTAATACGATCAATCGCCATCAGAGCGAAATTTCCCGTGTCCGTCTCGACTCCAACAAATCGCCGTGGCTGAAATACGCAAAGGTTGGAGAAATCTACTCCGCACCGATTTCCCATGGCGAAGGCCGTATCCTGGCCTCCGAAGATCTGCTGCTGCAACTTGCAGAAAATGGCCAGATCATGACCCAATACGTCGACCTGAACGGTACGGCAACCATGGATATTGCCGGCAACCCGAACGGCTCCGTCTTTGCCGTAGAAGGCCTTCTCTCGCCGGACGGCCATGTCTTCGGCAAAATGGGCCATGCAGAGCGTATCGGTGCCAACCTCTACAAGAACGTAGCAGGGGAGTACGATATGAAACTGTTTGAGTCAGCGGCAGCCTATTTTAAGGAAAACTGAATCAATTAGAATTTGGACCGGCATCCGCCGGTCCATTTTTCATGCCCAGTTAAAAACAATATTGAGATTTCTTGTTATAATAAGTACAGAGAGAAGAAATTCTTTAAAATCTGTCGATTAGGAGGAATTCTATGTATATCCGCAATGCAGAATCCTATGATGATCAGAAAATCGCATATGTCGAAAAACGCTGCTTTCCGGACGGCTCCGGTGCAACGGCAGAGGATTTCCAGGACCGCATTCTGGCCTATCCTAAACATATCTGGCTGCTCGTAGACGGCATGAATGTCGTCTCTCTGGCGGACGGCATTGCCACCGATGAACCGGATATTCGAGACGAAATGTATACCAGCACCGCTCTCCACCAGGAAGACGGCGACTGGCAGACCCTGTTTGGACTTGACACCGTTCCGGAATTTCGAAAAAGAGGATATGCGAGCAAGCTGTTGAACCGCGTCATTCAGGATGCAAAGAGAGACGACCGCAAAGGCATTGTCCTGGTCTGCCGTTCAGGCCTGACCAAGTTCTATGAAAACCGCGGATTTAAGAATGAGGGCCGCTCCGCTTCTTCCCACTGCGGAGACCATCTTTATCAGATGCGGCTGACGTTCTGAATTTCCTGTTTGTTGAAAACCATTTTCCGGGCGGGTATAATAAATTTATTCTACTTGGAAAAGAGTGAGCATTTTGGCAGACAAATATTATGAAATGACCATCGCCGGTCTGAAACGTCAGCTCCCCATCTGTGAAGTCAATGAACATCTTGACATTGCAGCTTTTGTTATTTTTGGTGACACGGAGCTGACCGAGGCGTGCGCAAAAGAGCTGCTCGCCAAAGCACCGGAGTTTGACTATATTCTGACGCCGGAGGCAAAGGGAATTCCACTCGGCTATGAGATGAGCCGCCAGTCCGGCAAAAAGTATTTTGTCGCTCGAAAGGGTAAGAAACTCTACATGAAAGAGCCCTTTGGCGTGGAGGTCAAATCTATTACTACGGTTAATGTCCAGCATCTGTACCTCGACAAAACGGAGGCAGATCAGATGAAAGGTAAACGTGTTCTGGTCGTGGACGATGTCATCTCCACCGGAGAGTCCCTGAGCGCAGTGGAACGCCTTCTGAACAAAGCCGGAGCAAATATTGTCGCCAAAGCCGCTGTCCTTGCTGAGGGAGATGCTGCGCAGCGCAGCGACATCCTTTTCCTGGAACCGCTTCCGCTGTTCACGAAGTAAGGACTTCGTCAAAAATTCAAAGCAATCTCTGACTGCTGTACTGCTTTTTTGCGGTACAGCAGTTGTCTTTTTATGCTTATTTTTTGAATGCTGTGTCATGATAGTAAAAAAAGAGAAAGGATCTGATTCGAACGAAACAACATTTCTGGAATCGTACCCTCTCACTGCTGCTGGCGGTTCTTATGGTCTGTCTGCTCGGGGTCTCTGCGATGGCTGCCGGTGAATCGCGCCATGTGGGACGCATTGTAAAGATGGACTCGGATAAGATCACCCTCCAGGACGGGGATCTGGAGACCGTTACAGAAACTCAGATGGGAGGCGGCGGGCAGCCTCCCAAGGCTGGGCAGAAGCCTCCGGCTATGCCAAAGCAGAGCGAGGCGGTCACTCCTTCCAAATCGGTCCGGCATCTTGTGTTCATTGCAAATGATCATCGGAAGACCTATTTGCTCCATGCGGAAGTGCTTCCCGGCTGAAGGTCGGCGACATCATTTCCTATACCGCAGACAGCGGAAAAATCAGTAATTCGGTGAAAGAAAACGTCTATGTGACAAAAGCGGCAGACGGGATACAGGATTCTTCGGCTGAGACGATTTCAAAAAACACGTCCATTACCGGAAAGACTTTTACATCGAATCAGCAGTCGGAGAATGCGCTGCGCGTGGACAGTGCCGCGGCCGATCTGCATCTGGTCCGCATAGACAAGGCTTCCGGGGAATGCGGGTCACTGGAATTGGGTGACTTTTACGGGATCAATGCGGGTTTCCTTGTCACCAACGGGGCTCTTGCCACTATCCGCGGCTCCTATATAACGACCAATGCGCGGGGCGGCAACGGCGTGTTCAGTTATGGCTCCGGCACTGCCGTAAATATTTCTGAATCTTTTATTCACACCTTTAAGGATAACTCCGGCGGCCTGCAGACCACGGGAGGCGGGACAATGAACGCCAATAAGGTCCGGGTCATTACGGAAGGAAACTCTGCGGCAGCTATTCGCTCGGACCGCGGAGGCGGTTTTGTCCGGATCCGCGGCGGTCCTATCGTTCCAACGGCTATAATTCTCCAGGCATCTACAGCACTGCAAAGATTTCTGCGGACAAGGCCAAAATTGCTGCGACGAACTCGGAGGCGCTGGTCATTGAGGGCAAATCCGGAAAACTGCTGGTCGTGGCGGGCAACAATGCGAGAAATGGATGGGGAACCGCCGGAAAAAATGGAGCCCGGGTAAACTTTACGACCCGGAATCAGAAAATGCAGGGAGACATTACGGTTGACACCATTTCGTCTCTGAACTTCAAGCTCACAAGAGGCTCTGTTTTTACCGGGACCATCCATATCATCGAGAATGAGGCCCACGGCGAGGCAGCTGCAGAAAAAGCTGTTGTTAAGGTGGAGAAGGGGAGTACCTGGAATCTGACTGGGGACTGTACGCTGACCAGTCTTGACAATCAGGGAACCATTCATTTTAACGGCCACACTATCACTCTTGCGGATGGCACTGTCCTTCATGGATAATTATTTACATAACTGGAAAAAATCGGTATAATACTTAAGAATTTATGTAAATATGCTTACCTTTGAATGGAGGACAAAAAACATGATCAAAGACGTCATGGATTATATTGAATCCAGCGACCCGGAAGTTGGCTCTCTCATCAAAAAAGAGTTTGACCGTCAGTCCAATAATATTGAGCTGATTGCTTCCGAGAACATCGTGTCGGAGGCCACTGCTCTTACGATGGGCTCTGTACTCACCAATAAATATGCAGAGGGCTATCCAGGCAAGCGCTACTACGGCGGCTGCCAGGTGGTTGACGAAATTGAGACCCTTGCCATTGAGCGTGCCAAGAAACTGTTCGGCGCAGAATATGCCAATGTTCAGCCGCATTCCGGTGCGCAGGCCAACATGGCGGTCACCATGGCTGTCTGTGAACCCGGCGACACCATTCTCGGCATGAGCCTGGATGCCGGCGGACACCTGACCCACGGTTCTCCGGTCAACTTCTCCGGACGCTATTTCAACATTGTACCCTATGGCGTCAGCGAAGACGGATTCATCGACTATGACGAGGTGGAGCGCCTTGCTAAGGAGCACAAACCTAAAATGATCATTGCCGGCGCCTCCGCTTATCCGCGTATCATCGATTTCAAGCGCTTCCGCGAAATTGCCGATGAAGTCGGCGCTGTCCTCTGGGTCGACATGGCCCATATTGCCGGACTGGTAGCTGCCGGACTTCATCCGTCGCCGATTCCCTATGCTCATGTCACCACTACCACTACGCATAAGACCCTTCGCGGCCCCCGCGGCGGCCTGATTCTCTCCAGCGAAGAGGTCAATAAGAAGTACAACTTTAATAAGGCTATCTTCCCAGGATGCCAGGGCGGACCTCTGGAGCACGTTATCGCCTCTAAGGCAGTCTGCTTTGGGGAAGCTCTGAAACCGGAATTTAAGACCTATCAGCAGAATATCGTTAAGAACGCTAAGGCCCTTGCCGCTGCAATGACAGACTGTGGATTCAAGCTGGTCTCCGGCGGTACGGACAACCACCTTATGCTGGTAGATCTCACCAATATTGAGGGTCTGACCGGCAAGGTTCTCCAGAACAACTGCGACGAAGTTCATATCACGCTGAATAAGAACACAATTCCGAACGAGCCCCGCAGCCCATTCGTCACAAGCGGCGTTCGCATTGGTACACCGGCCGTTACATCCCGCGGTTTCCAGGAAGAGGATATGAAACCCATTGCAGAATGCATCTGGGACGTTGCAACCGACTTCGACAACAAGAAGGACGAGGTTGCCTCCCGCGTCAAAGCTCTGGTCAACAAGTATCCCATCTACGAATAAGCTGAATCCTGTATGTTGCCCTGCTGCAAAACAGCAGGGCATCTTTTTTCTTGCATTTGCGGCTAAGTTCCGGTAAACTAATAGCTGCAGTTAGTCAATGCTAACTGCAATATAAATGAGCTGTCCCATTTCGGCAGCTATTTCTTTTGACTTTTCAGTTAACATATGCTAACGTTTGGACGGGAAAGGAACTTACCATGAGTGTTGTTATTGTGGGCGGAAACGAATGTATGGTCCGCCAGTATGAGAAGCTTTGCAAACAGTATAACTGTAAGCCTAAAGTGTATCCCAAAATGTGCAGCGGTCTGCGCAATATTGGTTCGCCGGATCTCCTTGTCATTTTCACTGGTATCACTTCTCACAAGATGGTACAATGTGCATTAAAACAGACCAGGAATTCCAAAACGCAGATTGCACGTACTCAGTCGGCCTCCATGTCTTCTCTTCGCAAGGTTCTGGAAGAGAATGTGGAGGTCCGTGCATGACAGATCTCCGTTTCGTCCGCATGACAGCTCCGACGCTGGCCGGTATGAAAACCGGAAGCCTGTTTCGCTGCTGCTTTGACAGTAAACAGGAATTTCTGAGGGAGCTGCGGGAGAAAAACCATGTTCTCTCACCTAAAGGTATGCGTCTTATTCCGCTAAATCGAGGCGAACACAGCGCACTCCTTTATCTGTATCGCCCGAGCCGTCTGACCAGCGACCTTGCCAACCAAACGGCCCGGCAGGTACTTCGACAGTACGGATATCCCGATGGAAACCTCGCTCAGGTTCTCTCTTATCTGAAAGGGCGAATTATCTCTGAGGAGTCTTTTCCCCATGAAATTGGACTGTTTCTCAGCTATCCTCCGGAGGACGTGTGCGGATTTATGGAGGGAAAAACTCCTGTCTGTACCGGGTGCTGGCAGGTATACGGCAACGCAGAGAAGGCGCAGAAGCAGTTTCAAAAATACCACCGCTGCACCGGAATCTACGAAAAACAAATTAAAAAAGGAAAAACAATAGGGCAGCTTGCAGTTGCGGCCCGGTAACTAGGAAAGGATGTTATTACAATGAAATTAGCAATTGTTTACTGGAGTGGAACAGGAAACACAGAGGCCATGGCCAATGCCATTGCAGAGGCTGCGGGCAAGAACGGTGCAGAGACTGCCCTTTTCACGCCGGCGGATGTCCCTGCAGATCTCCTCTCCAGCTATGACTGTTTTGCCTTCGGCTGCCCGGCAATGGGCGATGAGGAACTGGAAGATACCGAGTTCCAGCCGATATTTGAGGAACTGGAGCCCAATCTCAAAGGCAAAAAAGTTGCACTCTTCGGCTCCTATGGCTGGGGCGACGGAGAATGGATGCGCCAGTGGGAAGCACGGGTCAAAAAAGATGGTGCAAATCTGGCAGAGGAGAGCCTGATTGTCAACGAAATGCCGGACGACGAGGGCATGGCAGCCTGTGCCGAGTTCGGAAAAAAGCTTGCTTCTGCATAAGATAACTGCCAGACAAAATATCCGCTCAGAGTTTTCTCTGGGCGGATATTTCTTTGCAATCGGTGTATAATAGCTGGGAATTGAACGAAACAAAGGAGTTTTTCAGACCATGAATTTTTTGGTGATGCGCCATGGGCAGACCGACTACAATCGGCAGCACCTTCTCCAGGGACGCCGGGATATCCCGCTGAGTACAACGGGACTGGAACAGGGCAGACAGGCTGCAGAAGAGATTCGGCGTCTCGGCATCTCGTTTACCCACGTCTGCAGCAGCCCGCTCTCCAGGGCGGTACAGACTGCTTCCGTTGTCAGCGGTTTCCCGTCGGATGAGATTCAAAAAGAGGATCGTTTGCTGGAAATCAACTTCGGGCCCCTGGAAGGGAAAAAAGTGGAAGATCTGGACGACAATATGCGAAACTTCTTCAATCAGCCCGACGCCTATTGTCCGCCGGAGGGTGCAGAGAGTTACGAGAGTGTTCTTGCGCGCATGCAGAGCCTTCTCACCGACATGAGCCAGGTCCAGGAGGAGGGGACCACGCTTTTGCTCTCACACGGCGCTGCACTTCACGCCATGTATATGCTGGTAACCGGTATCACACTGCCGCACTATTGGGACAAAGCAATCGGCAACTGCGGATGGTTTGAGATCTGCCAGGAAGATGGTACCTGGAAAATCCTCCGCGAGTCCATGCATGCCGAGGCGTGGACTCTGCCGGCCGGATCTTTTTTGAATGGGGAAGAAAAACAGCATCTTTAACGGAAAACACCGCCCTCACAGTACTTTCTGTGAGAGCGGTGTTTTTTATTGAAGATCAGTGTTTGAACATGGAATCGTAGAGCTCATCCTCTTTGGTATAGGGCTCTTCTTTTTTCTGCGGATAATAGAGGCTGAAAGGACGACCATCTGTATCCGGATTCTCTCCGGCACCATTGCTGCCCCGGCGGCGGGGGAGCCAAACGGCGAACAGCAGGATAAGCAGGAGCGTAATCAGTGAAATCACAATGCCTTCCTTTTGTCCTTTTTCATGATAGACGAAGCGGATCTGATGTTTTCCCTGGGGGACTTTGACGCCGAGCAGCGCACCGCCGACCCGGAACAGATCATTGGCATTTGCTTTTTCTCCGTCTATATAGACGTCCCAGCCGGTATCGTAATTGATTGAGGTGTAGAGGAACTGGTCTTTGCCCATGGTGACGGAGCCCTCAACATGGGTGTCGTCATAGCTGGTGACTTTCATGGCACCGCTGCCGCTGAGGGCCTGATAGCCCTTGCGGAACTGGGCATCGTCGAGCGACGCAATATAAATGTCTGCGGTTCCGTTTTCCTGGGTGACCGGGCAGCTGACATCTACTTTGGTTCCGGCTTTCAGAACGCCGAGGTCCAGAATGGATTCCTGGTCGTCGCTGCAGTCATCGGTTTTATTGAGGCTGCTGTCACTGCTCGTGACTGTGATTTTATCGATTTGGCGGCTGGAGACATAGAGGTAATAGTTCTGTGTCTTGTCCGCAGTGAAGGTAAAGGTGAAGGAGCCCTCAGAGTCGGGATCCTCTTTCTGGAAGGTATAGCTTCCGGAAGAGATATCCTCCGTGAACGGAACAATATTATTGTAGGAGACACTGTCTACATGATCGTCAACCAGCGCGCCCTTTACTCCAGTGGCACGCTCCCAGTAGTTCTCCTGAACGTGGAACGGGTTGTTCGAGTAATAGTCCCAATTCTGAACACGGTTGGAGACCGCATAGGCCAGTGGAAGCGTGTACTGGTTTTGGTAGATATCAAAATCTTCGGAATGACCGATCTTTTTCCAATAGGAGCGGTCCAGCTTTACATTCTGGCGGTCGTTGTTGACCAGATATTTGAGGTCAAACATGGCGTTGTAAATAGGCGTCTGCATACTGTAGATATAGCTGTTGATGTAGTTGCCCGCCAGACCGAGATTAAACTGCAGGTTGGCCGATTTCTCATAGGCCATGGAGGAAAATTCACTGATGCCGTTATAGCCGTACCAGCTGGGGTTCATGATGCGTTCAGAAGTGGTAAGTTCCGTGCGGTAGAATTCCGGAGACGAATTGCGCTGGTCAATGAACTGTTCGACCGATTTCATCTCTTTGTAGTCTCCGTTGAACTCCTGTGCCGTGACAGCGGTTTCAAAGTTGCCCACGTCGGAGATGATGACTTCGGCAAACATTACGCAGAACATAGCGGCAGCAATGGTTTTGGCGCGGAATTTCGGGTTGGCCAGCATGGCGATGCAGACGATATAGAGTGCCAGGAAGATCAAAGTGATAAGTACGGTCTCGGAGTCAATGTTTTTCTGACCGACTTTTTCTGCAAAGGCGACGAAGAGGGCGGTGACCAGACCGACCGAGAGGACGTCCCGGAGCTTCAGCTCCCTGATATGGGACAGGGCCTTGAACGCCATGATTAATAGGAAGAAGACGTAGACGAAGGACTGGCGGTAGGGCAGGTCATTTGGAAAATGAAAGCCGTGCCAGATGTAATTCAGTTTGTTAAGGTTGAAAGAGGCGTACAGGGCCGCCAGCATGGCTGCATCGGAGATCTTTTCACGGAGAGGCACCGATTTAATATAGAAAAATAAAACAGCCAGAACAACGGTACCGATACCGCAGAATACATTCGGGAGAACCGGAGCTTCTGAGGAACGGATGGTCGGCGTAAGTGCGTCTGTGTGGTTAATGAGAAAATCGAAGAAATTGAAATAGGAACTGGTCTCGCTCGGAAATGTACCCGATGTTGCGGAGCAGTTCTTCAGGGAGAAGTAGGTGGGGAGAAGCGCAAATGCTGCCAGTGCTGCTGCGAGGATGGCAAAACCGATGCAGCGGAGCAGGGCACGGACAAAGTGGGAACTCCGCACTTTTTCCCATGCAGAGACTTTCCCGTTGGAACCCGCCTGCGGAAGGCGCTCCATGACGCCGGCCGGGTATTTTCCGAAGTAGTACACGAGAAAATACAGCACCATAAAAATGGCAACCATGTATGCCATGTAATAAGTGGCAAATAACAGGACTGCAAAAGAAATCATGTAGAGCCAGGGTTTTCCCTCATCGACAATTCGCTCCAGGCCGAGGATGATGAGCGGGAGGAGCATATAGCCGTCCAGCCACATGAAGTTCCAGTAGTAGGCGACAAAATAGCCGGAAAAGGCATACAGGAGTCCAAACCCGGCAGTGAGCAGATTGTGCTGACCGAACTGGCTGGATTTTTTCAGATAGTAGGTAAAGTTGGCGGAGGCAAATGCGCCCTTCAGCAGTATGATGAAGGCGATAGCCTGCGGAACATGTTTGTGGCCGAACAGCAGGACAAACAGGGAAATGGGGCTCGACAGATAGTTGTAAAAGTTGCCGAGGAAGTTTCCGCCGCCGCCGCTGTGCCAGGAGTAGATCAATCCGCCGGAACCGGTCAGACGGTCAAAGTATTCCCCGAGCAGCGGTCCGTATTGATGATACATGTCCATTCGCATGACAGACATGTCCCCGAGCGGATTTATGCCGTATACAATCCAAAAGACAAGGGATACGACAACGGCCGTAAAGAAGGAGATGAGAACGAATTCGTTGGATTTGCACCAGCGTTCGAAGCGGTTTCTCTTCCGTTTCGGTCGGTTTTTTCCGCTGAGGCGTTTTTCGTTGCTAACTGTTTCCATGAAAAGACCTCTCAGAAAAGATTGTTTGATAAATGCGCGGAGCCAGCGCAGCCGCATTTGGAAGAAGTATAACAAAAATTACGACGGTCTTCAATCTTAATAAGATTCAAAAGAAGCGGTTGCGCGGAAAGAAGTCAAATATTGAGAATCAGAGGGCGGTATGGTAAAATGATTGGAAAGTTATCCCCATTCACATTTAGGAGGATCTGTATGAAGCAGGACAATTCAAAGAAACCATTTTCCTCTGGTCTGATTATCTCCGAAGAGGTTATTGCTACCATTGCAGCCAATGCAGCAAGGGACGTTGACGGCGTAGCAGACCTTGGCAGCCGGCCTGCGGATCTTTACAGCACTTTTAAAATCGGTTCTGACGATATCAAGCATGCAGCTGTGCAGATTACGGATTATGACATCCGCGTACACGTCTATATCATTGTTTCCGGCGACGCAAAAATTCAGGAGGTCGCCGCAAACGTCCAAAGCGCCGTGAAAAATGCTATTCAAAATATGACGGGCCGCATTGTTACGAGGGTTGACGTCACAATAACCGGGGTCAAAACCGACGATCTTCCAGGAACAGACGTCGAAATGACCGACATGGAACCTTGAATTTGAATCGATGAAACAAGGAGCTCTCCAGATAATTCCCATTTGGAGGGCTCTGTTTTTTGGGAGGGCTCTCTATATGAACCGCAGTCAAGAACGCGAGCAGGCTTTTCTGGTCCTGTTTGAACAGGCGTTTCACCCCGATCTCTCGGAGGCGGAACTGACCGAACTGGCCGAAGAATCTGAATTCATTCAGCCGTCAGACTTTACCCACTCACTCATTACCGAAACACTTGCCCATCTTCCGGAAATTGATACGGAAATCTCCTCTTACGCAGTCGGCTGGAGTCTGGAACGCATGTCCCGTGTCTCACTCGCCATTCTGCGTCTTGCTGTCTGCGAAATTCTCTATTTCGACGACATTCCGGACAGTGTCTCTATCAATGAGGCAGTCGAGCTGGCGAAGAAATATGCCGGAAAGAAGGACAGCGCCTTTATCAACGGCATCCTCGGCAGCATTGCCCGTGCGCGCGAGGTATGAGCCGGCTCTATTTTGCTGTCGATACCAGCAACTACACCACTTCTGCAGCCGTCTATGATGCGGAACACAATGCTGTGTATCACGCCAAACGGCTTCTGCCCGTCCGCAAAGGGGAAAAGGGCATTCGGCAGAGTGAGGCGGTCTTTCACCATACACAGCAGCTGCCGGAAATGACGGCGAAAGCCTTGAATCGCGCGGAGGAGGGGCTGCATGCAGTTCCAGGTTCCCTGCGGTTTTCCGCATTCGGCGCTTCTGCCAGACCACGGCGAAAAGCGGACAGCTATATGCCTTGCTTCCTGGTTGGAACCTGCAGTGCCGGAAACAGTGCAGCTGTCGCCGGCGTACCGTTTTACGCATTTTCACATCAGGAAGGCCATGTTGCCGCCGCTCTCTATTCTTCCGGAAGGCTGGACCTGGTCGGGAAAGACTTTCTCGCGTTTCATGTGTCTGGTGGCACAACGGAATCTCTTCTGGTGCATCCCGGGGAAAAGGTCCCGCTGCAAATTGAGTGCATCGGCACCTCGACAGACCTCAAGGCCGGAATGGCAATTGACCGGGTTGGACTGATGCTCGGGCTCAGTTTCCCCGCAGGCCCGGCACTGGAACAGCTGGCCCTGCAGTCGGAAAAAGAATTTCGCATTCACCCGTCGGTACGGGGAATGGACTGCAGTCTTTCCGGCGTGGAGAACAAGTGCCGTGCCATGTTGGAAAAGGGAGAGCCGCCGGCTGATATCGCCCGGTTCTGTCTCCGCTATATTGAGGCATCTCTCCGTCTTATGGCCACCCGATTAATGGCTGCGTATCCCGGGCTTCCTATTGTTTTTTCCGGCGGCGTCATGTCCAACTCTCTCATCCGCAGGGACTTTACGGAGGAATTCGGTGCTTCGTTTGCGTCGCCGGAGTTTTCCGCCGACAATGCTGCCGGTACGGCTGTGCTGACAGCACTAAGCGCAGAGGCGGGTCTTCCGCCGGCAGATCCCGCGGCTATTTGTGCCGCAAGGAAGTGAATTTATGGAATCCGTATCTCCGCAGGTGCTGACGGTCAGTCAGCTGACCCTGTATCTCAAATCCGTCATTGACGGGGATTACCATTTTAAAAATATTCTTTTGTCCGGAGAAATCTCGAACTTTACCCGTGCCCGCTCAGGACATCTCTACTTCACATTGAAGGATGAGAAAGCGGCCATCCGTGCCGTCATGTTTCGGTCGAATGCCGCCCGGCTTCCATTTGAGCTGGAGGACGGCATGAAGCTGATTGTCTTTGGAAGCGTCTCCATATATCCTGCCAACGGGCAGTACCAGATTTATGTGGAAAATATGCAGCCCGACGGGCTCGGCGCTCTGAGTCTGGCTTTTGAACAGCTGAAAGACCGGCTGCAGAAAGAGGGGTTGTTTGATGAGTCCCATAAAAAGCCAATCCCGCCTTATCCAATGCGTATCGGCGTCGTCACATCTCCGACCGGAGCCGCGTTCCAGGATATCAAAAAAGTTCTGCGACGGCGCTGGCCTGCTGCGGAAATTGTACTTTGTCCCGCCATGGTGCAGGGAAAAGAAGCACCGGCTCAGATTGCCACAGCGCTGCGGACACTGGACCGCTCCGGCTGTGATGTCATTCTCGCCGCCAGAGGCGGCGGATCCATGGAAGATCTTTGGTGTTTCAACGACGAGATGGTTGCCCGCACTGTCTATGCCATGCAGACGCCCGTTGTATCCGGTGTAGGTCATCAGACCGACACAACGCTGATCGATTTTGTCGCGGATCTCCGTGTCCCGACGCCCTCCGCCGCTGCGGAAGTTGTATCACCCAATGCGTCAGAGGAATACGATCGGACGCTGATTTACAAGAATAAAATGCGGGCTGTCCTTCAAAATCAAATCAATGAAGGACGCGCCCGTATCCAATATCTGAAAACATCCAATGTCCTTCGCAGCTTTTCCTCGCTGCTGGATGAGCGGCGTCTTCGTCTGGACCTGCTGACCGACCGGCTCTGGAAAGCGCTGCCGGAACAGCTGGCAGACCGCCGTCTTCATCTGGACCGTCAGAACGAACGACTGGTCCGGCGGGAGACCGAGCTGGTCCGCACACAGCGAACGCGTCTTTCCGTGGCATCTGGAAAGCTGGTGGCCTATAACCCCCTGCAGGTACTTTCCCGCGGATACGGTCTGGTTCAAAACGAGAAGGGCATGGTGGTTGACACCGTTATAAAGGTTACACCAGGTGACAATCTGATTATCCGTATGCGGGACGGAAGAATTACCGCCCGTGCAGAGGAAATTCATTCCGAGGAGAACGAAAATGGCTGAGAAAGAGAAAATGACCTACGAGCAGGCGATGAAGCGCCTGGAAGAGATTGTCCAGAAGCTCGAAAAAGAAACCCTTCCTCTGGATGAATCTCTGAAGCTGTTCGAAGAAGGAACCGGGCTTGCGGACTTCTGCAACCAGGTCCTTGACCGCGCCGAACAGAAAATTACCAAGATCGATTCAGAAAAAGAGGCGGAATAACAATGGCATCTTTAGGTTTGACACCGGAACATGAGCTGCAGTACGAGAAATATCTGGACCGCATTAACCGTGCCCTCTCCGATTATCTGGAGCCCGACGACAGTGCGGTGGCTCAAACCGCTGCAGCCATGAAATACAGCACGATGATTGGCGGAAAACGGATCCGTCCCGTGCTGGTCCTGGAGTTCTGCCGTCTCTGCGGCGGGGACTGGGAGGACGCCCTTCCCATGGCATGCGCCATTGAGATGATCCACACTTCTTCTCTTATCCACGACGACCTTCCCTGCATGGACAACGATGACTATCGCCGCGGCAAGCCGTCCTGTCATAAAGAGTACGGGGAAAATTATGCGCTGCTGGCCGGAGATGCACTGGAAGCCTATGCATTTGAGGTGGCTTCCCATGCAGAGGTAGACCCGGAAGCTGCCGTCAAATGCATTCAGCTTCTCTCCCGCGCAACCGGTATCCGCGGTATGCTGGGCGGGCAGACTATGGATGAGGAAAATGAGGGAAAGCCGGAGCTGAGTCTGGACCGCGTCACCGAGACCAATGCCCGTAAAACAGGTGCACTTATCCGCGCCGCATGTGAAATGGGATGTGCGGTTGCCGGGGCCGATCCAGGTCTTACCGAAAACGCAGTTCTCTATGGCGAAGATCTCGGTGTGGCTTTCCAAATTCAGGATGACATCCTGGATGTCGTCGGAGACGCCGCCACTCTTGGCAAGGCAACCGGCCACGATGCAGAGGGAAACAAGACCACGTACGTCGGTCTTCTCGGTCTGGAGGAGTCCCGCCGTCGGGCGGCCGACTTTACCGACGAGGCCCTTTCCGCACTCGAACATTTTCCTGACCACGCTTTCCTGGCCGATCTCACCAGGAAACTCCTGACCAGAAATTACTGAGGCAGACGTTTATGGAACACATTCTATTAGAGAATATTCATTCTCCGGAAGATGTCAAAAAGCTTTCACGCCCGCAGCTGGATGTCCTTGCCGATGAAATTCGAGACACGCTCATTCAGACTACCGCTAAGAACGGCGGCCATCTTGCCTCCAATCTCGGAGTTGTGGAGCTGACAATTGCACTGGAACGCGTCTTTGATTCCCCGAAGGATTCTATTGTTTGGGATGTCGGTCATCAGTGCTATACCCATAAGCTCCTGACGGGCCGTTATGACAGGTTTTCCACCCTGCGGCAGGATGGCGGCATCTCGGGATTTCCAAATCCGAAGGAAAGCCCGCACGATGTTTTCGCTGCCGGACACAGTGGAACCTCCATTGCCGCATCCTATGGGCTCTCAGCTGCGAAGGCTTTAAAAGCAGACCCTTCCTACACAGTCGCTGTCATCGGGGACGGATCCTTTACCGGGGGTCTGGTCTATGAGGCCCTGAATAATGCGGGACATTCCAATACGCGGCTTATCGTCATCCTGAACGAGAACGATATGTCCATCTCGCCGAATGTCGGCGCGCTTGCCCGCTACCTGACTTTTATTCGGACCAATCCGCGCTACTATGAGCTGAAGGCGGAGGTGCGGAATACCCTGAATCAGGTTCCCGTCGTGGGTGAGACGGCCATTAAGGGAATTGTCAAGGCCAAGAAAAAGCTGAAAAACACGATCTATTCCAGCAATTTCTTTGAGGACCTCGGCTTTGCCTACATGGGGCCAATCGATGGCCATGATCTTGACAGCCTCTGCAATGCCCTGAACAGTGCAAAGGAAACGCAGAATATTCATGACCCAGTGCTCATTCACGTAAAGACGGTCAAAGGAAAGGGCTATCCGCCTGCAGAGAAAAATCCCTCGGCTTTTCACGGCGTCTCCCGCTTTGATCCCGCTACCGGAATCCCGGCGAAAAAGCCCGCCACGAACTTTTCAAAAGAATTCGGCAGTGCTCTCTGTCAGTTTGCAGAGGATGACAAACGCATCTGCGCCATCACGGCTGCCATGTCGCTTGGCACAGGTCTGCAGGAGTTCTCAAAGCGGTTCCCAAACCGATTCTTTGATGTCGGCATTGCGGAGGAGTTTGCCGCGACCTTTGCCGGCGGTCTCTCCAAGGGCGGCATGATTCCGGTCTTCGCTGTCTATTCCACCTTCCTGCAGCGTGCCTACGATGAAATCGTGCACGATGTCTCTATGCAGGACCTGAAAGTCATCTTTGCCGTTGACCGAGCCGGCTTCGTCGGGGACGACGGACGGAGCCACCAGGGCATTTTTGACATCGCATTTCTCCGTACCATTCCCAACAGTGTTATCTATTCGCCCTCAAGCTATAAGGGCGTCTCCCAATATCTGTATCGCGCCCTCTACGATGAGGGCAAGGTCATTGCAGTGCGGTATCCGCGCGGCCAGGAGGGATATCTTCCCGAAGGCTTTACAGAGCTCTATGATGACTTTCAGATTCTCGGCGACCCCGATGCACCGATCTGTCTGGTCACCTTCGGCGGCCTGTTTTCCGAGGCGGCCAGGGCGGTTGAGGCAGCAGAAAAAGACGGTATCTCCGTCAAGCTGCTGAAGCTGAATAAAATTTTCCCGGTCCACCCCGAAGCAGTTCGCGAGGCGGCGAAATGTCAGAAGATTCTGTTCTACGAGGAGGGGGTCAAGAGCGGCGGCATCGGCGAGCTTTTTGCCGTGCAGCTGCTGCAGCTGCACTATTCCGGCAGCTATACCCATATTGCCGTGGACAACACCTTTGTCGACCATGCATCCATTCCGACGCTGCGCCGCCGGTATCATCTCGACTGTGCGTCCATGACGGAAGAATTACACAGGAGTGCAAATAATCTTGAAGAATAAAAAACGTCTGGATGTCGCTGTATTTGAGCATGGCCTGACGGAGAGCCGTGAAAAGGCCAAGGCCCTTATTATGGAGGGCTCAGTCTATGTCAACGGCCAGCGGTGCCTGAAAGCCGGAGAGCAGGTCAAAGAAGACGACCGAATTGAGCTTCGTGGGAAAAAAATGCCTTATGTCAGCCGGGGCGGATATAAGCTCGCCAAAGCCATGGAAGTTTTTCCGCTCGATCTAAAAGACAAAACATGCATGGATATCGGTGCCTCCACCGGCGGGTTTACGGACTGTATGCTGCAGAACGGTGCAAAAAAAGTCTACTCCATCGATGTCGGATACGGTCAGCTCGCCTGGAAGCTGGTAACTGATCCGCGCGTCGTCAACATGGAGCGCACAAATTTCCGCTATGTGACCGCTGAGCAGATTCCGGAACCCATTGATTTTGCAAGCGTAGATGTCTCTTTCATCTCGCTGCGGATTATCCTTCCGGTGCTTCGGGAACGGCTCCGGATGGGCGGCCAGGCTGTCTGCCTGATCAAACCGCAGTTTGAGGCCGGCCGGGAGAAGGTCGGAAAGAAAGGTGTCGTCCGGGACGTCAAAGTCCATACGGAGGTCGTAGAGACCATCACACAGTTTGCGCTGGACCATGGCTTTTCTCTTCTGGGGCTGACCTATTCACCCATCAAGGGCCCTGAGGGCAATATTGAGTACCTGATGTTCCTGGAAAAATCAGAGGAACCGGAAAATCTGCTGACCTTTGCGGTCTCCGAACTTACGGAGGCCTCCCATAACGATCTGGATAAGCAAAATGGCAAAGGGGGATCTCAATGAAAATAGCACTGCTTCCGAACCTGACTCGCACGATGGCGCAGGAGACAACCGTCGAAATCTGCGGATGGCTGCGCCGCTATGGCTCGGAATATGCCTGTCTGAAGGAAGACGAGAACGCTTTCTCCAGAATTCCGGGGATGCAGGCAATGCCGTTTGAGGATCTGATCCCCTGGTGCGACACCGTTATCACAGTGGGCGGCGACGGCTCCATGCTTATGGCTGCCAAGCGTGTGGTCGACTATGATAAGCCTATTCTGTGCATCAATGCCGGACATCTCGCATTTATGGCCGGGCTGGAACGCAATGAGCTGCCCCTTCTGAAAGATCTGATTGACGGCAATTATGAAATTGACAGGCGTATGCTCCTGGATGCAAAATTGATCCGCCACGGAGTTGTTATAGAGAATCATCACTGCATTAACGACGCGGTTCTCTGCCGCGGCCGCAAGGTCAAGATTACCGATATCAACATCACCTGTGATGACCGCCTCATCAACCGCTTTCGTGCCGATGGAATTATTGTCGCCACGCCAACCGGTTCCTCCGGCTATTCTCTCTCTGCAGGCGGTCCTGTCATCAACCCGACGATCGAGGCTATCGTCGTCACGCCGATCTGTCCCCAGTCCCTGTTTGCACGTTCCATCGTTTTCAGTTCGGAAAACCGAATTGAGATCGCATGCGACCCGACAGCACCCAACAAGGAACTGGTGCTCTCCTTTGACGGAGAGGACGTCATCGACATTCTCCCAGATGATGTGATATCTTTTTCCAAATCGGAGAAATATGCCAGCTTTATCCGTATCAAAAACGACAACTTTTTCGAAATACTGAACCGGAAGCTGGCAGGGAGGGAGAACTAAATGAATTATCGAAAAGACCGACAGAACATGATCCGCATGCTGATCCGGGAAGGGCAGATCTCCACCCAGGACGAGCTCATCCAGAAGCTCCGGGAAAAAGGGTATGATGTGACGCAGGCCACCGTTTCCCGTGATATCAAGGAACTGAAACTGATCAAAAAAGTCGGACCGAACGGGAAGTCGATCTACTGCCTGAATACCGATACGGAGGGCATCGGTTCTGCAAAATATAATGCGATCCTCTCGGAGGCAATTGTCTCAGTAGATTTCGCAGAAAATATCGTCGTAATCAAAACCCACAGCGGAATGGCAAGCGCCGCCGCAGCGGCCATCGACGCTACCGACTCGGAGGGTGTGGTCGGCACTCTGGCAGGTGACGATACGATTTTTGTTCTTTGCCGCGACCGGGAACAGGTCCGCAGTTTTTATGAGAACGTCAGCCGACTGCTCTCATAACGGAAGGAAGATAACAACATGCTCAGCAGTCTGAAAATTGAAAATATCGCCATTATTCAGTCCGCTGAAATTGCTTTTTCGGACGGGCTGAATGTGCTCAGCGGCGAGACCGGTGCCGGCAAATCCATTATTATTGACTCCCTGAATCTGGTCCTCGGTGAGCGCAGCTCCAAAGAGCTCATTCGAACGGGGACGCAGGAAGCCCATGTAACCGCACTGTTCGAGGATATTTCCCCCGATGCGGAACAAATGCTCCAGCGAATGGATCTGGACATCTCGGACGATCATTCGCTGATGATCTCCCGTACGATGAAGCGGGACGGCCGCAGCAGCTGCCGTATAAACGGAAACCCTGCTACGGCGGCTATGCTCAAAAAGCTTGGGCGGCTTCTGATCAGTATCCACGGTCAGCACGACAGTCAGAATCTTCTGAACCGGGATTACCATTACCGCTATTTGGATCTCCTCGGGGGTCTGACTTCGCTGCATCGGGATTATTATTCGAAATATTCCGAGTATCTGGGACTCTACCGTCAATACCGCTCTCTGCAGAAAGATGCAGAAGAGGCGGCCAGGCGTATCGATTTCCTGCAGTATGAAGTGGAAGAGATTGAGTCAGCTCAGATCCGGCCCGGCGAGTGGGACGAACTGCAGACCAGGCGGGATTTCTACCGACACAGCGAAAAAGTGATCCGCAGCCTGGAAAAAGCTCTGGGTGACCTGAACGACGGTGAGGAATCTGCCGGTGCCGTCTCCAGCCTGTTTGACGCCTCGCAGTCACTGGAACAGGCGGTTTCCTATCTCCCGGAGGCACAGGATACTGCGGACAGCTTGACGGAAACGGCCTATGCGGTTCAGGACCTTCGAGATGCCGTACAGGATCTTCTCTATTCCTGCAATTACGATCCACAGGATCAGGCGGCCGTGGAAGACCGGATGGCGGAGTTACAGAAACTGCGCAGCAAGTACGGCCAGACCGAAGAGGAGATCCTAAGCTATCTGGACCGTGAGAAGAAAGAACTCTATTCGCTTCAGCACCGGAAGGAGACCAGTGCGGAACTGGAGCAAGAGCTGGAGAAAAAAAAGGGGACCCTCCTGGAAGCCGCCGAAAGACTGAGCCTGGCAAGGAAACATACGGCCCGGGAATTTGAACAGAAGGTGGGGGAGGAGCTGAAGTTCCTCAATATGCCGAACGTAGTGCTTCAGACCAGCTTTACCCACTGCAAGCTGAACCCGGTCGGCTCCGATGAAATCGAATTCTTAATTTCCACCAATGCGGGCGAAGAGCCGAAACCACTGTCCAAAGTCGCTTCCGGCGGCGAGCTGTCCCGCATTATGCTGGCTATCCAGAATGTGCTCTCCGTGAAGGGCAACGTTCAGACCATGATATTTGATGAGATTGACACCGGGGTCTCTGGAAAAGAGGCAGAGCGTATTGCTATGAAGCTGCACAGTGTGGCACAGAATCACCAGGTTCTCTGCATCACCCACAGTGCTCAGGTGGCCTCCTATGCAGATGCCCATTACAGGATATCCAAAGAGGTGCAGGATGGGAAAACGTTCACGCGAGTCCGGAAACTGGATCGCGAGGGGAGGATCCTGGAGCTCGCTCGTATTATCGGAGGAGAAAATATTACGGAACTGCAGAGGAAGAGTGCAGAGGAGATGCTCCAATCGGCTTCCTCTATTGACTTTAAACAGGGAAAAAGCTAAACTATTAAGGAATTATTTTATCATCAGAGGAAAGGAATCAGTTCGATGACATTATACGACGAGCTCGTCGCCCGCGGACTCATTGCCCAGGTGACAGATGAGGAAGAAATTAAGGAGCTTATCAATAACGGGAAAGCGACCTTTTATATCGGCTTCGACCCCACCGCGGACAGTCTTCACGTCGGCCATTTTATGGCACTCTGCCTGATGAAACGGCTTCAGATGGCGGGCAATCGGCCTGTCGTTCTCATTGGCGGCGGCACCGGCTACATCGGAGACCCCTCCGGCCGGACCGACATGCGTCAGATGATGACCCCGGAGCAGATTCAGCACAACTGTGACTGCTTCAAAAAACAGATGGAGCGCTTTATCGACTTCGGTGAGGATAAGGCCATTATGGTCAACAACGCCGACTGGCTCCTTAAGCTCAATTACATTGACTATCTCCGCGAAGTGGGCACTTATTTTTCGGTCAATAATATGCTCCGCGCAGAGGCCTACAAGCAGAGAATGGCCCGTGGACTGAGCTTTCTTGAGTTTAACTACATGACCATGCAGGCCTACGATTTCTATTACCTCTACACCCATTATGGCTGCAATATGGAATTCGGCGGCGACGACCAGTGGTCAAACATGCTGGCCGGCACGGAACTTATCCGGAAAAAGACCGGTAAGGACGCCTATGCCATGACCATTACACTGCTTCTCAACTCCGAGGGCAAAAAGATGGGGAAGACCTCATCCGGCGCGGTCTGGCTGGACCCGAACAAGACCTCTCCCTACGATTTCTATCAGTACTGGAGAAATGTAGATGATGCCGATGTTATGAAATGCATCCGCATGCTGACATTCCTCCCTCTGGAGCAGATCGACGAAATGGACAAATGGGAGGGCAGTCAGCTCAACCAGGCAAAGGAAATTCTTGCGTTTGAACTTACAAAACTGGTTCACGGCGAGGAGGAAGCCACTAAGGCACAGAATACCGCCCATGCTATTTTCATGGGACAGGGCGCCAGCGAGAACATGCCGGAAACAGCTCTCACGCCGGAGGATCTGACGGATGGTTCTGTTGATATCCTTACCCTTCTCATCAAGGCCGGCATTGCTAAGTCAAAAGGCGAGGGCAGACGGCTGGTTCAGCAGGGCGGCGTCCGTGCAGACGGCGAAAAGGTTACCGATTTCGGCCAGACCTTCAGTGAGGATGCGCTGAGACAGGGCATTGTCATTAAAAAGGGAAAAAAGGTCTTTCATCGGATGATTCTGAAATAATAAGAAAACCAGTCAGGGAGCCGCTGCATAGAGAATATGCAGCGGCTCCCGGTATAAAATGAATATTATTGGGAATTTTTTCAATATTTATGCATTTATTTGGTTGAATATGCAAGCGAAATGTATTAATATACATTTATTACCATTATATTTGAAGGAATAACTGCACAGCGAAGAGGGAACAGAATGAAACCGAAAGTATACATTGACGGCAGTTCGGGCACGACCGGACTGCAGATTTACGAAAGACTGGGCACAAGGGAGGATATTGAGCTTCTTACCATCTCCCAGGAACTTCATCGGGATGTCTCTGAGCGCAAAAGACTGATGAACGCTGCCGACCTCGTTTTTCTATGCCTGCCGGATGCTGCCGCAGTTGAGGCGGTTTCCCTTGTGGAAAATCCAAACACCAAAATCATAGACGCTTCGACTGCGCACCGTACCAGCCCAGGATGGGATTATGGTTTCCCGGAACTGTCCTATGAACATCGGGAGCATATCATTCACTCCAAACGCGTCGCGAATCCCGGCTGCCATGCTTCCGGATTTATCTCCATTGTCTATCCTTTGGTGAAGCTCGGCATTGTCCGACCTGATACGCCATTGACAGCCTGGTCCCTGACCGGCTATTCCGGCGGCGGCAAGAAAATGATTGCTCAGTATGAGCAGGATGGGAGAGAAAAGAAACTGGACTCTCCCGGACAGTATGGCCTGAACGGCTGCCATAAGCATCTTCCGGAGATGAAAAAGGTCTGCGGTCTAAAGCTGGAACCGGTCTTCAACCCAATTGTAGACGATTACTACAAGGGGATGGAAGTCGGCGTTCCGCTCCATGCACAGTTCCTTGCGGACAGCTATTCGGCAGAGACTGTCAAAGATATGCTGTATGAATATTATCGCAATTCTACGATGGTTGAGGTCTCCAGGGAAGTTGCTGCTTCCGGCACTCTCTATGCCAATGAGCTGTCCGGAACCAACCGTATGCGGATTACCGTCTGCGGCAATGATGAGCGCATGACCATCACTTCACAGTTTGATAACCTCGGCAAGGGCGCTTCGGGCGCGGCCGTACAGAATATGAATCTGATGCTGGGCTTTGATGAGACAGCAGGACTGAAATAAGAGAAGGAGAATAAAAATGGCCAAAAAAGCATTTGTCACAAAAGAAAAGGCGGAAGAAATTGCAAAGACCTATCCGACTCCATTTTATCTCTACGATGAGGCCGGTATTCGCACCAATGCAGATCTGGTAAAAAAGGCCTTTTCCTGGAACCCGGGATATCGGGAGTATTTCGCCGTCAAAGCGACTCCAAACCCGTCTATTGTAAAAATCCTGACCGATGATTATGGTTGGGGCACTGACTGCGCCTCCAAGACGGAGCTCATGTTCAGCAAGGCCATTGGTCTGGATGGCGACCACATTATGTTCTCCTCCAACGACACGCCGTTCGAGGAATATACCTATGCAAAAAAGGTCGGCGCCATCATCAACCTGGACGATATCACCCATATTGACTTCTGCGAGAAGGCCTGCGGCGGAGAGCTGCCGGAGACCATGTCCTGCCGCTTCAACCCCGGCGGAGTTTTTACCATGAGCAATGGCATCATGGATAACCCGGGCGATGCAAAATATGGCATGACCGAAGAGCAGATTACGGAAGCTTTTAAAATTCTTCAGCAGAAGGGCGTCAAGCATTTTGGCATCCATGCCTTCCTCGCTTCCAATACCGTAACCAATGAATATTATCCGAAGCTCGCCGGCGAGCTGTTCGAGCTGGCTGTCAAGCTCCATAAAGAGACCGGTGCCGATATTAAATTCATCAACCTCTCCGGCGGTGTCGGCGTTGCATACAAACCGGATCAGACCCCGAACGATATTCTCTCCATTGGAGAAGGCGTTCACAAGAAGTTCGATGAAATTCTGGTTCCGGCCGGTTTGGGAGATGTTTCCATCTATACCGAGATGGGCCGCTTCATGCTCGCGCCGTACGGTGCTGTTGTAACCAGAGCCATCCATGAAAAACATATTTATAAAGAATATATCGGCGTCGATGCCTGTGCTGTCAACCTGATGCGCCCGGCTATCTACGGTGCCTATCACCATATCACCGTCCTCGGGAAAGAGAATGAGCCCTGCGACCATACCTACGACGTCACGGGTTCCCTCTGCGAGAACTCGGATAAGTTCGCGATTGACCGGAAGCTCCCGAAAATTGATATGGGAGATCTGCTCTTTATCCACGACGCCGGCGCTCATGGCTACTCCATGGGTTACAACTACAACGGCAGACTGAAATGCGCTGAGATTCTCCTTAAGACAGACGGAAGCACTGAACTGATTCGCCGTGCCGAGACGCCAGCAGACTATTTTGCAACGTTCCAGGGAACGGACTTCTATTCCAAGCTGGATCTGTAAGGGGGCGCACGGGAAATGAAAATCATGGAAGGCGGTGTCTGCGCAGCAGATGGATTTACCGCAGCTGGCATGCATGCCGGCATCAAGCCGACGTCTCCGGCCGACCGGAACGATCTCGCCCTGATCTGCTCAGAAGTCACCTGTACCGCAGCCGGTCTCTTTACCTCCAACGCGGTGAAAGCAGATCCGGTTAAGCTTGATATTCTTCATCTGAAAGACGGACGTGCACAGGCAATCATGGCCAACAGCTTTATTGCAAACGCGTGTGCTCCGGAGGGTATGGAGAATGCACAGAAAGAGACGGAGCTCCTTGGTGCTGCTCTTGGAATTCCTCAGGATGATATTTTAGTTTCCTCCACCGGCGTCATCGGACAGCGTTTGAATATCGATGCCATCTCCAACGCCATTCCCACTCTTGTCAGGAAACTGAGCAAAGACGGATCTAGCGCAGCCGCCCGGTCTATCATGACGACCGATACCGTGATGAAAGAACGAGCGGTTTCATTTCAGATCGGCGGAAAAGAAGTGCATCTCGGCGGTATTACCAAAGGTTCCGGTATGATCGCCCCTCATATGGGCACCATGCTATGCTATCTGACAACCGATATCTCCATCTCCGGCGAACTTCTGAAAAAGGCTTTGACGGAGACGGTTCGGAAGACATTCAATCGCATCAGCATTGACGGTGACATGTCAACCAATGATACCTGCATCATTCTGGCCAATGGATTGGCTGGAAACGCTATGATTACGGAACCGAATGAGGATTATGAGCAGTTGCTGGACGCTATGCTCAGTATCTGCACGTATCTTGCTCGCCTGATGGCATCCGATGGTGAGGGCGCTTCTCATCTGATCACTTGCACAGTAGAGGGAGCCAAAGATGAGGCGACCGCTGAGACGATTGCGAAAAGCGTCATCAACTCCTCTCTGACCAAGACCGCTATCTACGGCGAAGATGCAAACTGGGGGCGCGTTCTCTGCGCAGCCGGCTATTCCGGTGCCTCTTTTGATCCCGACAAAACAGATATCACTTTCTCCTCTGCAGCCGGAGTTCTTCCGGTCTGCGCGGGCGGCAAAGGCCTCGATTTCGACGAAGAGCTTGGAAAGAAAGTTCTTCATGAAGAAGAGGTTGTCATTACGCTGAATCTCCATGAGGGAGATGCTTCGGTCACCTCCTGGGGATGCGATCTGACTTATGACTACGTAAAAATTAACGGTGATTACAGGACCTGATTGGGAGATGTAAGATGGATTTAACTCTGCAGGAACGCGCGGAAACTCTGAGTGAGGCGCTTCCTTATATTCAGAAATATTATGGAAAGACCATTGTCGTCAAGTACGGCGGCAATGCCATGGTCTCGGAAGAACTGGTGGAAGCGGTAACCTCCGATCTTGTCATGCTCTCATTGGTAGGCGTTCGCGTTATTGTGGTCCATGGCGGCGGCCCAGCCATCAACAATATGCTCAGCCGTCTGCAGATTCCGACCCGCAAAATCAACGGACTCCGCTATACAGATCAGGACACGATGGACGTCGTCCAGTCCGTTCTCTGCGGGCAGGTCAATAAAAACATTGTCAATCTTATCAATACCCGCGGCGGCCATGCCATCGGTCTTTGCGGTCTGGATGACCACCTGATTCAGGCGAAGAAACTCGATAACGGTGACGGCATTGATTACGGCCTTGTCGGGGAAATTACCGCCATTGACCCGACAATTATCGGGACCACGCTGATGTCCGATACCATTCCGGTTATTGCTACGGTTGCCGAAGGAATTGATGGAAACAAATGTTATAACATCAATGCGGATACCGCAGCAGCGGAGATTGCGGCAGCGGTCCATGCGGAAAAACTGATTCTGATGACTGACGTACGCGGTGTCCTCCGGGATCCGGATGACCCGGATACACTGATTCATCAGATTCTCCCGATGGAGATCCCTTATCTGGAACGGGACGGCGTCGTCACCGGCGGCATGATTCCGAAAGTGGAATGCTGTGCAAATGCTTTGGAGCATGGTGTTAAACGAACCCATATTCTTGACGGCCGCATACCGCACGCCATTTTAATAGAGATGCTGACCCACCGCGGAATCGGCACCATGATTTGGAAAGGGGAAAACAAATGACATCGGAAGAATTGAAACAGATGGATGACAGCTATGTCATGCATACCTATGGCCGCTTTCCAATTGCCATCGAGCACGGAGAGGGTGCAACGGTTTATGATTACGAAGGGAACAAATATATTGATTTCACCTCGGGCATCGGCGTAAACTGCCTCGGCTACGGCAACCAGGGCTGGGCAGATGCCATCTATTCGCAGGCGAAAAAACTCGGCCATATGTCCAACCTGTATTATACGGAGCCGTGTGCACAGCTTGCGAAAACGCTCTGCAAGCGTACCGGCATGTCCAAGGTCTTCTTCGGCAATTCCGGTGCGGAAGCCAACGAGGGCATGATTAAACTCGCTCGTAAATACAGCTATGACAAGTACGGGGAAGGACGTGCTACTATCATCACGCTGCAGGATTCCTTCCACGGCCGCACCATTACTACGCTGAATGCGACCGGACAGGATGTTTTCCACAAATATTTCTTTCCGTTTACCGAGGGCTTCCGTCACGCAATAGCGAACGATATGGACGATCTCAAGGCCCAGATGGGCGACGATGTCTGTGCGGTCATGCTTGAGCTGATCCAGGGAGAGGGCGGCGTCAATCCGCTTGATCCGGAATATGTCAAACAGGTCCGTGAGTTCTGCACGGAAAACGATCTTCTGATGTTGGTCGATGAGGTGCAGACCGGCGTCGGCCGCACCGGCAGCCTGTTCTGCTTCCAAAGCTACGATCTGAAACCCGATGTCGTCTCTTTTGCCAAGGGCATTGCCGGCGGCCTTCCCATGGGCGGCATTATGGCTGCTGAGCCCTATCAGGACGTCCTGGGCCCGGGAACCCATGCCTCAACGTTCGGCGGCAATCCGATTGCGGCCGCTGCCGGAAATTACATCCAGAGCGTCATGGACGACAAGTTCCTCTCCGATGTTCAGGCAAAAGGCGATTATATGCGGAGTCAGATTCTTGGCAACGGCTCACCGTTTGTGGAAGCGGTACAGGGAAAAGGCCTTATGATCGGTATCCGACTTTCCGGACTCCGCAACATTGATGTCTGCAATTCTCTGAACTCCCGCGGTCTTCTGACGCTGACCGCAGGCAATAATGTGCTTCGTCTGCTTCCGCCTCTGGCTATCTCCACAGAGGAGATCGACGAGGGCCTCGATATTCTGCTTGGTCTTATCGGAAACTGAACTGCATAATCTGATTTAGATACATTCAAAAAGGGATGCTGCTAAAAAGCAGCATCCCTTTTCCATTTTCTTTTGAAATTATTTCAGCGTCGTATGTCTCGGAACACCCGCAGAGTCATAGGGGAGCTGAATGCCGGAGATCAACGGACGTGCATACCGGATAAATTCCTCTGTGATATCGGTTCCGTCTTTTGAGATCATTTCGTCAGGAACCCTTTTTTCTTCGTTGGCAATGCCATGGATATCTTTGGTCTCGTAGGCAACCAGGTAGGGGGATCGTTTCCGAACCTGAATGGTGACCATCTTTCCGGTTTCACCTGCCAAAGCCTTTTCTACCCCAATGTAGCCGCAGTTAAACGCTTCATCGATATCGGTCTGAGATGCGAGGTGGGTGGCACAGCGCTGGAGGATGGAGAATTCGATGACCCGGTTTTTATATCCCAGGTGCTTGGAGATAAGGTCGCCAAGCACTTTCCCGGAGCCGGAGAGCTGACGGTGGCCAAACGGGTCAGTGAAAGCGTAGCTTCCAGAAAGTTCACAGACAAGTTTGCCATCTGCCGTCTTAATTCCCTCGGAGGCGGCGATGACGATGGATTTCTTTTTCTTGGCCAGTCCCCGGATCTGCTCAATAAAAGCTTCTGGTTGGAAGATCCGCTCCGGAAGCAGAATCAGGTCCGGTCCGATGCAGTCGATGTCGCGCGAGAGGGCAGAGGCTGCGGTCAGCCATCCGGCATTGCGGCCCATGATTTCGACGATGGAGATTTTTGGGTCTTTTCCGTAAAAACTCTCGGTGTCCCGGACAATTTCCTTAATGCTGGTGCCGATAAATTTTGCGGCAGAACCATAGCCAGGCGTGTGGTCTGTGGCCGGGAGATCGTTGTCAATGGTCTTCGGAATGCCGATAAATTTTTGCGGTTTCTTATGGGAGGCGGCATAGTCACTCAGCTGCTGGATGGTGTCCATGGAATCGTTTCCGCCGATATAGAGGAAAGCCGAAATATGGTACTGTTCCAGACGGTGAAATATGGCCTCGTAAACTTCAGGATCTTCTTCTGCTTTCGGAAGCTTGTAGCGGCAAGTTCCGAGGAACATGGCAGGAGTCCGCTTTAACAGGGAGAGGTCGCTCTTATGAGGAAAACATTCGTTGAGCAGAATGAGGTCGTCCCGGATGAGTCCCTCGACGCCGTAATGCATACCGTAGACTTTTTCAATGCCGTTATCTCTTGCACTCTGATAGACACCGGCCAGGCTGGAATTGATGACGGCGGTCGGTCCGCCGGATTGACCTACTACAAGATTTCCCATAATAACTCCTTTATTTTCACATAATTTTTCTTATCTTTTATTATAAAAAGAGTATAAAGGAAGTGTCCAGAAATTTTTCGGAAATCTGTGATTTCGGGGTTGCATTTTCTCGCAGGAAAAGTATAATAATAATAGTAATAATAATCATTTTCGTTAAGAAACATTTCGGAAAGTGAGGCACTCCTATGACTGAGACTCGTCATAGCCGTCAGCGGGATGCTGTTCTGCAGGAACTCTGCTCCAGACACGACCATCCGACTGCTGAGGAGCTCTTTGTTTCTTTGAAAAAGCAGTTTCCATCGATCAGCCTTGCAACCGTTTATCGCAATTTAAGAGTCTTGACGGAACAGGGTAAAATTATTACTTTAAAAATTGACAACTCAGATCATTTTGACGGCAATACCAAACAGCATTACCATTTGTACTGCACAAACTGTGGCCGTCTCTATGACCTGAAGATGCCGATGATTCCTGAAATCAGCAGAGTTGCAGATTCCTGTTCAGACTGCAGAATTGAATCTTACAGTTTGATTTTTGAAGGTCTTTGCAGCAGCTGTTTAAAAAATATGTAATTTTATGGTATGGAGGTAATTCCAATGAAAAAATTTGTTTGTGGTGTCTGCGGTTACGTTTATGAAGGCGAGTCTCTTCCGGCAGATTACAAATGTCCGGTCTGCGGTGCTCCCGCTTCCAAGTTCACTGAGCAGGGTGAGGACCTTACCTGGGCTTCTGAGCATGTAGTCGGTATTGCCTCGGATGCTCCGGAAGATATCAAAGATGATCTCCGCTCCAACTTTGAAGGTGAGTGCTCTGAGGTCGGTATGTATCTCGCTATGTCCCGCGTCGCTTTCCGGGAAGGTTATCCGGAAGTAGGTCTTTACTATGAGAAGGCTGCAATGGAAGAGGCAAACCACGCTGCCCGTTTTGCAGAGCTCCTCGGCGAGGTTGTCTCTGACAGCACTGAGCAGAACCTTAAAGTTCGCGTCGATGCTGAGAACGGTGCAACTGCCGGTAAAACCGACCTTGCAAAACGTGCAAAAGCTGCCAATCTCGACGCTATTCACGATACCGTCCATGAAATGGCACGCGACGAGGCACGTCACGGCAAAGCTTTCCAGGGTCTCCTTAACAGATACTTCGGCAAATAATGCTATCTCTTTTAAGCAAAAAACCGTCTCCTTTGGACCGAACCAGTAAAATCGGACAATAGCAAAAAGCCCCCTCATGTAGGATAAT
>UQOE01000017.1 GCA_900542575.1 uncultured Oscillospiraceae bacterium
TTCTGATTCCAACACCAATATCTTCACCTCCATTTCGGACTCCCTGTTCCAGAACTGGTCCATCGCCATGGAGCCGGAGTACAATCCGGAGCTGTTCTTAGACTGCCTGTTTATCAACAAGCCTAATTTTGCGGTTGCCACCACAAATTTCCTGCTGGAGACCGCCCGCCAGTACCTCATTGAACAGCGCTATCACGACGAGAAGGGGAGAGGCCGGAAGCTGGACTTCCTGCTGGTTATTATGGCAGTAGGCGAAGCCTGCTCTCCGGGCGAAGAGTACTTTATTAACACCTTCCTGAAGAAGAGCAAGGCCGGAAGCGGGGTGCATTTCTTTGGATTCCTGCACTTCCCATATGTTACCGTTGGCCAGGGCGGAGGAGATACCGAACACGGCGGCATCTACTATACTCTTTGGCGTGCCCTCCGGCAGAAACAGTATGGCCGCAGACTCCATGGCGACCAGTACGGCATGAAACCGGTGCCCTATGCACAGGTTACCTGTCTCCGCAAAACCTCTGACGGTTCTTATGTAGAGTGTGGGTACAATGAGTACGGCATCATTGTTGCCAACTGTGCATCGGTAATGGCGGGGTATCGCCATTTTGAAAAGGTCCGCAGCAAGATTATTACGGACTCCCGCGGTATCGACTGGGTCTCCTGCGACGTATTCGGGTATATCGACTCGCTTGGCTGCGTCCATGTCAAGGACCGCTCCGACAGCGCCGTGGTTCTGGAAGACGGGACCCGCGTGCTCCCGTTCCGCATCGTCGACGAAATTCAGAAAGACCCGAAAAATATCATGACGTCGGTCGTCACCACCTGCGAGACGGGCGGAAAGACCAAATTTGTCATTAACGTCGAATTTTCTCCGCTGAAAGAGCACTCGGAACTTCAGATTATCCAGGAGATGGACGCAAGACTGAAACGTGCTTTCCCGGAAATTGCGAATCGGCTGCTCTACCGGAAATTCGACCACGATCATCCGTTCCCCATCACGGGAAGCGGCAAGCGGAGCGTGGTAGGCGTCCAGAACCTTGGCTCCGACTACGCGTACCGATTCCGCAGCGGAAAAATGTTCCCGGCCTCCATCTGACCGCTCTGTTCACAGTTTGTTGACATTTTGGAACCCTTCCGATACAATATAGACAGAAAATAGTGCAGTCCATTTCAATATTTTGTGAATTGGCCTATTGGGCAACCAATGATATTAAGGAAAGGATGATAAGAATGAAAAAGACGAATCGAGTAATTGGCCTGGTTCTGGCACTTCTCCTTACGGCAGTTCTCACTGCAGTTTCTGCTACCGCTGCAGGGCTCAACCTGAACAGCAGCTTCAAAGGATTAGATGCTTTTAAGAACATCACCAATACCAAGACCAATATTACCAACGTTACAGACACGAAAAAGAGCGAGGAGAGCACGACGGCATGCGTCACTTCAGAGGTCGTTACCTCTGAGGCAGTTTCCACAGCAGATGAGGCTTCCAACGCCGCTGACGCAAATGCAACCAATGCCCCGGGCAAAGCTTCCGGCGCATCCGGCAGCATCGCCAACACCGGAGATGCCGGCCTGGCCGCTGCAGCAGCTATTACAGCCGCTTCTGCCGCCGCTTTTGTCATTGCAAAGAAAAAATAATCTTTGATTTTACGGATTGAAAAGGATGTCGGGAATTTTCCCGGCATCCTTTTTTGCGGCGGAAAGAGCCGTATTGTTTCGAGGCAATGCAAATGGAGGATGAGAGATACAGCTAAAACGAACTATCATTGTATTTAAAATGATGTTATAGCACCATTTGACAGCAGTTCTTTTTTTCTAGGTTTTCTTGTACATTTTGTAAAGATTGTTATTTGACAAAGATTTTACACCGTTGTACATTAAAGAATGTTGATTGCTCGAGATGTCTCGTTTGTCAGACAACCGGGAAGAGACGTGAAGATCTTTTTCACGTTTATAAAACAAAGGAGTTTTGGACATGAGAAAACTTGCTAAGAGAGTTCTTGCTGTCGTTCTTGCAATGACAATGGCACTCTCTGTTCTCGCCGTCGCCGCTTTTGCTGCAACGCCTGAGAACGTAAAACATTACAACAATTATCTTGCCCTTGGCGACAGTATCGGCTCCGGCTTCGGCCAGCCCGACTACAACAAGCAGGGAAAGATGGTTATATGGGGCCAGCGCATCCCTGGTACCTATGCTGACTGGGTCTCCAAGTGGACAGGCTCCAACCTCACCATGCGCTGCATGCCTGGCTACACCAGTGCTGCTCTTCGCTATGAGCTCGATGACAGCTTTAACATGCATGACTGGGAAATGGAAGAGCTGCCGAACTTCACTTTCGGTGCCTATGATCAGGCTTTTCTGGACAACATGAAGAGTGATTTCCGCCAGAACATTGCAAAAGCAGACCTCATCACGCTGGACATCGGTGTCAACGACACCTGGTACAGTACCATCGCTCTCATCTATTACATTGCTGAGAGCGCAAACAATCCGGACCTCAAGTACGGCGACACCCGCGGTACGCTTGAGCAGGAGCTTGCCAAGTACGGCTCCATGGGTACGGTAGTCAGAAACGCCATGGCTTACCTTGATGGTTTTGCCACCAACCCGACCAAATGGGCACAGTTCTGGGCTCTCTGTGGACAGAACGTCACTTCGTATCTCACTGCATTCTCTGAGAACTACGATGCTATCGTCAAAAACATCTATAAGCTTAATCCGGACGTAACAGTTGTTGCTCTTGGCGGTTACAACCCGTTCAAGGACTTCAAGCTTACTCCGCTGGACGGCAACATCACCAGCATTAAGCTTACAGAGGACGGCAAACCGAAGACCCTGGCTCTTGGCAGCGGCACCAACCTTACCGTTCCTGGTAAGCTCAATGTCAACCTGGGCATCTCTGCTATTCCGCAGACCATGTACGATATCTATAATGCTGTTCGTGAGAGCTACACCGACGTTTATCCGGGTAAGTACTTCTATGCCGACGTACCAGATACGGAACTTATCGGCAACAAGATTACCATTCCGCTCTATGAGTTCTCGTCTCTTGACGACAGCGGATTCAACCCGCATCCGACCGCTGCAGGCCATAAATACATGGCTGAGCAGATCGTAAAACAGCTTCCGTCTCGCAGCTAATTTCGAATCAACATTTTTGCCCGAACGGCCTGGTCCGCTCGGGCAATTTTTTATATTGTTCGACCTCTGGGACAGCTGTCCACTGGTTTTAAGAATAAATAAAGTATAAAGTGTTAGATTCTTTTACAATATCGGATTGGCCGATTTGGGCCGTTCATCATCAGATAAAGGAGAATGAGATTATGACGAAACTTGCAAAACGTCTGCTCGCCGTCGTCATGGCACTCGCAATGATTTCCACTGCGCTCTGCCTGAATGTTTTTGCGGCGACCAAAGCTACCGTCAAACACTATGACAATGTTGTTTCTCTCGGTGACAGCATTGCCGCCGGCTTCAGTCTGCCGGACTACAGAGCAAAAGCAGGGGACCGCTACTGCATTGGGAAAACCCGAATTGAGGGCAGCTACCCCGCCATTGTCGCAGATGCCGTAAAGGCGAAAAAGTATACGCCGCTTGCCTCGCCGGGCTTCCGGAGCAACGAAGTCCGTTTTCTTCTCTGCAACGACTATGAAAGCGACTTTGTCACCCAAAAATGGGTCAAGACCCTTTCCCATATTGACGAGAACTCCTATGAGGGCCTGAAGGCACAGCGTCCGGAATACCAGAATGCAGTCAAAAACGCCGACCTCGTCATGCTGGACATCGGCTTTAACGACACCTGGCTTCCTGTTATGGGCGTCATCCAGGACATCCTCTATGACGGCGACCCCAACAACGAGGTCCTGCAGGAGAACAAACAGGGTCAGACGACCGGCGTCAACCCGTCCTATACGCTGGACGATCTCATGACCGACCTCCGCATCATTTTCTCTGTCCCGAAATACAGCGGAGAGTTTGTGGAACAAATCGGGAAAATTGCGACGCTCTCCGACTACACGGCAAACTATGAGGCCATTGTCAAGCGCATCTACGAGCTGAACCCGGACGTCACGATTGTTGCCGTCTCCACGTACAACCCGTTCCGTGACTGGCCGGAGTCGTGGGCACAGCCGCTGAAGAAAGCAGCTCAGTCGCTTCTCTACGACAAGATGAATGCACAGAAGAAGGATTACGCCAAACAGTATGGCAGCCAGTTCCTGTATGCGGATGTTACGAACGTTCCGCATCTGAACCACGAGTCTTTTGCCGATGTTATGGCCACCGGAAGCATGGCAATGTGGGACCCGCATCCGACGGCAGAAGGCCATCAGTACATTGCTAATCAGATTATCGGTGTGCTTCCGGAGCAGAAATAATTCATCAAAGGAGACCTCTTTCCTATGAAAAAGACAATGAAGCGCGTTCTCGCGGTTCTGCTCTCCCTGGTGCTTATGGCCTCCGTCCTGAGTATCAGCGCAGCAGCGGCTACGCAGAATGTGAAACATTATGAGAGTGTCACCACCCTGGGTGACAGCATTATTGACGGCTTTTCCATGCCGGACTACGCACGGAAGGCCAACGGACGTTTCGTCCTGAACAAAGTCCGCATCAAGGACAGCTATGCAGATCTGGTTGCCGACGCCGTCGGTGCAGAGCGGTTTCATCCGCTGGCCCAGTGCGGCTACCGCACGGTAGAGCTCCGCATGGCTCTGGACCCCTCTTATAAGGGCGACATCGTTGCAAAGAGATGGCAGCCGACCCTCTCCAACAATCCGGACTATACCTATGCGTATCTGACTAGCCAGTATCCGGAATATGAGGCGGCCATAAAAGATTCCGACCTCGTACTTCTCGACATCGGCTACAACGACACCTGGGTCACGGTTCTCGGCACACTTCTCAACATCATCGAGGAGACTCCGAACACGGAGAGCAGCGGCGAGACGCTGGCCAAGGCCATTGAGGAGAGAGGCTCTCTGGAGAAAGTTCTCTCCTATGTCGCCTTCAAAATTCAGCAGACTCCGTCCTACGTTCAGGACCTGACAACGGCACTGGCCAAACTCGTTACGGTCTCCGAAATCAAGGAGAACTATGATGTCATCGTGAAGAAGATCTATGAGATCAACCCGAATGTTACCATCGTGGCTACCAGTACCTACAATCCGTTTAAGGACTGGAGCGACCTCGCGGTCCTGGCGCCAATTGCGCAGCATCTGCTCTACGACAAAATTAACGCTGCAAAGCAGTCTTATGTAGAGCAATACAACGGGAAATACATCTACGTAGATGATTCCGACACGGAAGTCCGCACAAAGAGCGCCCAGAGCGCCCTGAGCGAGGGATGGGATCCGCATCCCACCGAGGCGGGCCACCGCTACATTGCACAGCAGATTATCAACGCTCTGCCGAAAGCATAAAACAGTATTGGACTTTGAGAGGACATGCACAACGCATGTCCTCTTTTTTCTTTCCTCTCGATTCAGAGTATTTTAACGGGCACTTGTTAGAATAGGACCGATTCAAAGAAGGAATCGGCTTGAAAGAAAGGAAAGGAAAAATGAAACATCTGAAAAAAATACTGGCAGCCGCAATGGCTCTCAGCATGATGCTCTCCGTCCTCTGCACAGCGGCATCGGCAGCAACGTCAAGGAACGTCAGACAGTACCGAAATTACCTTGCACTCGGTGACAGTATCGGCTCCGGCTTCGGCCAGCCTGCCTACAACAAGTACGGTAAAATGGTCGTCTGGGGCAAACGCATTCCGGGCACCTATGCGGACTGGGTCTCAAAATGGACCGGGTCCAATCTCACCATGCGCTGTATGCCGGGCTACACGTCTTCCTGCCTGCGCTATGAGCTTGACGACTCGTACACGATGCACAGCTGGGAAGTCCATGAGCTCCCGAATTTTACCGGCAGTGCCTACGATCAGGCATTTCTGGACAAAATGAAGAGTGACTTCCGCTCGAATATCCGCAAGGCAAATCTCATCACGCTGGACATCGGCATCAACGACACGTGGTACAGCACGATTGCGCTCATCTACTACATTGCCGAACATGCAAACAACGCAAATCTGAAGTACGGCGATACCCGCGGCACGCTGGACGAGGAACTGGCTAAATACGGCTCCTGGGGCACTGTAGTCCGGAATGCAACGGCTTATCTGACGGCTTTGCTACCAACCCGGCCAAGTGGGCGGAGTTCTGGGGCCTCTGGGCGGAAAATCTGATTTCCTATACCACTGCGTTCCAGGAGAACTACGATGCCATTGTCCGAAACATCTTCCGCCTGAACCCGAATGTCACCGTCGTCGCAGTCGGCGGCTACAATCCCTACAAGGACTGGAAACTGACGCCGGTCGACGGCTTAAAGATGGATTTTAATGTCACCGACACCGGCAAGGCGCAGACGATCACCTTTGCCAACGGCGCCCGCTTTACCGTGCCCGGCAAAGTGACGCTTCGCACCGGCATTGCTGCCGTTCCGGAGCTCATGTACGACATGTACAACGCCGTCCGCCAGAGCTATGAGGACACCTATCCGGGCCGCTACTACTATGCCGATGTCCCCGACACGGAGATGATCGGCGGCGTGGCTGTCTCCCTCTACGAGTTCTCCAGCCTGGATGACAGCGGTTTCAACCCGCATCCGACTGCTGCCGGCCACAAATATATGGCAGAGCAGATTGTCGGCGTTCTCCCGAAAGATCCCAATGCATTTCCGGACCTCACACAGCTCAATGGAGTCTGGGGCGTCTATAACGAGAACCACGAACTCCAGACCGGCTATACCGGCCTTGCCCGGACGGAGAAAAACACATGGTATGTCCGCAAAGGCCGGCTGGACCAGAGCTACAGCGGTACCATCCGACAGAATGGCAGGACCTATAAAATTCAGTATGGAAAAGTCGTAGGCTGATCCTTATCCCTGGACAGCTCTGCTGCCGGCAGTCGGCAGGGCTGTCTGATTCGCACATACCCAGTCTATAAAAAAGGAGATCCCCTATATGAAACATCCATTCTGCAGAGTTCTTGCTCTGCTTCTGGCGGCTGTTCTTCTGGTGCCGCTGTTTGCACTGACGGCTTCCGCGGCCACCTATGACAATGTCAAATGCTACAATACCGTGAGCTCACTGGGAGACAGTATTGCAACCGGTTTCTCCATGCCGGACTACGACCGGCAGGCGAACGGCCAGTATGTCATTGGAAAAGTTAAAGTGGAGGGCAGCTACCCCGCCATTGTCTCCAAAGCGGTTGAGGCAAAGAAATTTTATCCGCTGGCCCAGCCGGGCTTTCGCACGACGGAGCTCCGTGTCTGCATGGATCCGACCTATGACGGCGACTATATCACGGAGAAATGGATCCGGGAGCTGTCTCATGCACCTTCCTATACGGTTCCGAATCTGAAGGCCCAGCGCAGTGAGTACGCAGAAGATATTCGCAGTTCGGACCTCGTTCTGCTGGATATCGGCTTCAATGATACCTGGCTGCCGGTTCTGGGCGCGCTGATGGATCTCTTTGATGAGAAACCATCTTCGGCATCGTCCGATCCGACTGTGACTTTGGCACAGACGGAGGCACAGGGGGAGACCGATGACACGCTGTCCACAATTGCATTTAAGCTTGCAAACGGTCCCCGGTATGCGGCGCAGATATACAATGCCTTCGCCGGCATTCTGACGACCTCTGATTTCCAGGAAAACTACGATGCCATCGTGAAACGCATTTATCAGCTCAATCCGAACGCCACGGTTGTGGCAGTCCTGAACTATAACCCGTTTAAGGACTGGGAGGATGTCTCCTGGCTGGCGCCCATTGCGCAGTCCCTGCTGTACGACCGCATCAATGCTATCAAGGAGTCCTACAAGCAGACTTACGGCAGCCAGTACATCACAGTCAATGTTGACAACGTAGAAGTCCGTACCACCTCGGCCAGTCAGGCCGCAAATGACGGCTGGGACCCGCATCCCACGGCGGCCGGCCATCAGTACATCGCAGATCAGATCATCAAAGCTCTCCCCTCGGGCGGAGTCCATAAGCGTTCCACCATTCGTACGCTGGACCTCCGGAATGATGTCTGGGGCGTTTACGATGTCAACGGATATCTCGACACGAACTATACCGGCCTTGCGCGCACGCCGAAGAACACCTGGTTTGTCAAAGAAGGGGTACTGGACCAGACCTGGAGCGGAAAAATCGTACAGGACGGCCATACGTTTACCGTCAAATACGGAAAGGTAACCAGCAATCAATACCGCGATGATTAAAAAAGAGCAGCTGCACAGTGTGAATCCTGTGCAGCTGCTCTTTTTCGAATGAGTTAATATTATGCGTTCGGGCCGAAAAAGCGCTTAATCTCAATCTCGGCATTTTCCGGGGAGTCGGAGCCGTGGATGATGTTGAGACGGTTGGAATAGGTGAGGTCTCCGCGGATGGTGCCCGGGGCGGCGTTGGCGTTCATGGTCGGGCCCATGAGGCGGCGCATGCCCGCAATGGCATCTTCTCCCTCGACGATCATGGCGACGACTGGGCCGCTCATCATGTAGTCGAGCATGACCGGGAACCAGTCCTCGTTGGCAATGTGGGCGTAGTGCTCACGGAGGATGGGCTCGTCGAGCTGCATCATTTTCATAGCGGTAATCTTGTAGCCCTTCCGCTCAATGCGGGAGATGACTTCGCCCATGAGGCCGCGCTGGACGCAGTCCGGCTTGAGCATGATGTACGTTCTCTGTGTATCAGCCATATTGATTTCTCCTTTTGAAATGCTTCGTAATTTCTGAAAAACACAAGTATTTTAGCAGAAAGAGGGGAACAGGACAAGATATGCGGATGCATTTGAAATGAATATGAAACGCCCGGCGGAGTTGCCAAAAAACTTTTCAAACCCTCTTGACTTTCTTCTGGAATTTCCTTGACGCCTTGCATGACAGAGGTTAAAATATTAACTCGCATTATAACGAAAAGTGTCGTCCACGAGACGCTTTTATAATGGATATTTCGTCTATTCAGACAGGCAGAAACGGAGAGTGATCACGGCCTATGGTAAATGTGAAACCGACAAAACGAGGCACCACCACCCGTATGAACTTCTCGGAAATCAATGAGGTTATGCAGATGCCGAACCTCATCGAAATTCAGAAGAATTCGTATCAGTGGTTTCTGGATGTCGGCCTGAGAGAGGTTTTCCGCGACATCGGTGAAATTACCGACTACAACGGCAATCTTGTCCTGGAGTTCATCGACTATACAATGAATCCCGAAGAGGCCAAGTACAGCGTAGAAGAGTGCAAGGAGCGGGACGCCAGCTATTCTGCGCCTATCCGCGTCAAGGCACGTCTTTATAATAAGGAGACCGGTGAGGTCAAAGAGAGCGACGTCTACATGGGCGACATGCCCCTGATGACGGACAGCGGTACCTTTGTCATCAACGGTGCCGAGCGCTGCATTGTTTCCCAGCTCGTCCGTTCTCCGGGCGTCTACTATGGCATGGACTACGACAAGACCGGTAAAGAGCTCTATACCACAACGGTCATTCCGAACCGCGGTGCATGGCTTGAATATGAGACGGACCAGAATGATATCTTCTATGTCCGAATCGACAAGAACCGGAAGATCCCCATTACGACCTTTATCCGTTCTCTCGGTCTCTCCAGCAACCAGGAAATCCTGGATTTCTTCGGTGCGGACCCCCGCATCATGGCGACGCTGGAAAAAGACACCACGAAAAACACCGAGGAAGCTCTGCTCGAGGTCTATAAGAGACTGCGTCCTGGCGAGCCGCCGACGCTGGACTCCGCCCAGACCCATCTCGACAACCTGTTTTTTGACTCCCACCGCTACGATCTCTCCCGCGTAGGACGTTATAAATATAATAAGAAACTCTGCATCTCCGACCGCCTTTCCGGCCATATTCTCGCCGAGCCCATTATCAGTGAGACAACCGGAGAACTGCTCGCAGATACCGGAGACGTCATCACTCCGGACAAGGCCTATGAAATTGAGCAGGCCGGCATCACCATGGCCACTGTGCTCGTGGAAAATGAGCAGGAGGTCAAGATTGTCTCCAACGGCATGGTTGACATCAAGCCGTTCCTTACCGACTACGATATCTCCGACGACGAGCTGGAAATGGTCGGCATCAATGAGAAAGTCCGCCACTCCGTTCTCATGGAAGTTCTGGACGAGGCTGACGACAAAGAGTCTATGCTCCAGATTCTCAAAGAGCGTGCCGACGATCTCATCCCCAAGCACATCATCATTGACGATATCTACGCCTCCATTAACTATCTGGACGGCCTGGAGTACAACGTTGGCAGCATCGACGACATCGACCATCTCGGCAACCGCCGTATCCGTTCTGTCGGTGAGCTGCTGCAGAACCAGTTCCGTATCGGTTTCACCCGTATGGAGCGTGTCGTCCGCGAGAGAATGTCCCTCAACTCCCAGGATCCTGAGAAGGCGACTCCGCAGGCGCTGATCAACATTCGTCCGGTCGTCGCAGCTATCCGTGAGTTCTTCGGTTCTTCGCCGCTGTCCCAGTTCATGGACCAGACGAACCCGCTCGCCGAGCTGACCCATAAGCGCCGTCTTTCCGCACTCGGCCCCGGCGGTCTCTCCCGTGACCGTGCCGGATTCGAAGTTCGAGACGTTCACTACACTCATTACGGACGCATGTGCCCCATCGAGACTCCTGAGGGACCCAACATCGGTCTTATCTCTTATCTCGCCACATTCGCCCGCATCAATAAATACGGCTTTATCGAGGCTCCGTACCGTCTGATCGACAAAAAGACCGGCCGCGTTCTGGACGAAGTCCGCTATATGACCGCTGACGTGGAAGACCACTACCATGTAGCACAGGCAAACGAACCGCTCGACAAGGACGGACATTTTCTCAACCGGAAAATCACCTGCCGTCACCGCGACTCCTTTGAGGAGGTTGAGCCGAGCGTAGCCGACTACATGGACGTATCCCCGAAGATGCTGGTTTCCGTCGCAACTTCCATGATCCCGTTCCTCGAGAACGACGACGCAAACCGTGCACTCATGGGCTCCAACATGCAGCGCCAGGCAGTTCCGCTTATGGTTACCCAACAGCCGATCGTCGGCACCGGCATGGAGTACAAGGCAGCCGTTGACTCCGGCTCCGTCGTACTTGCCAAACACGCCGGTACGGTCACCTATGTAGACGCGGATACCATTAAGATCGACACCGAAGAGAACGGCGTGGAGACTTACAAGCTTGTCAAGTTCCAGCGCTCCAACCAGGGTACCTGTATCAACCAGCGCCCCATCGTCTCTCACGGCCAGCATGTTGAGCAGGGCCAGGTTATCGGTGACGGCCCGGCCACTTCACAGGGCGAAATCTCTCTCGGCAAGAATGCACTTATCGGCTTCATGACCTGGGAAGGCTATAACTATGAGGACGCCGTTCTTCTGAATGAGCACCTCGTCCGCGACGATGTCTATACCTCGCTCCACATTGAGGAGCACGAGACCGAAGCGCGCGACACGAAACTCGGACCGGAGGAGATCACCCGTGACATCCCCAACGTCGGTGAAGATGCACTTGCAAATCTCGACGAAGAGGGTATTATCCGCATCGGTGCGGAGGTCCGTTCCGGAGACATCCTGGTCGGCAAAGTAACCCCGAAGGGGGAGACCGAGCTGACGGCTGAGGAGCGCCTGCTCCGTGCCATCTTCGGCGAAAAGGCACGTGAAGTCCGTGATACTTCGCTGCGGCTTCCCCACGGTGAATACGGCATCGTCGTCAACGTCGAGGTCTTCACCCGCGAGAACTCCGATGAGCTCAGCCCGGGCGTCAACAAAGTCGTCCGCGTCTACATTGCACAGAAGAGAAAAATTCAGGTCGGCGACAAAATGGCCGGCCGTCACGGAAACAAGGGTGTCGTTTCCCGTGTCCTTCCTCAGGAAGATATGCCTTATCTCGAAGACGGCACGCCGCTCGACATTGTCCTGAACCCTCTGGGTATTCCGTCCCGAATGAATATCGGACAGGTACTGGAAGTCAACCTCGGCATGGCCGGCCGCTCCAAAGGCTGGAAGATGATGACGCCGGTCTTCGACGGCGCCCATGAGGAGGATATTCAGTATTTCCTCGCCGAGTCCAAAATTTTGAATGAGGGCAGCGAACATCTGCGCCAGATCGTACTCGACTACGAAGACCAGAATGAGGCCCGCGGCTACGAACTGGAGGAACTCTTCAGCCTGCTCCGCGAGAACGCCGAAAATGAAGAAGAGCGCGCACTCATTGAAAAAGCCTATGAGGCCCGGGACGGCAAAACGACCGTCTATGACGGCCGTACCGGCAAGCCGTTTGGCGGCCGCGTCACCGTAGGCGTCATGTATTACCTGAAACTCCATCATCTTGTTGATGATAAGATCCACGCCCGTTCCACCGGCCCGTACTCCCTTGTCACGCAGCAGCCTCTCGGCGGTAAAGCCCAGTTCGGCGGCCAGCGTTTCGGTGAGATGGAGGTCTGGGCCCTCGAGGCATACGGTGCTGCTTACACCCTTCAGGAAATCCTCACGGTCAAATCCGATGATATCGTCGGACGTGTCAAGACCTACGAGGCAATTGTCAAGGGCCAGAGCGTACCGAAATCCGGCGTACCGGAGTCCTTCAAAGTCCTCATCAAAGAGCTGCAGGCACTTTGCCTGGACGTCAAGGTTCTGGATAAGGACGAAAACGAAATCGACCTCCGTACGAACTTCGAGAACGATGATATCGGCAGTTTCCGCCGCGTCGAGAACGAAGATATGCGCCATGTCAACGATGCCGAGAAGGCAGAGGGCTACTCGACCCTGACCGCCGAAGGCGAACCGGAAGTTCCAGATGCCAAATTTGACGAGGCGGGCGACACCGCTGACCAGAGTGCATCGGACAGCGCGGATACGAACGCTTCCGCTGATTCTGCGGAAGAGGTCAGCTTCGACGAAGATATTTAACTAGAAAAGGAGTCGCCATATGGTAGATAAGCAGACACCCATCGCCACAAACCAGAATATGGAATTCGATTCCATTAAAATTGGCCTGGCATCGCCCGAGGCCATCCGTGCGTGGTCTTATGGAGAGGTCAAAAAGCCGGAAACCATCAACTACAGAACCCTCAAACCCGAGCGCGACGGTCTTTTCTGCGAACGCATTTTCGGACCCACCAAGGACTGGGAGTGCTACTGCGGCAAATATAAACGCATTCGCTATAAAGGCAAGATCTGTGAACGCTGCGGCGTCGAGGTCACCAAGGCCAAAGTTCGCCGTGAGCGCATGGGCCATATTGAACTCGCTGCCCCGGTTTCCCATATCTGGTATTTCAAGGGTATCCCGTCCCGCATCGGTCTGATGCTGGACCTCTCTCCGCGGAATCTGGAAAAGGTTCTCTATTTTGCCCTGTACATCGTTACCGACCCCGGCACCACTCCGCTGGAGAAAATGCAGACCCTGACCGAAAAAGAGTATCAGGATATGCGTGAGAAGTATGAAAACGACTTCGAGGCCGGCATGGGCGCAGAGGCCATCAAAAAACTTCTCTCGGAGATTGACGTAGAGGCGCTCTCCGATCAGCTCACCGAGCAGCTGGATCACGCCACTGGACAGAAGCGGACCAAGCTTCTCAAACGTCTGGAAGTCGTCAATGCATTCCGCACCTCCGGCAACAAGCCGGAGTGGATGATCCTGGATGTCATCCCGGTCATCCCGCCGGATCTCCGTCCCATGGTTCAGCTGGACGGCGGCCGCTTTGCCACCTCCGACCTGAACGATCTCTATCGCCGAGTGATCAACCGCAACAACCGTCTTCGTCGACTTCTCGACCTTGGCGCCCCGGACATCATAATTCGCAACGAGAAGAGAATGCTGCAGGAGGCTGTCGATGCGCTGATCGACAATGGCCGCCGCGGCCGTCCGGTCACCGGACCGAACAACCGCCCGCTGAAATCCCTGTCCGATATGCTCAAGGGTAAACAGGGCCGTTTCCGTCAGAACCTGCTCGGTAAACGAGTTGACTACTCTGGCCGTTCTGTTATCGTCGTCGGTCCGGAACTTAAAATGTATCAGTGCGGTCTCCCGAAAGAGATGGCGCTGGAGCTCTTTAAACCCTTCGTCATGAAGCGCCTGGTAGAGACCGGCGTAGCCGGCAATATCAAATCGGCGCGTAAGATGGTAGAGCGCTCCAAAGACGAGGTCTGGGACGCACTGGAAGTCGTCATCAAAGACCATCCGGTTATGCTCAACCGTGCACCGACCCTGCACCGCCTTGGTATCCAGGCCTTTGAGCCGGTTCTGGTTGACGGCCGTGCCATCAAGCTGCACCCGCTGGCCTGCACCGCATTCAATGCCGACTTCGACGGCGACCAGATGGCGGTTCACGTTCCGCTGTCCGCAGAGGCCCAGGCAGAGGCCCGCTTCCTGATGCTGGCCGCCAACAACCTGCTGAAGCCGTCCGACGGCAAGCCGGTAACCGTACCGACCCAGGATATGATCCTCGGATCCTATTACCTCACCCTTGACAAAGACGGTGAGCCGGGCGAGGGGAGAGCATTCCGCGACGTCAACGAAGCTACGATGGCGTTCGAGGAAGGAACCATCACCCTTCACTCCAAGATCTATATCCGCATGACCAAAGAGTTCGACGGCGTCAAAGAGACCCGGCTCGTCCATACGTCTCTCGGCAAAGTCATCTTTAATAACCCCATTCCGCAGGATCTCGGATTTGTGGACCGCTCGGACGAAGCCCACAAGTTCGACCTCGAGATTGATCAGCTTGTCAACAAGAAGGTACTCGGTCAGATCATCGACCGCTGCATCCGCAAACACGGTACCCACACGACTTCTGTCATGCTCGACTCCATTAAGGCACAGGGCTATAAGTACTCGACTCTTAGCGGAATCACCGTATCGGTTTCCGACTCGAAGATCCCGCAGAGCAAATACGACATGGTCGACGCGGCAGACGCCAAAGTTGAGCGAATCGAGAAGGCGTATCAGCGCGGTCTCCTGACCGCCAGCGAAAAGTCTTCCCAGGTTATCAAGACCTGGAACGACTGCACAGAGGAGGTCTCCGAAGGTCTTCTGGAGAACCTCGGCCGTTACAACCCCATCTACATGATGATCGATTCCGGTGCCCGAGGCTCGAAATCGCAGCTGCGTCAGATTGCCGGTATGCGCGGACTTATCGCGAACACTTCCGGTAAAACCATTGAAATCCCGATTCGTGCCAACTACCGTGAAGGTCTGAATATCATTGAGTACTTCATCTCCTCCCGAGGAGCACGAAAAGGTCTTGCCGATACCGCACTTCGTACCGCGGACTCCGGCTACCTGACCCGCCGTCTGGTTGACGTCGCTCAGGAAGTCATCGTCACGGAAGAGGACTGCGGCTGCAAAGAAGGCATCGCCGTCTACGATATCATGGACGGCAAAGAGGTCATCGAGGAACTCTCCGAGCGTCTGTCCGGCCGTTTCCTGCTGGAAGATCTGGTCGACCGCGAGACCGGCAAAGTTATCATGGACTGCGACCACATGCTGTCAGATGACGATGCCAAGCTGGTTGCCGATTATGTCAAGAAAACCCATGCAGAAGACGTTGCAAACGGCGTTGTTCCGGAGGACTCCCGCGCGGAGATCCGCATCCGTTCCCTGCTGACCTGCCGTGCCCATCACGGTGTCTGCCGCAAGTGCTATGGCCTCAACCTGGCCCGCGGCGTTCCGGTCAACATCGGTGAATCCGTCGGCGTTATCGCCGCACAGTCCATCGGTGAGCCCGGTACCCAGCTGACCATGCGTACCTTCCATACCGGCGGCGTCGCATCCGGTTCCGATATCACACAGGGTCTTCCGCGTGTTGAGGAGCTGTTCGAGGCCCGCAAGCCGAAGACGCTCGCCATGCTCTCGGAAATCGCAGGCACGGTCTCCATTCAGGAGATCAAGAAGAGCCGTTATGTCGTCGTCACCAATGCCGACGAGGGCATCGAGAAACAGTATCTGATCCCCTATGGTCTTCGCCTGCGCCAGAACATCGTCGACGGCGCACAGATTAAGAAGGGCGAAATCCTCACCGAAGGTTCCATCAATCCGCACGACCTGCTGGACATCATGGGCGTCGATGCGGTCCACGATTACCTGATCCGCGAAGTACAGCACACCTACCGTATGCAGGGTGTTGATATCAACGATAAGCACATCGAGGTCATCGTCCGCCAGATGATGAAGAAGGTCCGCGTCAAAGACGCCGGCGAGTCCGACCTTGTGGCCGGCACTGTTGTCGAGAAGTCCGACTTCTACGAGACCAACGAGGAGATCGAGGCCAAAGCTGAGCAGGAGGGCCGCGAGCCGAATCTCGCAACTGCAGAGCCCATGCTTCTCGGTATCACCAAGGCTTCTCTTGCAACCGACTCCTTCCTTGCCGCCGCATCCTTCCAGGAGACGACCCGTGTTCTGACCGATGCCGCCATCAAGGGAAAGACCGATCCGCTGAAAGGTCTCAAGGAGAACGTTATCATCGGCAAGCTGATTCCGACCGGCACCGGTATGCAGTGCTATTCGGATGTGAAGGTAAACTCCAAGCACGAGAAATTCAACAGCATTGACCCGTCCCTCTTCATTGAGGATATCACCGGGCCGGAGACCGGATATGAGCTCACCAACGAGTACAAAAACGCCGGATCCGCTGCTGCTGACGACCACAGCTTTGACGAATAACGCGCCCTCGAAAAAATGATTGACAAAACCACAGCGATAGTATAAAATACCGAATTGCTGTAGAATTTTTGCTTACTATAAAAAGAGCTCTCGTTCTGCGGGAGCTCTTTTATAGCAATATATTTACACTTTTTTACATTTTGCAGGAGGTGAAACAGATTGCCAACCTTTAACCAGCTTGTTCGTCAGGGCAGAAAGACCTCTGAGAAGAAGGCTAAAGCACCGGCTCTTCTGAAAGGACTCAACACGAAGAAAAACGTCATGACTGATATGTCTTCTCCGCAGAAACGCGGCGTATGCACTGCAGTCAAGACGGCTACCCCGAAAAAGCCGAACTCCGCACTCCGTAAGATCGCCAGAGTACGTCTTACCAACGGTATCGAAGTTTCCGCTTACATTCCGGGCGTCGGCCACAACCTTCAGGAGCACTCCGTCGTTCTGATTCGCGGCGGCCGTGTTAAGGACCTTCCTGGTGTCCGTTACCACATCATCCGTGGTACGCTCGATACCCAGGGTGTCCAGGACAGAATGCAGGCCCGTTCCAAATACGGTGCCAAGCGTCCGAAAAACAAAAAGAAATAATCCAGTTTCGGCTGGACCCAAAGTGAGAGCAATCTTCTTGCAGGCTGCGTGAAATTCACGTAACAATGGGAGAGTGTATATATATTGCTATGTACCTCGTCATTGGCGCCACGGGAATATTGTCACTCGAGTACCTATGATATCATTTTTATGAAGGAGGGAAGCGAAGTGCCAAGAAGAGGCCAGATTGCAAAACGTGACGTTTTGCCAGATCCGCTTTATAATTCCAAGCTCGTAACACGTCTCGTCAACAGTGTTATGCTTGATGGTAAAAAAGGTGTCGCTCAGAAAATTGTGTACGGCGCTTTTGACATCATCAAAGACAAGACCGGTGAGGAGCCCCTCGATGTTTTCGAGAAGGCTATGGAAAATGTTATGCCGGTCCTCGAAGTTAAGGCCCGCCGTGTCGGCGGTGCTACTTACCAGGTTCCGATTGAGGTCCGTCAGGACCGCCGCGAGACCCTCGGCCTTCGTTGGATCACTCTGTACGCTCGTCAGCGTTCCGAGAAGACCATGAAGGAGAGACTTGCCAACGAAATCATGGATGCCGCTAACGAAACCGGCAACGCATTCAAGAAACGCGAAGATACCCACAAGATGGCAGAGGCCAACAAGGCATTTGCACATTTCAGATGGTAACCTTTTTGCTTGACAGCAATTTACTGGAGGTTCAATAATGCCAAGACAAGTATCTTTGGATAAAGTCAGAAATATCGGCATCATGGCTCACATCGACGCCGGTAAGACAACCACCACGGAGCGTATTCTGTACTACACCGGTATTAACCACAAGATCGGTGAGGTTCACGACGGCGAAGCCACCATGGACTGGATGGTACAGGAGCAGGAGCGCGGTATTACCATCACTTCTGCAGCAACGACGTGTTTCTGGAAAGAGCATCGAATCAACATCATCGACACACCCGGCCACGTAGACTTTACCGCAGAGGTCGAGCGCTCTCTTCGCGTGCTCGACGGCTCTGTCACGGTTCTGTCCGCCAAGGGCGGTGTTGAGCCGCAGTCTGAGACCGTATGGCGTCAGGCTGATAAATATAATGTTCCGCGTATGATCTACGTCAACAAGATGGATATCATGGGCGCGGACTACTACAATGTCATCGACATGGTCAAGGATCGCCTCAAAGCGAACCCGATTCCAATTCAGATCCCGATTGGTGCCGAGAACAACTTCCGCGGCATCATCGACCTCATCAAGATGCGTGCCGAGGTCTATTATGACGACATGGGCAAAGACATCCGCGACGAGGAGATCCCGGATGACATGAAAGAACTCGCTCAGAAGTATCATGATGAGCTCATCGAGGCAGTTGCCTCCTATGATGATGACCTCATGGAGAAGTACTTCGACGGTGAGGAACTGACCGACGAGGAAATCAAGGCCACCATCCGCAAGGGCACCATCGCCAACGACATGGTACCGATGGTTTGCGGTACTTCTTACCGCAACAAGGGTGTTCAGCCGCTTCTCGACGCCATTGTCGACTATATGCCGGCTCCGACCGATATTCCGTCCATCAAGGGCACCAACCCGGAGACCGGGGAGGAAGAGGAACGTCATCCTTCCGATGACCAGCCGTTCTCCGCTCTTGCATTCAAGATTGCCACGGACCCATATGTCGGTAAGCTCTGCTTCTTCCGCGTCTATTCCGGTACAGCAGAAGCCGGTTCTACGGTTTACAACTCGGTTAAGGATAAGAACGAGCGTCTCGGCCGTATCCTTCAGATGCATGCAAACCACAGACAGGACCTCGACAAGGTCTATACCGGTGATATCGCCGCCTGCGTCGGCGTAAAGAACACCACCACCGGCGACACCCTCTGCGACCCGAAACATCCGGTTGTTCTCGAGTCTCTCGATTTCCCGGAGCCCGTTATCCGCGTTGCCGTCGAGCCCAAGACCAAGGCTGGTCAGGAGAAGATGGGCATTGCGCTTGCGAAACTCGCAGAAGAGGATCCGACGTTCCGTACTTACACGGACGAAGAGACCGGTCAGACCATCATCGCCGGTATGGGTGAGCTTCATCTTGAAATCATCATCGACCGTCTCATGCGTGAGTTCCACGTAGAGGCCAACGTCGGTAAGCCGCAGGTCGCATACCGCGAGACCATTACCTCTACCGCAGATGTCGACTGCAAGTACAAACGTCAGTCCGGCGGTTCCGGTCAGTATGCAGAGGTCAAGATCAAAATCGAGCCGAACCCGGGCAAGGGCTACGAGTTCGTCAATGCCGTTGTCGGCGGTTCCATTCCGAAGGAATTCATCGGCCCGGCAGAACAGGGTATTAAATCCGCTATGAACTCCGGTGTTCTCGCCGGCTACAATGTAGAGGATGTCAAAGTTACTCTGTACGACGGTTCTTATCACGAGGTCGACTCCTCCGAGATGTCCTTCAAGATCTGCGGATCCATGGCATTCAAAGACGCCATGCGCAAGGCCAGCCCGGTTCTCATGGAGCCGATGATGCGTGTCGATGTCACCACGCCGGACGATTATGTCGGCGATGTTATCGGCGACATCAACTCCCGCCGCGGTGAGATCAAAGGCATGGAGCCGGTCAACGGTGCCACCCAGATCTCCTCTTTCATTCCGCTTGCCAACATGTTCGGTTACTCCACCGATCTTCGTTCCAAGACCCAGGGCCGTGCTAACTATGTTATGCAGCCGTCTCACTACACGGAGGTTCCGAAGTCCATCGCCGAAGACATCATCAGCACCCGGAACAAGAAGTAAAGTTTTCTTTACTTTTTTGCAATGCTGTTATGCTTGCATTGATATTTGCTATTTGATACAATATCTGTAATTTCCATATCGTCACAGAAAAGAATATTTGATTTGACGGGATATATTTCTAACAACTAAGGAGGATATTCCAATGGCAAAGGAACATTTTAACAGAAGTAAGCCGCATGTAAACATCGGTACCATCGGCCACGTAGACCATGGTAAGACCACTCTTACCGCTGCTATGACCAAGTACCTTTCCCTCAAGGGTCTTGCACAGTTCGAGGACTATGCAAACATCGATAAGGCTCCTGAGGAGAGAGAGCGTGGTATCACCATCAACACCGCTCACGTAGAGTATGAGACCGAAGACCGTATGAGCGAAGACGGCACCACCGAAATCAAGGGCCGCCACTATGCTCATGTCGACTGCCCCGGCCATGCCGACTACATTAAGAACATGATCACCGGTGCCGCTCAGATGGACGGTGCAATCCTTGTTATCGCCGCTACTGACGGCCCGATGGCTCAGACCAAGGAGCATCTTCTCCTTGCCCGCCAGGTTGGCGTTCCGTACATCATTGTCTTCCTGAACAAGGTTGACCAGGTTGACGATCCGGAGCTCCTTGAGCTCGTTGAGATGGAAGTCCGTGAGACCCTCTCCGAGTATGAGTTCCCGGGCGACGACATTCCGATCATCGCTGGTTCTGCACTCCAGTGCCTCGAGAGCAACGAGGGCCCGGACGCTGACGTCTGGAAGCCCATCCGTCTTCTCCTTGACGCTGTCGACACTTACATCCCGACTCCGGACCGTAAGTCTGACCAGCCGTTCCTGATGCCCATCGAGGACGTCTTCACCATCACCGGCCGTGGTACTGTTGCAACTGGTAGAGTTGAGCGCGGTCAGATTAAGATGGGCGAGGAAGTTGAGATTGTCGGCCTGAAGGACGAGAAGACCAAGTCTGTCGTTACCGGACTTGAGATGTTCCGCAAGACCCTCGACTATGCCGAGGCCGGCGACAACATCGGTGTTCTTCTTCGTGGTATTCAGAGAACTGACATCGAGCGCGGACAGGTTCTTGCTGCTCCTGGCACCATTCATCCGCATACCAAGTTCCACGGCCAGGTTTACGTACTGACCAAGGACGAGGGCGGCCGTCATACTCCGTTCTTCAACAACTACAGACCGCAGTTCTATTTCAGAACCACTGACGTTACCGGCGTTATCACTCTTCCGGAAGGCGTAGAGATGTGCATGCCTGGCGACCATGTTGAAATGGACGTCGAGCTCATCACCCCGATCGCCATCGAGAAGGGCCTTCGCTTCGCTATCCGTGAGGGCGGCCGTACTGTTGGTTCGGGCGTTGTCTCCGAAATCAACGAATAAGGCATCCTTTTTACAGGAAACTTCAGAGCACACTGCAGAAGAAATTCTGCAGTGTGCTTTTTTCTGTGATTAAGGCAAAGCCGATGCTGAGCTGATGAACCCGCCATTTTAAGCCAAAGAAAAAGAGCAGGGCTGCTGCATAAAATCATTTCGCAGCAGTCCCTGCTCCTTGCATTCTTATTAATGTCAGCCGGCGGCGCTGACAGCGGTGTGGGATGTCAGATAGCTCTCCGGAAGAACCAGCATCCAGGAGAGATTCGCGGCCGTGTCATGGGCGGCCAGAATGTTGATGATATTGGCGAGCACCGTATAGGTGGTACCAGGATAGGCTCTGGCCATTCTGGCGAGCCGCGGGGTCAGGACGCTGAGCATGGTCTTTATCTGTTCGAGGTCGTAATCGATGGCGCCTTCGTCCTTCATGGCATCAGTAACACAGGACAGCAGGCTGTCTGCGGCTTCCTGCGGGCTTGTCAGCAGTGACGAGAAAATACTCGATGCTCGAGTCTGAACGTTCTGCAGCGTCTTCTGCACGATTCTGGAGATGCTGACGTCTTTGTCTCCGAGACTGTAGTAGGCGGTGAAGAGATCCATCAGATACTTCTGGACATTCTCCACATAGTCTTCGCGGGAGGTGACGAACGTGGTGGTCAGTGCTTTTCCTAGCGTCTCATAGAGTTCTTTTTGATTTCCAGCCACTTTCCGGACGGTAAAGGAGCCGTCGGTTCCGGTGAGATCGACGCCGTAGGCCTGATACAGGTCCGGCCAGTAGAAATTGAAGAGCTCATTCGGAATCTCTTTCAGTTTGGCGGATTCCTTTTCTTTCCATGCAGCATACGAATTCCCTGTGCTGCGTCTGCTCGGAAGAATGTGGTCCACTCCGTAGCGGCAGAAATTCCAATGTTTCGGCGGAATGGCCGTGACAATATCGTTCTCCGAGATGATGTTGTGGATGTTGCTGTAATCCCGTTTCAATGCTTCTTCTCTTATGGCGCCCATAGGTGCCTCAAACGTGTAGCAGTAAGTATCGGCAGGGGAGAGGGAGACCTTGCTGCCGAGGCTGTACCCGTCATCCAGCGCTCCGCCGACCAGGTTGGCGACAGCAGCGGAACGGCTATACCCCGCGATCCAGAGCTTTACCCGTCCGGTGATGCCCTGGGACTTCAGATAGTCCTTAACGAATTGCAGGACCTGACTGCGTGCGCCGATCCAGTTTTTGTGGGGGCCGGAGGAGCCGAGTTCGAGATTTCCGCCCCATTCCGAGCGGTACAGATCTCCACGGATGCCGACGGCCACCAGCGCTGTATCGCTGTCCATTTTTTTCCACGCAGTGCTGACGCCGATGGAAGAGGTAGTGGGCGGCTCCTTCATCCAGCGGTTGCTCTCCGCGTTCCGAAAACCGCACTGTTTCATGAGAGAGACGAAGTTGCGGTTCTCAGTGGCATAATCTTTTGCCTTTGTCGCGTCGCGGCTGGAGAAGGCAGAGAGGGCAAGGCCAAAGCTCATGACAGCGAGGTCCTGTCGGTAGGTCCGGGCATCCCCGTCAAAATAGCGGTCGCTGTAGGTGAAGTCCAGACTGGCGTCGCCCTGCTTTTGAATATGATCTGCGACATAGCGCACCGTGACTTTCCTGTTCTCGGGCTAGGATGCCAGGGCCTGAACCGGAAGCAGGGTCAGGAGCAGAGCCAGGGAAAGCAGGAGGCTGAAAATACGTCGTTTCATCGAATCTCCTTTCATTTTAAAACACATGTTCTCTATTCTATTATGCAGAAAATGGGGAGAAAGGAATAGATTTTTTCGGGCCTGGGCAAAAAAATTCCCGTCAGCATGCGCCGACGGGAATTCATTTTGCCGGGATTATTACATGTTATAGCTGTAACCGGTATGACTGGCCATGTAATCGTTCGGAAGCGTCTTCAGCCAGGACTGGCAGGGAGCTTCGGAGTGGGCTGCAACGATGGTGACAAGGTTGGCGATAAGAGTAGCGGTTGTGCTCGGATATTCTTCTGCCATCTTCTTTACGCGGGGAAGCAGAGTTTTGACCATGCCCTCGTAGTAGTCTTCATTGTAGGATGTAATGTTGTTTTCCTTCATGGCGTCTGCAAGGTAGCCGAGGATAAGATCCTCTGCTTTTTCGGTGTCAGACAGGGAGTTCATGACATCCTGCCAGTTCTCGGCTATGGTCTTTGCCCAGGTCTTCAGTGCGTCGGTCGCCTTGACGTCTTCCCGGTTGAAGAGCTCGAGGATATCCATGACGTAGAGCTGAAGATTTTCGTAGTAATCTTCGCGTGAGCTGGTCATGCCGGTGCAGACCGCTTTGCTCAGGTCGTTGTAGAATTCCGGCTGAAGTTCGTCACTCTTAGTGAAGACATAGCCGGGGCCGACTTTGACCGCGTTCCAGGCCTGGAAGAGGTCCGGCCAGTAGATGTTGTAGACATCGTTGGGGATGGAACGCATATATTTGACCATGGCATCTCGATAGGATGCATAGTTCGGGTCGGCTTTGGTCGGAACATAATGGTCAATGCCATAGCGTGCAAAGCCCCAGTCCTTGAAAGGAACCACTGTGACAACATCAACCGGGTTGACGATGTTGTGGATGTTGTCATATTTCTTGTCCATGGTCTTTTCCTTCATCGTGCCCATCGGAGGCTCCATGGGATAGGAGTAGAGATCTTCCGGAGAGAAGGAGATCTTGCTGCCGAGATTGTAGCCGTCATCCAGCATTGCGGAGGCAATGTTGGCGACAACAGCGCCGCGGCTGTAGCCGGAGATCCAGACCTTTACGCGGCCGTCTGCTCCAATGTTTTTCAGGTACTGTTTCAGGAAAGCGAGACTCTTTTTGGCGGATTCTGTAAAGCCGGTATGGTCTCCGCTGGCACCGATGTTGCCGTTGTCCGCCCATTCGTTCTGGTAGCCGAAGCCGCGGACCGAGACAGCGACGAGTGTGGCTTCGCCCTTGTCATCGTGGATCTTCTTGCTTGCGCAGTTGATTCCGATGCTGTCGCGTAGCGGACGTTTTTTCATGTACTCGCTGCTCTGGAATTTTTCAAATTCACAGGCGTCGGCAAACTGTACAAAGTTCTGATTCTGGTCTCTCATCTTGCCAGATTTCCGGGCGCGCTGGCTGCCGCCCGACGCAACTGCAAGGCCGTTGGAGATCTTAGCGAGATCCTGACTGTACTTGTAGCCGCTCTGGTTGAAGAATGCGTCGCTGTAGACAAAGTCTATGGATTTGTCATTGTCGCTGACAACATAATTGACAAGAACTTTTTTTGTCCCCTTGATTTCTCTTGCAAAGGCCGGTACGCAGGCTGCCGCTGCAAGCATGGCCACTGCCATGAATGCGGCGAGGATGCGCCGGAATAGATGCTGCTTCATGTATTTTTTCCTCCTTTTTTCAGGCCGCTGTACAGCACAGAAGATGCGGCCGTCCGACTTTAACATGAAATTTACAGGTGCTTTATATAGACTTTACCTATAAATTTCATATTGCTCGGAACTATTTTGATTATAAATGACAATAAAAAGTCGAAATATCAGCAATCCTGTCATATTGTCGAATAGACCCTGAAATTTCAACAATGACGTACAAAATCACAAATATTGTAAGAAAATTCAGCAAATCGCAGCCGGATTTCTGCCGAGAGGCAGCGGCTGACCGGAGTCAGCCGCGGGCCGTACGAAATTTGGTTTACACCCGCTCGAAATCATGTTAAAATACTACTCTATTTTGAAATCATATCGGTCAATCGGGAAAGGAGGGCGCCTGTGTCAGTATCCGAAGATGAGATGAACCGGCAGGCTGCATATGCCGCACAGGTGCGGGAACTGCTGGCGGTCCGCTGTGAAGGCAGGACACCAAAGGCTCTGACCCACACGTATGGCTGTCAGGGCAATGTCTCAGACGGCGAGCACATTGACGGCATTCTCTCCGAAGTCGGCTATGACTTCACCGACGATCCCGCAGAGGCCGACCTCATTCTCTACAATACCTGTGCCGTCCGGGAACACGCGGAGGACCGGGTGTTCGGCAACGTCGGACGGCTGAAGAAGTACAAGGAATCCAATCCGAATCTGGTCATTGGCCTGTGCGGCTGTATGGTCCAGCAGCCTCATATCCTGAAGCGCATTCAGGAGCATTTTCACTATGTGGACCTCGCTTTCGGCACCCATGTCATTTATAAAATCCCCGAACTGCTCTACCGGCGGTTCACCGGGGAGCCGCGGGTGTTTGATATCTCGGAAATCAGCAACGACATTGCAGAGAACGGACTCATCCGCCATGACAGTACGCTGAAAGCGTTTCTGCCGGTCACCTATGGCTGCAATAATTTCTGCTCTTACTGCGTGGTCCCCTATGTCCGCGGACGAGAGCGCAGCCGCAGCTATGACGATATTCTGGATGAGGCCCAGTCCCTGGTCGCCCAGGGCTACAAGGAAATCATGCTGCTCGGACAAAACGTTAACTCGTACGGCAACGATTTCCACGAACGGGGTCTGTTTCCGAAACTGCTGTGGGACATCAACGGTATTCCGGGCGACTTTCGCATTCGCTTTATGACCTCGCATCCGAAAGACTGCTCCCATGAGCTGCTGGATGCCATGGCGGAGTGCGAGAAGGTGGAAAGGCATCTTCATCTTCCCGTGCAGAGCGGAAATGACCGTGTTCTTAAGGCTATGAACCGCCATTATGACCGCGCCAGGTATCTCTCTTTAATTCAGTACGCCCGCAGCGTTATGCCGGACCTCAGCATCACCAGCGACATCATTGTCGGTTTCCCGGGGGAGACCCATGAGGAATTTGAGGACACGATCTCTCTGGTAAGGGAAGTCGGCTATTCTGCTCTGTATACCTTTATTTATTCTCCACGGGTCGGCACTCCGGCTGCAACGCTTCCGGACCCGGTCAGCCGGGAGGAGAAGCAGAAGTGGTTTGAGGAACTCCAGGCTGCCCAGGAGGAGACGGCCTCTGCACGCACAGCGGGCATGACCGGACAGACCGTCCGTGTCCTGGCAGAGGGCCGCAGCAAACACGGAAAAATGCAGGGCCGTACCTCAGGCAACACCATGGTCGAGTTTGAGGCGCCGGACGAAGTGCTTGGCACATTCTGCAATGTCACCATCACCGAGCCGCTCACCTTTGTCCTCAAGGGCGAGCTTCAAAGATAAAAGAAAAAATTTCGAAAATAAAGGAGTACGACTATGGATGTTATCGAAGTAACACGCCAGCTCGGCGCTGCCATCCAGGCGGATGACCGCTACCTCACTTTCATGGAGGCAAAGAAGGCCGCCGACAACGACGCCAACGTCCAGCTCATGCTGAGCCAGATCGAGGCCATTCGCACCCAGTATCAGAATGAGGCGTCCAAGCCCGCACCGGACCAGGCCTCTCTTCAGGCTCTGGACCAGTCGTTCCAGACTCTGTATCAGCAGGTTATGGCCAATGAGACCATGCAGGCCGCAAATGCGGCCGGCCAGGAGATTGACAGTATGATGAACTACATCATGCAGATTCTCTCGCTGTGCGTCAACGGAGAAGATCCGGCCACCTGCGAGCCAAAGGCACAGGAAGGCTGCGGCTGTGAAGGCGGCGACTGCGGTTCCTGCGGCGGCGGCTGCGGCAGTGAAGGCTGCGGCTGCTGAGCGACAGGCCGAAACAGAAAAAATGTCTCCTCCGGGAAGGCGGTGAAAGCCGTTCTTTTGCCGGGGGAGTTCCTTTTACGCTGTTTTGCCATCTTTTCAGCAGTATGTTAAAATTATCTGGTTATACGAAGAATCTTTTTTGACGGGAATGAGGACAGATATGGCACAATTTACGCCGCTTATGCAGCAGTACTGCGACATTAAGGAGAACTATCAGGACGCCATCCTGATGTTCCGGGTCGGCGACTTCTATGAGATGTTTTTTGACGATGCAAAAACGGCATCGCAGGAGCTGGATCTCGTGCTCACCGGCAAGGACTGTGGACAGCCGGAGCGGGCACCCATGTGCGGCGTTCCGTTCCACTCGATAGAACCTTATATTGCCCGTCTGGTCGCAAAGGGGTACAAGGTCGCCATCTGTGAGCAGCTGGAGGACCCTGCCCTGGCCAAAGGACTTGTCAAACGCGACGTCATCCGCGTCATTACCCCGGGCACGGTCATTGAGAGCGATATGCTGGACGAATCCCGCAACAACTTCCTCTGCGGACTCTACCACGGTGAGGACCGAACTGGTCTTGCCTTTGTCGACGTCTCTACCGGCGAAGTTCAGGTGACCACCGTCGAAGAAGGGAATGCCGGCGACAAAACGCTCAACGAACTCGGCCGTTTTGCCCCGAAGGAGATTCTGCTGAACGGGCAGGGGGACAAGCTGAAGGGGCTCCGCTCTTATGTGGAAAAACAGGAGCGGCATATGACGCAGGTGCTCCCCGACAGGGCTTTTTCTCTCGAGGAAAATGAAAAGTGCATCACCGACCACTTTGACAAGTCGCTGGACGAGCTCAATCTGACTTCCGACAACGCCGTGCGCGCCCTGGGTGCTGTCCTCACCTATCTGTTCGACATGCAAAAGAATGACCTCAAAAATATCCGGGAGGTCCACTACTACACCGACGCCAAATATATGAAGCTCGACTTCTCTGCACGCCGGAATCTGGAGCTCACCGAGACGCTTCGAAACCGCGAAAAGAAGGGCACACTACTCTGGGTGCTGGACAAGACCCGCACGGCCATGGGCAAGCGGCTTCTGCGCTCCTGGCTGGAACAGCCGCTGATGTCCGTCGGCGGCATCCTGAAGCGCCAGAACGCCGTGGCATACCTCACAGAGCACATGGAACTGCGGGATTCTCTCGCGGAGTGCATGACCTCGGTACACGATATGGAGCGGCTCATTACCCGCATCTCTTACGGCACCGCCAATGCGCGGGAGCTCCGAAGCCTGTGGGAGACCGTCAGCAGCCTCAATCCCATGAAGTCTATGCTTGCAGAGGCAGAGGGGACCACCGAGCTTCTCAGCAGCATTGAATCGGAGATCGATCCCATGGATGACCTCGTCGAGCTGATTGATGCTGCCATAGTGGAAGAACCCCCGTTTTCCATCCGGGAAGGAAATATGATCCGCAGCGGCTACAGCAAAGAACTCGATGAGCTGCGGGATATCGTCCAGAACGGAAAGGGATACCTCGCCACCATTGAGGCGGAGGAGCGGGAAAAAACCGGAATTCCGAAACTCAAAATCGGATACAATAAGGTATTCGGCTACTATATTGAGGTGCCAAAATCGTTCAAGGGCGATGTGCCGGAAAACTACGTGCGCAAGCAGACGCTGACCAACGCGGAACGGTACATTACCGGCGAGCTCAAGGAGCTGGAGTCCAAGGTGCTCGGCGCGCAGGAGCGCATCACCCACCTGGAGTATGAGATCTTCTGCGGAGTCCGCGACACGATAGCCGGCAACCTGGTGCGCATTCAGACGACTTCCCATGCCGTCGCCGCACTCGATGTCCTCTGCTCCTATGCAAAGGTGTCGGTCGAAAACAATTATGTCTGCCCGCAGATTACCGACGACGGCGTCATCCGAATCGAGGAGGGGCGGCACCCGGTGGTGGAGAAGATGCTCAAAGGGGCGCCTTTTGTCCCGAATGATACGCTGCTGGATCGAAATGAGAACATGGCCGCCGTCATCACCGGGCCGAATATGGCCGGAAAATCCACCTATATGCGGCAGGTGGCGCTCATCGTCATCATGGCGCAGATCGGCTGCTTTGTCCCGGCCCGCCGGGCGTCCATCTGCCTGTGTGACAGCATCTTTACCCGCGTCGGAGCTTCGGACGATCTCGGCTCCGGGCAGTCCACCTTTATGGTGGAGATGAACGAGGTGGCCTCTATTCTGAAGAATGCCACGAAGCAGAGTCTCATCCTGCTGGATGAAATCGGCCGCGGCACGTCCACCTTTGACGGAATGAGCATTGCCCAGGCGGTGCTGGAATACGTGACCGGCCGGAAGATCGGGGCGAAGACACTGTTTGCCACCCATTACCACGAGCTCACCGATCTCGCCAACGAGAACCCGCACATCAAGAATTTTAATATCGCCTGCAAGAAGCGGGGTGAGGACATCATCTTCCTGCGGCGCATTGTGCCCGGACCGGCGGACGGGAGCTACGGAATTGAGGTCGCCCGGCTTGCCGGCGTGCCCAATACGATAGTTCGCCGCTCGAGGGAAATTCTGCGGAAACTGGTGGCAGAAGAGGAGGCCCGCCAGAAAGCCTATGCCGCGGAAACCGGCGAGGACCTGGAGACGAACTCCGCGGAGGAGGAAGCAGAAACGGAAAATATGCAGATCAGCTTTTCGGGCAACCGCGGACAGGAGATTCTCGACTCCCTGAAAGCACTCGACGTCAATACGCTGACCCCGATTGAATCCATGAACTATCTCTATGAAATCGCCTCAAAGGCGAAGGAGTTATAACTATGCCGAAAATTAATGTGCTCCCGAAGCACATTGCAGACCTCATTGCGGCCGGAGAGGTTGTCGACCGGCCGGCCTCGGTCATCAAGGAGCTGATGGAAAATGCCATCGATGCCGGCGCTTCCTCTGTCACGGTGGAAATCCGCCGGGGCGGCATTACTTTCATGCGCGTGACGGACAACGGCTGCGGCATTGCGCGCGCCGATATCCGGAATGCATTTAAGAGCCATGCCACCTCCAAGATCCTTCGGGAGGAAGATCTCCGCTCCATCGGTACCCTCGGGTTCCGGGGCGAGGCGCTGGCCTCGATCGCCGCTGTGGCAAAAGTGGATATCCTGACGAGGACCCCGGAGGATGAGATCGGAACCGTCTATAAAATTGCCGGCTCTGAGGAGATTCTCCTGGACGATGCCGGCTGTCCCCAGGGAACGACCATCGTTGTCCGCGACCTCTTCTACAACACACCGGCCCGAATGAAGTTCCTGAAAAAAGATGTCACGGAGGGAAACACGGTCGCAGGTGTGGTAGACCGCATTGCGCTCTCCCATCCGGAAATCGCCGTGCGCTTCATCCGGGACGACCGTCAGCAGCTCGCCACCTCCGGAAACGGCAAGCTCCGCCCGACCGTCTACTCCGTTTTCGGCAGAGATTTTGCCGGCAGTCTGCTGGAGACGTCTTACAGCCTGAACGGCGTCGAAGTCGACGGCCTTGTCTCAAAGCCTACGGCTTCCCGTGCCAACCGCTCCATGCAGTTCTTCTACCTGAACGGGCGTCTGGTCCGGAGCCGGACCGCCAGCGCCGCTCTGGAACAGGCCTACAAGGGCGCCATTATGGTAGGCCGCTTTCCTTCCTGTGTCCTGAATATCCATATCCCGCTCGATACAGTAGATGTCAACGTGCACCCCGCCAAAACGGAAGTGCGGTTTTCCAACGAAAAGCTGATCTTTGACGCGGTCTATTATGCGGCAAAAAATGCCATTGAAAAGAAGGACACGCCGAACCGGCTGGAGGTCACGAGACAGGAACTGAAACGGCAGTCCCCGTACCGCAAGGAGACAGGGGAACAGATGCGTATGGGAGCGCCAGTCTCCAAACAGGCTGCTGAGGAGGAACTGCCTCAGCGCGTCGAGGGATTCTGGGCGAAAGAGATGCCCAAAGAATACAGGCATTCCGGCGGAAAAACAGGCGGATCGGGCAGAAAGAGCCGCCCGGCTCCGAGGAAGGCACCCTCCATCGTCATCCCGTTTGAGGAGGCCGCGGAGCCGAAAAAAGAGGAGCCGGCCGTCTCCCGCCCTCCTCAGCCCTATGTCAAAAAACAGGACCGCGTGACCGGTGCCGTGGTCAAAGAGGGAAAGAAGCACGTGGAAGTCCACGTCCCCATTGAGACCCAGGTGCCCGAGAAGGAGAATACATCGAAGAAGGCGGCTCCGCTCCCCAAAGCGGAGGAGCCCCCGGTTCCCTATGCAGAGCAGACCGAAGTACCGCCGTTTCGCATTATCGGCGAGGCGTTTCAGACATATATTCTGTTTGAGACCGAGGGAAAGCTGACTCTGGTGGACAAGCACGCCGCCCATGAGCGCATCCTCTATGAGGAGCTGCTGGCCGGGCGGGAAGAGGTGAAGTCGCAGCTGCTCCTGGCCCCTGTAACGGTCACGCTCAGTAAAGAGGAGTATGCGGTGCTTTTGGAGAACCAGGAGCTTCTGCAGAGCGCCGGTTACGAAATTGAGGATTTCGGCACCGGCACCGTGGTTGTCCGGGAAATCCCGGTCATGCTTGTCGGATATGATATTTCTGCTATGATGGAAGAAATTGCAGGACATCTGCTCAACAAGCAGGAACCCACCCCGGACAAACTCAAATGGATCTACGCCAACACGGCCTGCCGCGCCGCCATCAAGGCCGGAGACCATACCCCGCCAGAGGAGCAGCGAAAGCTGGTGGAATATCTGCTCTCCCATCGGGACATCCGCTATTGCCCCCACGGCCGCCCCATCTGCATTGAGATGACACAGACAGAACTGGAGCGGGGGTTCGGGCGCATTCAGAAATAAGGAGGAAGCCATGGCTCTTTTCAACCCCTCTGCCGCACGGCAGGCCAGACAGCATAATCGCCACAGCATCGGCCTGAAGGGCGTGCGCAATTCGCGGGAGCTCGGCGGCTACCGTACGGCGGACGGACGTACCATTCGCCGCGGAAAGCTGCTGCGCACGGCCCAGCTGGAAAAGGCGACGCCAGCAGATCTCCGGCGTCTCAGCGAGCACTACCATCTCAACACAATCTGCGACCTGCGCATTCCGACGGAGCGGCTCCGCGCCCCTGATCCGCGAATTGACGGCGTAGAGCACATATCCCTCTCACCCCTGGGCATCGGCATCCCGACGCTGGATATCCACAGCAAGGAGAGCACGCAGGCGCTTGTCCATGCACTGAAAACCGGTATTGTAGATGCCTATATGACCAACATGTACCGCATGCTGGTCACAGAGAAGACAGCGATTGATGCCTACCATGAAATGTTTGTTGAACTGCTCGGCGCGGACGGCAAGACATTCCTCTGGCACTGCGTCGACGGCAAGGACCGTACCGGTGTGGCGGCCGCCCTTATTCTGTCTGCTCTCGGAGCGGACCGTGAGGTTATCATGGCGGACTACTTAAACAGCAACCGCTACAACGCCAAACGTGTCACGGAGACTTATAAAAAGGTGCTGGATGCGACTCACAGTGTCAAACTTGCCACCGATGCCAGCACGCACCCGTCTGTACAGAAGGACTGGATCAACCATGCACTCGACACGATTGACCGGGAATATGGTTCTATGGACCGCTTCCTGCGGGAGCAGATGGGCCTGACTTCGGAAAAAACCGCTTTTCTGCGGGAGGCCTATTTAAAGTAATGGCTGTCTCAAAATCAACATATCAGAAAATTTATGCGCTGCTGGACCGTGTATCTCCGGTGCCGTATGACTGCGGCAAGCTATGTACCGCAGCCTGCTGCGGCTGCGCCGGACTCCCGGAGGGGAAGGACGAGGAAGAGCTCGGCATGTTCCTTCTGCCCGGCGAGGAGCAGATGCTCCTGGACGATGCCGACTGGCTCGAATGGTCCGAGGGGACTGCGCGGGACTTTTTCCTGCCCTGGTCCTGGGGCGACACAACTGTCTGTTTTGTCCGGTGCAGGGATCCGTTTCACTGTCATCGCAGACGCCGGCCCATCCAGTGCCGCACGTTTCCCGTCCTGCCGAATCTGGACGAAGACGGGAACCTCTCGCTGGTCTGGAACGACATGGAGCTTCCGTATCTCTGCCCGCTGATCGAGGAGGAGGCTTCCCTGAACGAAGAATTTCTCTCCGCGACCTGGGAGGCCTGGCATATCCTGGTGCAGGACCCACTCATCCGGGATCTGGTGCGGATGGACTCCGACAACCGGGCGCCGGATCTGAATCCGGAAGATCTTCTCTATTCCTGAGAACGAAAAGAGACTGCTGCAGATTTTCTGCAGCAGTCTCTTTTTGCTTTTTTTATGATTTTTTCGCTGTGTAAAACTCCTCAGGGATCCCATAGCTGCCATGCGCGCACGGCACCCGATATACGGAACAGTTGCCGATATAATGCGGCCAGTAATAGCCGTCTGCATCTGGCGTCAGATATTCCAGAGCGCCCTTCATGGCAATGGCGTGGGTCGAGAGGAGAACATCTCCTTCGGATGCGGCCTCTGAAATGGAATCCAGGAATGCCCCGAGGCGTGCGGTGACATGGGAGAGCGATTCCATGCCCTCCGGCGCCGGATTGTGGACGAAATCCTGGAAAAATGTAATCAGTTCCTTTGGCATGTTTTCCAGACTTACACCTTCGTAGGGGCCATAGTCCATTTCCAGCAGAGCCGGGTCGGTCTGGAGAGGGACCTCTGTGCCGGCCGCGAGCCGGGCGGTCTCCAACGCTCGATCCAGCGGGCTGGACCACACACGGCTGAAATGGATCCCATTCGCCCGGAAAAAAGCACCGGCGGCAGAGGCCTGGGCCTGTCCCTTTGCGTTGAGCGGCGCGTTGCTGCGTCCCTGAAGCACCTGGGCGCGGTTGCGGTCAGTCTCTCCGTGGCGGATCAGATAAAGCATGGGCAGAATCTTCCTTTCGAGGCAGATATTTCTTTCGGAAATAAATATAGTAGCCGATGTTCAGCAGAATGCCGAAAACGGTGGCGGATGGAGCGGCGAAGCCAATGTGCATGAGGCTTGCGTGGGGCTGGATACTCATAAGATAGGCCATGGGAAGCCGTACGATAAAGGTCTGCAGCAGCGCCTGGATCAGGACCCAGTTGGAACGCTGGTGGCCGTTGTAGTAGCCAACGAAGCTGAACAGCACCGAGGTGACGACCGCCTCCGGACCGAATCCGCGCAGATAGTCCCAGCTCTGGGCAATATAGGCAGGGTTTGAGGTGAACAGCGAGGAGATGACGTCGCCCCAGAGATAGATGATCAGTACGACCAGCGCTCCGATGGATGCGCCGATGAGCATGCCATTCATTGTACATGGCCTTCCTGGCGCGGTCTTCCCGGCCTGCTCCGACGTTCTGGGAGACAAAAGAGGCCATGGACTGCATGAGAGAGCTCGGCACCAGCATGACAAAGGCGACAATTTTATTGGCTACTCCGTATCCGGAGGAGGCGTTCAGCCCGAGCCGGTTGATAAAAGCGACGAGACAGAGAAAGGAGACCTGTGTCAAAAATTCCTGCAGTGCCAGCGGGAGGCCGATAGAGAGAAGATGACGCATTTCTGCTGAGGGCCGAAGATCTTTCCGGTGGACTCTGGCAAACGGGATATTCCGTCTCTTTAACAGGATCAGTGCCATGACAACGCTGCAGGCCTGCGCCAGAATGGTGGCGTAGGCGGCGCCCGCGACATCCCAGTGGAAGACCGCGACAAACAGGAGGTCTCCTGCAATATTGATGCAGCAGGCGACGGCAACGAAGATCAGCGGAGTTTTGCTGTCGCCCAGCCCGCGAAAGATATAGGACAGCACATTGTAGGCGATGACAAATACAATTCCCCCGCCGCAGATGCGTATGTACTGAACGGTGACATCCAGTGCGGCAGACGGAGCCTGCATGAGCCGGGCAATGGGCCGGGCCAGCGTGACCATGAGAGCAGTAAATACGGCGGCGACAATGGTAAAAAGTGTAATGGTGTTGCCGAGCAGAGCACCGATCTTGTTTTCCTGTTTTTCACCGAGACGGCGTCCGATGAGGACGGTAACCGCTGTGGCCATGGCGGTGGTGACAAAGGTCACCATATTGAGAAACGTGCTGCCGGTGGAGACGCCGGAGATGCCGACGCTGCTGCCGAAGCGGCCGACTACCAGAAGATCGACGGCACCGTACATGGCCTGGAGGACCAGTGCACCGAGCGTCGGCAGCATAAATTGGATGAGCTTCTGAAAAATATTGCCTTGTGTAAAATCAGTTGTACTTTTCATAATAATATATATAATACTCAGATTCGGACAGATGAAAAGAAAAAATCCGCACATCGCTGTGCGGATTTCAAAGAGGCTCAGCCCTGATAGTTCTTCAGCTCCGTGCCGTAAATATTAATATATTTTTCCATTCCATCATCATCGGTTACTCTGGCGACGCCATTGTGAAAATCGTCGCCGTCTTTATAGTCACCTGAGATGTTATAGACGGTGGATTCCTTTCCATTTTTTAAAATATATGCAGTTCTGCCAGTTGCCTTGATGACACGGGCTACTCCGTCATCTGTGAATCGCCCGGCCTCTTTGTATTCCGGCTCAATGACCCATTTGCCGTTTTCATCGACATATCCCCATAAATCCTTTTTGGAATCGTACTGCGGGTACAGAAGCTGGTCTTTGGACTTCTCCAGTTCCTGGTCTATGTCTTGTCGGTTGAGGGTTGTTAAAACAACATACTGCCCCAACAGACCGGCATGGGCTTCTACCGCGGAAGAGGGGAGAATGCCGACAGCCATACAGGATAAAGCGGCAATGACGGCCAAAATGGTTGCAGCCAGTTTGATTCGAATGGAATTTGTCTTTGTTTTCATGTTGAAAACCCCTTTCTCTTTCTTTGTCGAAGAGTAGAGCGGAAAGAAAAGAAAGAAGTTTTAAAAAGCTGGAAAAAAGTGCGGCTCCTGTACAGGAGCCGCACTTTTGAACGGGAAACTTTATGAATCGAGCGAGGAGGCGAGTGCCTCGGCCTCGTCGAGGACTTCCCCGAAATAGTCGAGGGCTTGGTTGACCGGCTCCGGGGTGGAGAGGTCGACGCCGGCGTGCTTCAGTTCGTCCAGGGGGTACTGGCTGCCGCCCATGGAGAGGAACTCCAGATACGGCTTCACCGCCTTGTCGCCCTCTTTGAGGATCTTCTGGGAGATGGCGACGGCTGCACTGTAGCTGGTGGCGTATTTGTAGACATAGAACGGACTGTAGAAGTGCGGAATGCGGGCCCATTCGCTGGCGACTTCGTCGTCCATGATGAGGGCGGGGCCAAAGTAGTCTTTGACCAGGCCGCCGTAGAGCTCATTGAGTGCGGCGGGCGTCATGGCCTCTCCGTTTTCTGCCATGGCGTGTGCACCCTTTTCAAACTCGGCGAACATGGTCTGGCGGTAGACGGTGGCCTTGAAGTTTTCCAGGGAGTGGTTCAGAAGAATGAGGCGCTCCTTCGGGTCGTCGGTCTGGCTCAGGAGGAGCTGTGTCAGCAGGTTCTCGTTGACAGTCGATGCGACTTCTGCGACGAAAATGGTGTAATCCGCATACTGCGGCGGCTGTGCATGGCGGGAGAGCCAGGAGTGCATGGAGTGGCCCATTTCGTGCGCAATGGTGGAGACGCTGTCGAGATTCCCGACAAAGTTCGTCATGATATAAGGGTTGGAGTCGTAAGTCCCGGTGGAGTAGGCGCCGCCGCTCTTGCCCTTATTGGGATATACGTCAATCCACCTGTCCCGGAAGGCGCCGCGGACAACGTCGCAGTACTTCTGGCCCAGCGGAGCAACCGCCTGCAGCACCAGGTCCTGCGCTTCTTCGTAAGTGTATTTCTTGTCGGATCCTTTGACGAGCGGTGCGTAGACATCGTAGTAGTGGAGATCGTCGATGCCGAGCATCTTCTTACGGAAGTCGACATACCGGTACATGGTGGGCATGTGGTTCCGCACCGCCTCGATAAGGCTGTCATAGACGGATACCGGAATGTTTTCTCCGGCCATGTACATCTCCCGCGAGGAACCGTAATGCCGGACCTCTGCTTCGGCCGTAGAAGCTTTTACGGTTCCGGAATAAGTGGCTGCAAATGTATTGATATGGCCGCAGTAGCCTTTGTAGTAGCTCTTAAATGCGTTCTTACGCAGAGTACGGTCGTCCGACATCTGCAGGTTGATATAGCTTGCGTCGCTGACCTCATGGGTCTCGCCTTTGCTGTCGACGACATCGTCATAGGTGAGGTCGGCATCCTGGAGGTTGGAAGCCGCTTCCCCCGGTGCGGCAAAGACCTCGCCGAACCTCGCCAGGAGCTGTTCCTCTTTGGCAGAGAGGGTATGGGGCTTCTGTTTCAGAAGCTTCTCCATGGTAAAGCGGTAGTCGGAGAGAGCCGGATCTGCGGCAATTTCACGGAGCTTTTCCTCCGGCAGATTCAGGATTTCCGGCCGGATAAATGCTGTAGCGGATACGGCTTGTACATAGCCGCTGTAGATGCGCATATAGAGACTTTGCGCCGCCTCTGCGCGGGTGTCTTCGCTGCGGCGGACATTGGCGTAGACAAAAAGATTGGAAAGTTTGCGGTCCAGCGCGGTGTCGGCTTCCAGGCAGTCGTGAATGACGGATGCGCAGTTCAGCTTCCCGGCAAATGCCGCTACCTTATTTATGGCGTCCGGAAGGGATGCAAAATCTTTTTCCCAGTCGCTGTCACTGGGGTAGAGGCTGGAGAGGTCCCACATGTACCGGGGATCCATCTCCGAACGTTCTTTTAATGTATCTGACATAATTGGTTACCTCCTGTAATGGGAACTCAAAGTATATTTTAAACATACAGGCTGTAAAATACCATAGACAAATTGTGGCCGAAAAGAAAAATCCGGACAGTCGAAACTGTCCGGATTTTCCTTATTACGTTATTACAGACAGAGCGGTTAATTAAACCACGCTGTAGAGAAGGTCGGAGTAAGACGGGATCGGCCAGTAGTCCTTGGCGGTCTTGGTCTCAAGCTCGTCCGCAACGGCACGCATTTCCTGCATGGCTACGAAGACGTTGTCTCTGTAGTAGTTGGCCTGCTCCTGAATCTGCGAAATGTCGTCCGCAGTGACAAGAGTGGATTCCAGCTCGGCGCACTTCTTCATGAGGCTGTCTGCCAGAGTGGAGAGGGAAGTGAGCAGTTCACTCTCACTCTCGTGGGAGATGGCAGCAGAGATCTTTTCCTTGCGGTTGATGGTCTCGGCGACCTCGTCCATGTAGGCCAGAACAGCCGGGTAAATGTCTTTCTTGACCATTTCGGTCATGGTGAGAGCCTCGATGTGGAGGGTCTTGCAATAGTTCTCAAGGCCGATTTCATAACGGGACTCCAGCTCTTCCTTGGAGAAGATTTTGTGTTTCTCAAAGAGCTTGACGTTCTTGTCGGCAATGTAAGCCGGATAAGCGTCCGCGCAGGTGCGGAGATTGGAGAGACCGCGTTTTTCGGCCTCGACAACCCACTCGTCGGTGTAGCCGTCGCCGTTGAAGATGATGCGGGCATGCTCTGCAAAGACGCGGGAAGCGAGCTCTCTGGCGGCTTTGTCGAGATCGTCAGCTTTTTCCAGCTCATCTGCAAACTCACCGAGCTCCTCTGCGAGGATGGTGTTGAGTACGGTGTTCGGGTCGGCAAGAGACATGGCGGAGCCGAGCATACGGAACTCAAACTTGTTGCCGGTAAAAGCGAACGGGGAAGTACGGTTGCGGTCGGTGGTATCTTTCTTGAAGTTAGGAATAACCTCGATGCCGGTATCAGCTACCTCAGACGGCTTCTTGGAAACCGTCTTGTGCTTGGCAAGTGCATCGACGACTGCGCCGAGCTCATCACCGAGATACATGGAGACGATAGCTGGCGGTGCCTCAGAACCGCCGAGACGGTGGTCATTTCCGGGGCTGGCAGCGCTGACGCGGAGAAGGTCCTGATACTCGTCTACGCCTTTGACAACTGCGGCGAGGAAGACGAGGAAGCGGGTGTTATTGCTCGGGTCTTTGCCGGGCTTGAAGAGGTTCTCGCCGGTATCGGTCGTGATGGACCAGTTGTTATGTTTACCGGAACCATTGACGCCGGCAAACGGTTTCTCATGGAGAAGGCAGGCGAGGTTATGACGAGCAGCGACCGTTTTCATGGTCTCCATCATAAGCTGGTTCTGGTCGGTGCCGAGGTTGGTGTCGCAGTAAATAGGTGCGAGCTCATGCTGAGAGGGGGCAACTTCGTTGTGCTCGGTCTTGGAGTAGACGCCGAGTTTCCACAGCTCTTCGTCGAGGTCTGCCATGAAAGCCTTTACGGTCGGCTTGATGACGCCGAAGTAGTGGTCCTCTTTCTCCTGGCCTTTCGGCGGCTTTGCGCCGAACAGGGTGCGGCCGGTGAGTTTGAGGTCTTCACGCTCATTGTAGAGGTCGCGGTCAATCAGGAAGTACTCCTGCTCGCCGCCGACAGAAGAGTGGACATGTGCGGCGCCGGTCGGGTTGCCGAAGAGGTTGACAATACGCATAGCCTCTTTGTCCATTGCCTGAATGGAGCGGAGCAGCGGGGTCTTCTTGTCGAGGACCTGACCCGTATAGGAGTAGAAGACGGACGGAATGCAAAGGGTGTCATCTTTGATGAAAGCATAGGAAGTCGGGTCCCATGCGGTGTAGCCTCTGGCCTCGAAGGTGGAACGAATTCCGCCGCTCGGGAACGAGGAGGCGTCCGGCTCAGAATGGATGAGCTCTTTGCCGGAGAAGTCCATGATGATCTGACCGTCACCGACCGGGGTGATAAAGCTGTCGTGCTTTTCAGCGGTGAAGCCGGTCATCGGCTGGAACCAGTGGGTAAAGTGGGTAGCACCGTGCTCAACCGCCCAGGTTTTCATTGCGGATGCGACCTGCTGCGCAATTTCCGTCGTCAGCGGCTTGTTTTCCTTAATGCAGTCTTTAAGCTCTGCATACGTCTGTTTTGGAAGTCTCTCATGCATGACATCGTCATTGAATACGAGACTGCCAAAAATCTTTGGAATGTTAGCAGTTGCCATTAGCAGTTTCCTCCTGTTTGACATTATAAAAAGACAAAAAAGGCGCTGTGCCCCCTTTGGGAACACAGCACCTTTGCTGTTTACAAGTTGCATTATAAGCGGATCACCCAATAAAGTCAACGGCAATTTGTCTATTTTAGAACCCTCTCATTTCCATTTATTGCCAAATGGACAGCAAGTGTACTAAAATAGGAACATTCCGGGATATCCAGGGCGCAGAAGGAGGTACGGAGAATGCACGGTTTGGAGGCAAACAGACCTCATATATTATTGGTATGTGATAAGGCGGATTTCTCCGCCTCCATAGAGCAGCTGCTTCGCAGTCACGGCCCATGTCGGCTGGAAGTCTGCAGCTCCGCGCTGGAAGGGCGGGACCGCCTTCAGCACGATGCATTTGATATCTGTTTTGTCAATTCCCCGCTGGAGGGGAATTTTGCAGTCCCGTTTATTAAAACTCTTGTCCCTTTGAACTATGCAACGATTGTCTTTCTGGCCCCGGCGGAAATCCGGGATGAGACCGCACGGCATCTGGAGTCGCTCGGCGTACTGGTACTTCGAAAGCCCCTGCATAAGAAAGATTTCCTGGACACCTTTGACATGGCCCTTGTGTTCAGCAAACGCGCCCGTTCTCTGTACGAGGAAAATGCCCGTCTTCGAAAGAAAATTCATGATCTGAAGCTGATCGACCGGGCCAAAGTGCTCCTGGTCGAATATTTGAAGCTCAGCGAGGAGCAGGCACACAAGTATATTGAGCAGCAGGCAATGGAACTGCGGAAAAGCAGAGCCGAGATTGCCCAAAGTATTATCAGCACCTATGACTATTAGAGCCGGTTAGAGCCGGATTCCGTCGGATTCCGGTGGATCAGCTTGAAATGCACTCCCTTGTGGGTTAAAATGAGGGTATCCTAAAATGAATGGAAAGGGAGTTTTTTGAGTGCCAATCAAACTCATTGACCATTACGTAAAAGACTTCGTCACCGACGACGAGCTGAAGGCCATTCAGCCCGAGGTCACAAAGGCACATGAGCTGCTTATGACCAAAACCGGCCCGGGAAATGATTTTACCGGCTGGGTAGACCTTCCCGTCGACTACGACAAAGAGGAGTTTGCCAGAATTAAGGCGGCTGCCAAAAAAATTCAGGACCAGGCCGACGTGCTCATCGTCATCGGTATTGGCGGTTCCTATCTCGGCGCACGTGCCGCCATCGAATTCTGCAAGTCCCAGAACTACAATCTCCTGACAAAAGATACCCCTCAGATTTTCTTCTCGGGCAACACCATCAGCTCCACAACGCTGAGCGAAATTAAAGATCTCGTTGCCGGCAAAGACTTTGCCGTCAATGTTATCTCCAAGTCCGGCACTACGACAGAACCCTCTATTGCATTCCGCGTCTTCCGTGAAATGCTTGTGGAAAAATATGGGGAAGAGGGCGCTGCCGAACGCATTTATGCGACGACGGACAAATCCAGGGGCACGCTGAAAGCCCTGGCGGACGAAAAAGGCTATGAGACATTTGTCGTCCCGGACGATGTCGGCGGACGTTTTTCGGTTCTCACTCCCGTCGGCCTTCTGCCTATTGCAGTTGCCGGTATTGACATTGACCGGCTTATGCAGGGCGCTGCAGATGCCAGAGCTGAACTCAACGACCCGGACATCACGAAAAACGATGCCTATTATTATGCGGCACTCCGCAATATCCTGCTCCGCAAGGGCAAAAACGTAGAAATGCTCGTCTCCTACGAGCCCTCCTTTGCCCTTATGAATGAGTGGTATAAACAGCTCTTCGGCGAAAGTGAAGGCAAGGACGGCAAAGGCCTGTTCCCGGCTTCCGCCATTTTCTCCACCGACCTGCATTCAATGGGACAGTATATTCAGGACGGTCAGCGCATCCTGTTTGAGACGGTGGTCTCTTTTAAGAAACCTCTACGTGAAGTTACTATCAAGGAAGAGGCAGACAATTCCGACGGACTTAATTTCGTCGCCGGAAAAGGAATGTCCTATGTCAATGAAAAGGCTATGCAGGGAACGCTTCTCGCTCACAACGACGGCGGCGTACCGAACATCGTCCTTCAGGCAGAGCGTATGGACGAATATGAGCTCGGCTACATGATTTACTTCTTCGAAAAAGCCTGCGCCGTATCCGGCTATATTCTTGGTGTCAATCCGTTTAACCAGCCCGGTGTAGAGAGCTATAAGAAGAATATGTTTGCTCTTCTCGGCAAACCCGGCTATGAGGCGGAGAAGGCAAGCCTTGAGGCACGCCTGGGTCTTTAATCCAATGGTCAGCGGAGAAATCCGCATGAATAAATCTACGCAAACGGAGGATATACATTATGGTATCTCTTATTATCGGACATAAAGGTTCCGGAAAAACGAAACATCTTATCGACGAAGTCAGCAAGGCCTACGCCAATTCCAATGGCCATGTTATCTGCGTCGAGAAAAACAGAAAACTTACCTACGACATTGAGTCGGGTGTCCGCCTTGTCTCGGCTGACGATTTCGCCGTATCCGGTTACGATACCTATTATGGCTTCCTTGCCGGCATGTGCGGCAGCGACAACGACCTCACCGACGTACTCGGGGACGGAACGCTGAAAATCGGCGGCATGGACAAAGAGAAACTTGCTGATTTCCTGGAGAAAGTCAACAATCTCGGAGATGCCACCAACACCAAATTCACCTTTACGATCTCCTGTGACGAAGCGGAACTTCCGGAGCGTATTTTTGACTACTGCGACAAAATCTGAGCGAGGCTGAACGATTAAGCTAACCACGATTTTAACTTCGACAGCGGCTGCCCTCTGCGACAGAAACTGTCGAAGTTTTTTTCTTCGGAAGAATCGGAAATCTCCGTTGACAAAAGGGTAGGAGGGCTTTATAATACTACTCGCATGTTTAATAGAGAATACGACTGCCAGAGGTGAATGGAATGTTTGAACTCAATCTGGAGGAACAGTTTCTAAAAGAAGGTTCAGTACTTCCCATTGACCACGAGGCCTCGTTTCCTGATATTGAGCAGAATGGCGAAGCGCTTTTCCCTCATCCGGTGCATATCAAAGGCACCATTCAGAACGTGGCACAGGTCGTGTTCATGGACGCGGTACTGGAGGCCGACGAAAGTACGGTCTGCGACCGTTGTGCTTGCAACGTGGTCAAGCATTTATCCATCCCCATGCAGCACACGTTTGTGACGGCACTGGAAAATGAAGACGATGACGGTTATATCGTCATTCCCGACATGGTGCTGGACCTCGATATGCTCGCGCGGGAGGATCTGCTGCTTGGTCTTCCGTCGAAAGTGCTCTGCAAGGAGGACTGCAAAGGTCTCTGTCCCCAGTGCGGCAAGAACCTGAACGACGGACCATGCGACTGCAAAGAGCCTGTGGACCCAAGGCTCGCAGGACTTCTGTCGCTCTTAAATGACGACGAAAAAGACTAACTTTATTCTTTTAATTTATTTCGATGGGAGGGGTACAAATGGCAGTACCGGCTAGAAGAGTTTCGAAGGCAAGAAGAGACAAGAGACGTTCCAACGTTTGGAAAATGGACGCACCGGAGCTCGTAAGATGCCCGCAGTGCGGCGAGTATAAGAGACCGCACAGAGTTTGCCTCAGCTGCGGTTACTATAACGGCAAGCAGGTTATTAATAAGGACTAATTGCTTGTCTGCGTAAATACCGAAAATAGAGGTGGAGAAGCACTGTTGCTTCCCCACCTCTTTTTAAAAATATGGAGGTGAGAGATTTGTCGAAACCAGTCGTTGCAATCGTGGGCCGTCCCAATGTGGGAAAATCCACGCTCTTCAATAAGTTAATCGGACAGCGCCTCTCCATTGTGGATGATACTCCGGGCGTCACACGCGACCGTATCTTTGGTGACTGCGAATGGCTTGGCCATTCGATGATGCTGATTGACACCGGCGGCATCGAACCCCATTCCGACGATGTCATATTAAAACAGATGCGAAGACAGGCAGATCTCGCCATTGAGAGCGCCGATGTCATCATCATGCTGACCGACCTGAAGGACGGAGTGGTCGCGACCGACCAGGAGGTTGCCGCTATGCTGCAGAAGAGCGGCAAGCCCGTTATTCTCGCGGTCAACAAGTGCGACTTTGTCGGAGAAATTCCGGCGGACTTCTACGAGTTCTATAATCTAGGACTGGGTGACCCAATTCCGGTCTCTGCCGTTCACGGCCGCGGAACCGGCGACCTTCTGGACCAGGTTCTCAGCTATCTGCCACAGGACAAGGAGGAAGATGCCGACTCAGAGACCATCAAAGTCGCCGTTATCGGGAAACCGAATGTGGGAAAATCTTCCCTTATCAATAAACTCTGCGGGGAAGAGCGCTCCATTGTATCGGACATTGCAGGCACTACCCGCGACGCCACCGATACCTACATTTCCAACGAGTACGGCGACTTTATGTTTATTGACACCGCAGGGCTGCGCCGGAAATCCCGCGTACGCGATGCAGGAGATGTCATCGAAAAGTACAGCATTATGCGTGCCAAACTTGCCGTGGAGCGCGCCAATGTCTGCGTCATCATGATTGATGCCCTGGAGGGCTTCACCGAACAGGACAGCAAAGTAGCGGGCATTGCACATGAGGCGGGCAAGGCCTGCATCATTGCGGTAAACAAATGGGATGCCAAAGAAAAAGACGGACAGACCATGCAGAAGGAACGGGAAAAGCTTATGAATGATTTCTCGTTCATGTCCTACGCGCCGATTCTGTTTATCTCAGCGAAAACCGGACAGCGTCTGGACCGGCTGTATGAGCTCATCAAGTACGTCGACAACCAGAATGCCATGCGCATTTCCACCGGAAAGCTGAACGATATTCTGTCTGATGCTACCACTCGAGTGCAGCCGCCGACGGACAAGGGCCGCCGCCTGAAAATCTACTATATGACCCAGGCCTCGACGCGTCCGCCGACGTTTGTCTGCTTTGTCAACCGGAAAGATCTGTTCCACTACAGCTATCAGCGCTATATTGACAACCAGATCCGTGGCGTCTTCGGCCTGGAGGGCACGCCGACCCGCTATATCATCCGGGAACGCAATAACCGCGACACCAAATAAATCAATTCTTCACTGCAAGGTGAATTAATGGAGGAGAACCAGTTATGGATATGACAATGGATTTCAAGCGGAAGCTTCCAACTCCGCTTGAGGTAAAAAAGGAGTTCCCCGTCACTCCTGAAATTGCCAAGGCAAAGGACGAGAGGGACAAAGAACTTCAGGCAATCTTTGAGGGGAAAGAGGATAAATTTATCCTCGTCATCGGCCCCTGCTCGGCCGACCGGGAAGATGCGGTCCTCGACTATATGAACCGCATGGCCAAGGTCGCCGACAAAGTCAAAGACAAAATCTTCATCGTCCCGCGCGTCTATACTAACAAGCCGCGTACGGTCGGCCTCGGCTACAAGGGCATGCTCCACCAGCCGGACCCGGAGAAACCCGAGGACATGCTGGCCGGCATCATCAGTATCCGTGAGATGCACACCCGCGTGGTCAAAGAGACCGGCCTGACCTGTGCAGATGAGATGCTCTACCCCGAAAACCATCGCTATCTCTCTGACTTGCTCTCCTATGTTGCCGTTGGCGCCCGTTCCTCAGAGGACCAGCAGCATCGTCTGGTCGCCGGCGGCGTCGGCGTCCCGGTTGGCCTGAAAAACCCGACGGGCGGCGACCTGAAGGTCATGATGAACTCCATTACGGCAGCACAGAATCCGGCAACTTTTCTGTACCGCGGCTGGGAGGTCAGCACCCAGGGCAACCCATATGCCCATGCCATTCTCCGCGGCTGGGTCGACAAATTCGGCCACAGCCACCCGAACTATCACTATGAAGATCTCATCAATGTCTGTGACATGTATGAGCAGTTGGACCTCAAAAACCCCGCTATCATTGTCGACTGCAACCACAACAACTCCGGAAAACAGTATGAGCAGCAGATCCGAATCTCCAAGGATATCCTCTACAGCATGAAGCATTCGGAGCAGATCCGCAAAACCGTCAAAGGCCTGATGATTGAGTCTTACCTGGTGGACGGAAAGCAGAATATCGGCGATGGCGTCTATGGCCAGTCCATCACCGACCCCTGCCTTGGCTGGGAGAAGACCGAGCGTCTTATCTATGACCTGGCAGAAGAGCTGTAACCCCAAATCTTTCTCCCTCCCTGTACCTGCATCCGGGCACAGGGAGGATTTTTCGTTTTCTTAAACCTTTCTGCTTCGCCGGCGCGATCCAGGTAAAGAATTCGAAAAGATGCGGAACACCCGGAAGCGTTTTCAAAACTCAATGTAAATTTGAAAAATATGTGTTGACAGGAGGGTGGGATGATGATATTATAATCAAGCACTCGCAAGAGCGCACCACTTCCAAACCACGTACCTATGTGGTTTGTGGACCTTGAAAATTAAACAACGACGAACAAAGAAACCCTTGAAAATTTCTTTA
>UQOE01000018.1 GCA_900542575.1 uncultured Oscillospiraceae bacterium
CGAGGGCTTTGCCCGTCTGTTAACAACCACGCGTTTGACGCGTGGATGGTTTTTTTGTCGAGATCAGTGTCTTGGTACGGTCTTTCTGGTACGCCAGCTGTCCGGCCGCATCATCTTGCTGAGTGGGACGGAGAAAGGCTTCTGTGAGAAGAGGAGAAGCAGAATGGCTCCGTAGACCAGGGGGAAGAGGATGACAAACCACAGATGGTGACCGCACTGCTGGATGAAATTCGTCCGGCAGACCCAGGTGACCAGCGGCAGATGCCAGAAATAGACGGCGAGCGTCCGCTGCCCATAGGTGGAAATGCCGCGAAGATGCCCTTTCGGCATAAGACTGAAGAAGCACATCATCATGAGGAAGGATCCGCAGTAATAGACGGCGCGGAACAGGAACGAGTACGGCTGCATACCGAGCGGCAGCTCGTCGTAGGAATTCTGTCCGGTGGCCAGCGGACGGAACGCGTAGAAATAGCGGCACAGCACAATGCAGAGGACAAAGTAGAGGGCCAGAAGAACCGCTGACCAGGTCTTTGTACTGCGGCGGTCCAGAAATTCTTCCAGTTTGCGGCGGTCTGTCAGATAGCCCGCATAGAAGAACGGGAAGAACGTCAGAATGCGGGAAATGGCAAACGTCTCGTCGATATGCGTGTCGTAACCGGCAATCAGCGCGATCAGAACCGCAAAGGTGAGCACATATCTGGGATTCCATTTCCGGAGGACCCATGCAATGGTATAGCAGGCGAACAGCGCCATGAGGAACCAGCTGATATTGTCCTGGTCATCAAAATGAAATATGTGGTCCGGATTCAGGACCCACAGGCTGAAGGCGCGGTAGAAATTCAGGAAAAAGCATACCAGAAGATATGGCAGCAGCTTCTTGGCATTGTAATGATCATTCTCAATCGTATGCTTTCCGAACAGCCCGGAGATGAAGAGAAACGCGGGCATATGGAAGGTGTAGATGAAGATGAAGGTGCTGCGGGCAAAACCGGAGAAATCGCAGAACGTCTCCATGATGTGGCCGAGGATGACGAGGTAGATCAGGAAAAACTTGATGTTGTCCCAGCGGGGGTCTCGGACTTTTGCGGGCAATTCCTCAGCCCCTTTCCGTCATGCCGGAAATGGTGCGGCGGAACATGTCTTCCAGCCCGACTTTCGGGACCCATCCGAGAGCCTCCAGCGCCGAGGGGTTCAGCCGAATGACCATCTCCGGGTTGTAGCCGTAGGAGGCGAGATCTTCCGGAATTTCCACGCGGACACGGATGCCGGCATCGGGGTCCAGGCCGGCGACCAGCTCGGCCATCTCGCGGATGGAGCAGGCGGTCTCGGGATTGGTGACATTATAAGCTTTTCCGGCTTCGCCGCGGAGCAGAGCGGTCAGTATGCCGGTGACGGCGTCGGTTGTATAGCAATAGGTACGAATCGTGCGCCCTTCTGTGTGGAGCACAATGTCCCGCTTTTCGATGAGGCAGCGGGAAAACTCGGCAAATACACGGCCGTCATTGTACTGGACGCCGGCGCCGAATGTCTGGCTCAGCCGCACGATTTTGACCGGCACGCCGTACTCGGATGCATAGGAGGCGCACAGATTTTCCGCCATGCGCTTTCCTTCACTGTAGCTGGAGCGGACGCTCAACGGGTCAATGTAGCCGTAATCTGTTTCCGAGATGGTCTCTTTGGAGCCGTCCGGCGTCCCATAGACCTCCAGGGAGGAGAGGTAGACAATGCCGTCGGCCTCTTTTTGGCGGGCAAAGCTTAAAATATTGTCGGTTCCCTGCAGCGCAGTCTGAATGGTCTCGACCGGATGGTCGACAAAGTACCGGGAACTGGTGGCGCTGGCGCCGTGGACAATGTAGTCGACGCTTCCCTCATAGGAAATGGGGGAGAGGATGTCTCCCTGGCAGAAGGTCAGATGCGGATCCTCCAGAAAAGCTGGAAATGCGGCGCGTGCCTTTTCCGGGTTTCGGATAAAGGCGACAACCCGAAAATCGGCGTCGTCATAAAGCTTGTTGCACATGAGCAGGGCACGGCAGATCTGAGAGCCGATGAGACCGGTTGCACCGGTGACAAAGACCGTTTTGCCGTGGAGCTCGTGCTGAAAGGCAGAGTAGAGACTGCGGGCTGCATTTTCCACATCCTGGTGCAGAGTCGGCCCGCAGACGCAGTTGGAAGTATCAGCCATGACTTATTCCCCTTTGCTGTGATGTGCTTTGGCAATGCGATACCGACTGCCGTTGGTCAGCCCGAAGCCGAAGACCTGCTCGTTTTCGCGGTACTGGAGCAGTGCACGGAAAGTATAGACATCCGACGGTGTGGTAACTTTGATGTTGCCGCGGTTGCCCTCAACCATGTGGACCGGACGGCCCAGTGTCGTGAGAATGGTGCAGGCATCTACCATGTCTTCGTATTTGTTCGGGCGCTTGCGGATTTCATTGTGGGCGTCAATAATGTCCTGCAGATAGAAACTCTGAGGCGCCTGTGCTGCAAAGGTTTCTTTCCGGTAGGGAACCGAGTCGACTTCTTCCCCGTCTTTCGATTTAATGATGGTCTCATAGCACGGCGTGCAGGTGATGGCATTTCCATTTTTCCTGACGCCTTCAATGTTGGCAGAGATAACGTCGTAGGAGATGAACGGACGGACACCGTCGGTCAGCAGCACGATGCTGTCGCCGGGGTTTTCCTCGATGCCCTTCATCAGACAGTTATAGATGGAATCCTGTGCCGTCTCACCGCCCGGGATGACGGCGGCGACTTTGGTCAGCCGGTACTCTTCACAGAGCTCCTGGACATATGGGATGTAATCTTTCAGCGTGGAGATGTAGATTTTGTCAATTTCGTGGTGCAGCTGAAACTGCCGGACCGTATGGACCAGAATGGGGATGCCGTTGACCTCAAGAAACTGTTTCGGAATACCGGCACCCATTCGGACGCCGGACCCGCCGGCAAAAATCATTGCGATATTCATAAGCAGACTCCTTCTGTATATTATTCTTCGCCCGATTCTTCCGAATCCTCTTCTTCACTCTCTTCGGCCGGGAAGAGAGAGGAGAAGTCCATCTGTTTCAGGCGGGCATTGTCGTTTTGAATGAGGTCGAGCGAAGCCTGGATGTCCGCCGGAATATTGCCGAGGAGAATCCAGTCGATGACGCGGTCCGATGCGTGGCTGTCAATATGGTCAAACTGCATGCGGACATATTCTTCGACTTTCTCAAATTTGAAATCTTTAGTCTCCAGGGCGTCCATGACCTCGTCAAACGTGTGGCAGACGCGGCCGGGTGCGGACTCCTCGTACGGGCGGTGGAAGCCGCGGGAGAAGGAGTACTGAATTTCGTCGAAGGCGAAGAACAGCATGGGTTTGTGCATGAGAGAGAACTCAAAGATATTGGAGGAATAGTCGGTGATGAGGAGGTCGACGACATAGAAGAGGTCGTTGATGTTTGGATATCGGCCGACATCCAGGAATTTGTCCTTGTATTCTTCCGGAATGGGGACCGGCGCCGCAACCCACGGGTGCATTTTAAAAAGGACGACATATTCGTCTCCGCAGAAGCGGTAGAGACGGTCAAAGTCTATGAGCTGGTACGGGTAGTGGGCGTCAAAATGGTTGCGGCCGCGGTAGGTCGGAGCAAACAGAATGACTTTCTTCCCGTTGATCATCGGGTACTGTTCCCGGATTTCCGTCTCCTTCATGGCGCGGTGAGCGGGGTCCATATACTCGTCCATTCGGGGCATGCCGGTGGGGAGCACCTGCTCGGTGTTAATGCCGAAAACTTCGGAGAAGAAATGGGCAATGTACCGGCTGCCGGCGATGCCATAGCTGTACTGGCGGTGGCAGCCATAGGGGGCCGGGCATCCGTCATGGCCCCAGCGGCTGTAGCCGGAGGATTTAAACCCGGCGCCTGCGTGCCACAGCTGAACCAGTGTTGTGGTGTCCTTGAGGAACAGCCAGTCAAAGACGGGGGCGTGGTCGTCGAGGAAGATCATCTGTGCCTGTGCTATTTTCCGCAGCATCCGGATCCAGGAGGGGACGCCGTAATGGGGATTTGCGACGGTGGCGCGGGCGGAGAACAGAACGCGGTACTGTCCCGGAGTCATGCCGCGCGCTACCATGCGGTTGTAGACGCTCATGATGTTGGTGCTGAGCTCTTCGCTCTGCTCGCTCATGAACATAATGGTCTTTTTGGTCCGCTTTCGGAAAAAGATACGGAACCAGTGGTAGTAGAAAGCGTAGATGGTCTTTATGCCCCAGCGTCGCACTTTATTAAACCACTTCATAAACCTCTTGCCGAACGTCTGCTGGACTTCCGGCCGGTCGTCGGTGTTGTAGATGCGCAGACCCGCTTTTCGCATATCCATGATGGTGATGACCGGGCTGAGCTCCTCTTCGGAGTCCGAGCAGGAGAAGTTGACGCAGTAGCCCATGGTCTTATTGTTGTGAAGGAAGGTGCGGGATTTGTCAAAGAGCCGGGGAGCGAGTTCTGCTCCGATTTCCGGCTGGCAGAGGATATCGTCCCCTTCGCAGATATAGATGAAGTAGGTTCCGGTGGGAACGCAGAGGCAGTAGCCCGGATTGGTGACATTCAGCGAAAGGTGATAGGTTGTCTCGTCTGTTTTTTCTGCCTTGAATTTGGCGTTGGCTTTGCTGAAGGCGGCAACCAGGTAGAAGTCCAGCGGTTTGTCCATCTGGAGCTCGGGGCTGACTTCAACGGTGAGCGTCATGTGTACAATAATGCGCTCCCATTCGATATCCGTCAGAGTGGCGCGCACGAGATTTTCTCCCAGTCGATTGACCATTTTTATCTTCGGCGCACTGCTGTCGGTTTTCTTCATGGAAAGATCCTCCTCTTTCATGATCTGATTATAATGCTTAAATAAGTAGCATACATAAAAGAAGTATAGCATACCGGCGGACCGCATTTCCACCTGGGATGCGCTCCATTTTTTCGACCGATTCTGCTCGGAAATGCGGATAATATGTTAGAATGTTTTTACTATTCCAAGGAATACCCGAATTGAGGAGTTTGAAATATATGTCCAACGAAAGTTTTAACGCGGATCTCCCGCAGAAATATCAGGTCACATTTGTCCACCCGGAGCTGGTGCAGCTCATTGAAAAGCGCCACAGCGAAATAGAAAACCGTCTGGCCTTCTGGAGACAGGCGGCAGAGGAGGGCAACGATGAGGCCCGGCTGCAGATGGGAATCAACTATCTGTACGGAATCAATGGTGTCCGGAAAAGCGGCGACAAGGCTTTTGCCTACTTCAACCGGGTGGAAGAGGACCCGGAGGCACTCTACTGGCAGGGCATCTGCTATCTCTACGGACAGGGAACTGAGGAGGACCCGAAGACCGCTTTCTCCCTGTTCTCTGAGAGCGCCGAGGCAGAGGTGCCGTCGGCCATCGCCGCAAAAGGCGCCTGCCTGGAAGCCGGCCTCGGAACCAATCCCGATCCGGAGGCGGCCAAGGAACTCTATGAAAAGGCCAGCGACCTCGGCGATGCCACCGCTGCCTTCTTTCTCGGCGACCTCTATGCCCTTGGTCAGCATGTGGAAAAAGATCCACAGAAAGCTATTTCCTACTATCAGCTCTCTGCGGACCGCGGATTTCCCCAGGCACAGTTTATTCTCGGCTATTGCTGTGAAAAAGGCTGGGGCACGGAGCAGTCCTATGAGAAGGCAGCAGAGTGGTACCGCAAAGCGGGACGAAACGGCAGCGCAGAGGCGCTGGTCTGTCTCGGTGCACTTTACTATAACGGCATCGGCGTTCGAAAAAATGCCGAACGGGCTTTTTCCAGTTTCGTAAAAGCCGCACGTCTCGGCTATCCGCGTGCCCTGTTTTTTATCGGTGTCTGCTATGACAACGGAGCAGGTGTGGAGCAGGATGTGCGAAAGGCGCTGGAATATTATCTGAAGGCTGCCGAGGAGAACGATCCCCGCGCCATCTATCAAATGGGAATGTGCTACGACTGCGGTCACGGCGTGCGTCAGGACTATACCAAAGCAGTGGAGTGGTATCAGCGGGGACGCGAAGCGGAGGACCCGGATTCCATCTGCCGGCTGGGTGTCCTCTATGAGTCCGGCTGGGGTACCGAACAGAATATTGACAAAGCCATCGAATGCTACCGGGAAGCCATGTCCCTTGGCAGCAGCGACGCAAAGACCTGCTATGCAGCGCTGGAATTAAACGGCTTCGGTCTGCGGAAAGATGCGGAAGATGCGCGGCGCCTCCTGGAAGAGGCGGCGGATGAAGGCAATCTTCGCGCTATGTTTCTGCTGGGAAGCATGTTTGCAGACGGAGAAGATGTCCCGCAAAATGAGGAAAAGGCTTTCGCCTGGTTCCGACGTGCTGCAGATTCCGGGTCGCCGCGTGCCATGTACATGCTGGGGCGCTGTCTTCTCAGTGGGTTCGGGACCAACATCAATCAGCTCGAAGCGGTCCGCTATTTCCAAAATGCGGCGCGGCGCGGTGTGGCTGCAGCCTATACCGCGCTCGGCCGCCTGCAGCTGGAGGGAACCGTGCTGGAGCAGAACCCGTCCGAGGCGGCCGGACTTCTGCGCACCGCCTCGGAAATGGGAGACCCGGAGGCTATGACCATGCTCGGCGAGCTGACCCGGACCGGAAACGGTCCGGAGAAAGATCCCACCGAAGCACACCGGCTGTTTGAAGAGGCGGCGAAACGTGGTGAGTCCCATGCGCTCTATTTTCTCGGCAAGGAGTACGAAGAGGGAGGACCGGTAGAACCCGACAGCCAGAAGGCCCGGAAGTATTATGAAGATGCCGCAGAAGAAGGCGTCGCAAGCGCCTGTGTTCGCATGGGAAGAGCCTGTGAAAAGGGCGACCTTGTGAAGCGCAATCGGCAGGAGGCGGCTCACTGGTATCGGCGTGCTGCACTGAGCGGGGATACAGAGGGAGTCTATGAGCTCGCGCGTCTCCAGCGGGAACAGCGTCGGACAGCCCGTCTTCTGGACCGTGCCACGCTCGGTCTTCTTGCTGCGCTCACCGTCTGCGTCATTCTGATTGCCGCCGGACTGTTTGTCAGTGTGTTCAGCTATGTCTCTATCGGCCTTCTTGTGGCACTCTTCGGGACGGTCGGTTCCCGCATCTTTCTGATGAATCGCTTCCGCCCGGAATTTTCTCCGGACGGGGCAGACGAAAACAAAGACTCGACAAAATAGAGGAATCTGTTAGAATAGATATTCGTAACTTTCATTTTCAACGGAGGTTCCTATGGGCAAAAAAGCCTTCAAGGCGACAAGAGTTACGCTGATTGTCAGCGGTATTCTGATGGTCGTATGCGGCATTCTCATCTTCTGTCTGCCGGACACGGTGTCGTGGCTCATCGGCGCGGTGCTTGCGCTGACCGGCATTTTCAATATCGTTCTCTACATTAAGGACGCAAGGCAGATGACGCTTTCCGGTCTTCTTCTCAGCAATGGCGTCATGGACCTTATTTTTGCGGCCCTGTTCTTTGTACTGAGCAGAGGTATCACCTCGGTTCTGACCGTCCTGTTCTCTCTTATGCTCATTGCAATAGGATTCTCGCTTTTGACCGCCTCGGGCATTGTCCGAAAACTGTTTCAGACAAGGGCGTGGATCGCGTTTCTGGTCCTCGGTTTTGCTGTTATTGCTCTCGGCATCGTCTCCGTTGCCAATCCGGGAGACGGGCAGATTGGCCAGCAGATTTTCGGCATTACGCTCGGTGTGCTCCTGATTGCCATGGGCGGCGGCTACTTTTATGGCGCCTATAAACTGAAAGGGGCAGAAAAAATTCCGGAAAAGATGAATGCATTCATCAAAGGAGATTCCGAACAGACCGACCAGTCCTACTTTCACGACGTTGACGAATAAGGGCTATTAGTAAAAAGGGGGGAACGAGCCAGTGGTTTTCAGCAGCCTGCAGTTTATCTTTATTTTTCTGCCGGCCTTTCTCCTCGTCTACTATCTTGTACCGGACCGCTGGCGCAACACCGTCCTCTTTGCGGGAAGCATGGCCTTCTATCTGGTCGGCGCCTGGCACGAACCCATCTATGTGGTATTCCTGCTTATTGCAGTGCTGTTCAACTATTTCTGCGGCATCCTGCTGGAGGGCGGGAAGTATCGGAAATTCTGGCTGATCGTCGGCCTGGTCTTTGACCTCGGCTGGCTTTTCGTCTTTAAATACGCGGACTTCCTCATCGGAGGCATCAACCGCATTATCCATGCCGCTTCTGCCACAGCGGCCGGCATTCAGACGCTGGACCTGACGCTGCCCATCGGCATCAGTTTTTATACGTTCCAGTCTGTCTCGTATCTCATTGACGTCTACCGCGGCGACGTCCATGCGGAATCCAACTTCATCAATTACGGTGCGTACCTTACAATGTTTCCTCAGCTTATCGCCGGGCCCATCGTCAAGTATCAGACCGTGCAGGAGCGCCTGCAGCGGCGAAACTATTCCTTCTTCCAACTGGTGGACGGCTTCAAGGTCTTCATCTGCGGACTCGGACTCAAGGTGCTTCTGGCCAACCGGCTGGCAGGCCTCTGGGGCAGCATGGAGGCTATCGGCTACGACTACGTCTCCACGCCGCTCGCCTGGTGCGGCATTCTCGCTTATACCTTTGAAATTTACTTTGACTTTTTTGGCTACTCCCTGATGGCCATCGGCCTTGGGCGCATGCTGGGTTTTGAATTTCCGCAGAACTTCAACCATCCATATCTTTCCCTCTCCATGACGGAATTCTGGCGCCGCTGGCACATGACCCTCGGCAGCTGGTTCCGGGACTATGTCTACATCCCCCTGGGCGGCAACCGCTGCAGCCGGCCGCGCATGTATTTCAATCTCTTCGTGGTCTGGGCTCTGACCGGCCTCTGGCATGGAGCGCATATGAACTTCGTCCTGTGGGGTCTCGTAACGTTTGTCCTCATTGCCATTGAAAAGGCGGGGTGGCTGGACATCCTGGAGCGGCACCGCTGGGCAGGGCATCTCTATATGTTCTTTGTCCTGGCGGTTATGTGGTCCCTGTTTGCCATCACCGACTTTCACGACATCGGTCATTTCCTGGCGCGGCTGTTCCCAATTTTCGGCCATTTCTCCGCGGGAGCCGTCCATCCCGGCGCCGACTTCGGCCGCCTGTTCCGGCAATATTGGATTTTTCTGCTGCTTGGGTTCTGCTTTTCCACGCAGGTACCCTATCGGCTCTATGAAAAAGTCAAGGACAACATCATCGGCACGGCATTTCTGCTGGCGGTGTTCTGGGGCTCGGTCTACTGCATTTACAAAGGCATGAATGACCCGTTCCTGTATTTTCGGTTTTAAAGGAGGAAGCACGGTATGGCAGAATCAAATCCATCGCCGGAAGAGCGCCGGGCATCGGCTCAGCGCAGAGCGAGACAGCGGCAGCGCACCCGCCTGGCCAATCAGCAGAAACTGGTGTTTGCAGCCCTGTTCCTGGTAAGCCTCATCATTATTTCTCCGTTTCTGATCCGGGGCGTCGTTCGGCAGAACCGTGAGAAAGAGGCCGCATCCGGAAAATCTCCGGCGGCTGTCCAGACGCAGCAGACCCGTTACACCGGCGTTCCCATCTCCCAAATTCCCAACTACAGTGAACAGCAGGCCGACCGTTTCTTCCAGGACACCCTTTTTATCGGCGACTCCCGAACTGTTGGACTGAAAGAATATGGCGAGATCTCAAAAGCTACGTTTTTCTGTGATATCGGGCTGAGTGCGGCCAAAGCGCAGAGCGACTCTCTGAATGTCTCTCCCTATGGCAAATGCACGCTTTCCGCTCTTCTGCATACCAGAAAGTATCGGCGTATCTATGTCATGCTCGGCATCAATGAGCTGGGCAATTCGCGCGGCACTATCCTGAAATCTTACGGTCAGCTGCTGAATGAGCTGAAAGCGCAGGAGCCCGGCGCGGAGATCATCACGGTCGGCAACCTCTGCGTCACCGCGGAAAAGGCCCAGGGCGATTCGGTGATGAACAACGAAAACATTGCAGGCCTCAACCGTCAAATTGCAGCGTTGGCCAAACAAAATGGATTCCGCTATATAGATCCGAACAGCTCCTTTGCCGATGCCGGCGGCGCACTGAACGCGGACTACTCGGGCGACGGCGCCCATCTGTACGGCAAGTACTATCGGCTCTGGCGCAACTGGTTTATCTATCAGAAATAATTCCTGGATCTCAGGAAGCATCGACAAACAACGGCGACCTGCCCTTTTGGGGCGGATCGCCATTTTTGGCATTGGTTGACACGGTACAGGTTTTCTGGCATTATATTAAATAAATCCTATCTGTTTAATATGAAAAGAGGCGGTTTTATGACATTGCAGCAGCTTCGTTACTGCATTGAAGTGGCACGCCATGGATCCATCAGTGCGGCGGCGCACCATCTGTTCGTGGCGCAGCCGAGCCTGTCCAAGGCCATTGCGGACCTGGAAGAGGAGATGCAGATTACCATCTTTCAGCGCACGAACCGCGGGGTCCGACTGACGGAGGACGGCACTCGATTTCTGTCCTACGCCCGTCAGGTGGTCGAACAGGCCGACCTGCTGGAGCAGAAATACAAATACGGCAGTCCGACCAAGCGGGTCTTTGCCGTCTCATCCCAGCACTATGCCTTTGTCGTCAATGCCTTTGTAGAGCTGGTCCGGGAATATGGAAAGAACGAGTACGATTTTTCCCTGCGGGAGACGCGGACCAACGACATTATAGAAGATGTCAGGACCGGGCGCAGTGAACTTGGAATTCTGTATCTCAGCCATTTCAATCGGGAGGTGCTGCAGCGCATCCTGAAAAACGCGGATGTCCGGTTTCACCCCGTCTTTACGGCGAAACCGCATGTATTTGTCAGCCGTTCCAACCCGCTTGCCGGGAGAGAGCGGGTGTCCCTGGAGGATCTCCGCGGTTTTCCGCGGCTCTCCTTTGAGCAGGGTTCCAACAACGCCTTCTATTTCGCCGAAGAGCTTCACAGCACGGCTGAATCGCCCAAGAATATTGCGGTCTCCGACCGGGCGACCCTGTTCAATCTGCTGATCGGCCTGAATGGATATACCATTTCCTCGGGAGTCCTCAGCGAAGACCTGAACGGAGATTCGATTGTCTCGATTCCGCTCGACAGCGAAGAGGAGATGGAAATTGGCTATATCTGTCAGAACGGGCGGCCGATCAGTGAAATTGGACTCACCTATCTGAAGCACCTGCAGTCCTATGTCAGTGACTGCGTTATGTAAATTTCGTGTGAAAACTCACAAAAGTTTCCGTTTTATACATCGATTTTTCATCTTTTTTCCGATATAATAAAGCTGAAATGCAAGCACTGGTGAAAGGGGGCTTCTCTATGAGTTTATCCAAACGTATGATTCAGTATTTATCCGGCACGGGAATTACCATTTATTATCAGGACCAGAATCTTATGCCGACGGCACTGAACAGCACCGACATTCATCTGGAAGAAGGGCGTATCTTTATCCGACTGAATCCGGTTCAGCTGGCGTTCCTCGGCAAACACCGGAACGCAGACGGGATTTTCTCCGTGGAGCCCATCCTGCACGGTACCAGCCGTGCACCGTTCTCCTTCAGCGGGGTCGGCATGCTGACCGGCAGTGTTCTGCTTATTTCGGTCGGGTCTGTCATCGGCTGTGTTCCTTCCGAAGAGGAGGGGCGCCGTGAGTCCCTTTACGACGAGCGCTATGAATGGGCGCGCAGACCGGCCTGAAGGCTCTGCTCTGAATAAGACAAACGATAAAAAAGGCGGCCCGCTCGAAAGAGCAGGCCGCCTTCCTGTACTTTTTCTCAGGAAATAGCGTCTTTCATAGACCGTACAAATTCTCCGACATAGGGGGCGGAGTCTTTGCCGTGTTCCGCGACAATTCGCACAATAGCGGAGCCGACGATGACACCGTCGGCGGCCTCAGCCATGTCTCTGGCCTGTTCCGGATTTGAAATGCCGAATCCGATGCAGGCCGGGACGTCGGTGTACTTATGGACCTGTGCGGCGAGCTTTTTGCCGGCGTCGGAGAGACTGGTGCGCATGCCGGTGACGCCGAGAGAGGAGACACAGTAGACAAAACCGCTGGCCTCTTTGGCAATCATCTCAATCCGCTGATCCGAGGTGGGAGCGATCAGTGGAATCAGGTCCAGTCCTTCTGCGGCGAATGGGACACGGAATTCCTCTTTTTCTTCGTAGGGGACGTCCGGGAGGATCAGACCGTCCATACCGATTTCCGCTGCTTTTTTCGCAAACCGCTCCGTGCCATAGCTGAAAATGACATTGGCATAGGTCATGAACACCATAGGAATGTCAATTTCTTTTCGGAGATCTACGACCATGTCGAAGATGTCATCCGTGGTGACGTTGTTTTTCAGAGCACGCTCACTTGCCTCCATGATGACAGGACCTTCGGCCGTCGGATCGGAGAAGGGGATGCCGAGCTCAATGAGGTCGGCGCCCTGCCGGACCATTTCGCGGACACAGGCCTTGGTGGTCTCGAGATCCGGATCGCCGCAGGTGATAAATGGAATAAAGGCTTTTCCGTGGTCAAATGCTTTCTGAATGCTGCTCATTCCTTAATATCCTCCCCTCTGTAGCGCGCAATAGCGGCACAGTCTTTGTCGCCGCGGCCGGAGATGGTGACGACGATAATCTTGTCTTTTTCCATATTGGGGGCCATCTTCATGACCTGAGCCAGAGCATGGGACGACTCGATGGCGGGGATGACGCCCTCCATGCGGGAGACATACTCGAATGCGTTGACCGCCTCGTCGTCGGTGATGGCATAGTACTGAGCGCGGCCGCTGTCGTGGAGCATGGCGTGCTCCGGACCGATGCCCGGGTAATCCAGACCGGCGGAGATGGAGTAGACCGGTGCAATCTGGCCGTACTCATTCTGGCAGAACAGACTCTTCATCCCGTGGAAGATTCCGGTGGTGCCGGTGGAGAGAGTGGCTGCGGTATCTTTGGTGTCAATGCCGCGGCCGGCGGCCTCAGCGCCTATAAGCTGGACCTCAGGATCATCGATAAAGTGGTAGAACGAGCCGATGGCATTGGATCCGCCGCCGACACAGGCACAGACAACGTCTGGAAGACGTCCCTCTTTTTCCAGCATCTGCTGTTTGATTTCGCGGGAAATAACGGCCTGGAAGTCCCGGACAATGGTGGGGAAGGGGTGCGGTCCCATAACAGAGCCCAGGCAGTAATGGGTATCCGAAATGCGGTTGGTCCATTCGCGCATGGCCTGCGATACCGCATCTTTCAGCGTCGCCGTGCCGGTGGTAACCGGGACGACATCTGCGCCGAGGAGCTTCATCTTGTAGACGTTCAGGGCCTGGCGCTCAGTGTCCGTCTTTCCCATAAATACGACGCATTCCATACCCATGAGTGCTGCAGCAGTCGCAGTGGCGACTCCGTGCTGGCCCGCGCCGGTCTCTGCGATAAGCCGGGTTTTTCCCATCTTTTTGGCCAGGAGTGCCTGGCCGAGTACGTTGTTGATTTTGTGTGCGCCGGTGTGGTTCAGGTCTTCCCGTTTGAAATAGATTTTTGCACCGCCGAGATCTTTGGTCATGTTCTCTGCATAGTAGAGAAGAGAGGGGCGGTTTGCATAGTTGTTATAGAGATCGGTGAGCTCACGGTTGAACTCAGGGTCGTTTTTGTAATGGGTATAGGCTTCATCCAGCTCGAGGACCGCGTTCATAAGGGTCTCCGGAATATACTGTCCGCCGTATTCCCCGAATCTGCCGTTTGACATGATTTCGCATCCTTTCCGCTGCCGGCTGACCGGCAAGAGATCATCATATTTTCCATAAAAAAACGTCCCGGACAGTGAAAACTGTCAAGGACGGGTTCTTTTGACTCGCGGTGCCACCTTGCTTCGCAGAAAACTGCGCACTTTGGGACGTGCCTGTGCCGAATGTGCACTGCGGACCCACTCTGAACCTCTGCTCTCTGTCCGGCTCTCAGCACATCCGGATTCTCTGTAGGAGGCGGGGAGGTTCTCCTCCGCTTCGGCCTAAGGCCATTATGAAATTGAAGTTATTTTAGCATAATAAAGAAATTACTGTCAACCTTTTGTGTCGTCTTCTGTGAGAAGGACCATGAGCTGGTCGAGCTGCTTCTTCAGGGTGAGAAAGTCGATGGAGTCGTCGCCCGACATGTTCTCCAGAAGCTGGGCTGGAACACAGACGGCGCGCTCCTGCAGGGCACGGCCTTCCGGGGTGAGATCGACCAAAAGACTCCGTTCATCATCCGGATCCTTGGTGCGGGTCAGATAGCCCTGCTTTTCCAGCCGCTTCAGCAGGGGCGTCAGCGTGCCGGAGTCGAGATAGAGCTGCCGGCCCAGTTCCTTGACGTTGATGTGGTCCTGCTCCCAAAGAGCCATCATAGTAATATAACCGGTATAGGTAAGACCAAGGGGCTGCAGCAGGGGCCGATATTTTTTGATGACCTCTTTTGAGCAGACATAAAGCGGGAAACAGAGCTGATGGTCCAGACGGAGCATCTCCTCGCCTGGGATGCGTTCCGTTTGTTCCTCGTTCATGCAGATACCTCCTATTATCACAAATGTATGTTACCCATTTTCACCCAATCCTTCAAAAAAGTCAAGCACAATTAATTGGAAGTCTTTACAATTCGCGGGCGCGTGTTTATAATGAGAATAATTTTTGGAAGAGGAGGTCTCCGCAATGCGGTATTCCTATCAGACACAGGGCACATGTTCTCAGCAGATCGACTTCGATCTGGACGGCGATACCGTCCGCAACATTGAATTTTACGGCGGCTGCAACGGCAACCTGAAAGGTATCTCCATCCTCTGTGACGGCATGACTGTCGATGAGATTGAGGATAAGCTTAAGGGCGTTCAGTGCGGCTACAAGCCTACTTCCTGTCCGGACCAGCTTGCCCGCGCCGTGCGCGCCGCATATGACATGAGTCAGAAAGAGGACGGAGAAGCCTGAAATCCCCGCTGACATAAGAAGAAAGACCGGAGGCCGGCTCGTAAGAGCCGGCCTCCGGTCTTCCTTTATCCTTATTTAATAAAACGGTCGATAACATGGTAGAGTTCCTCCAGCTGTCCCTTGTCCTGGGCGGAGGAGACGGCCTCTTTGAGACGCCCTTTCATGATGGCACGGGAGGTGCCTGCGATGGAGGACTCCACGGCGGCAAGCTGAATGAGGATGTCGTCGGTGTCGCGGTTGTCCTCGACCATGCGCTTGACGGAGTCCAGATGGCCCACCGAGCGGGCTATGCGATTGCGGATGAGGCGGCGCTCGGATGCATCCGAGAGACCGGAGACATGAGCGGTATCATTTTCCGGTTCGGAGCTGCTGTCCGACGCCAGAGCGGGATCGGATTTTGTCTCGCCGAGAAAAGCGCGCAGGTAATTGCCGTGCTCATAGTCTTTGCTGCCCATGCCGTATCCGATGTTCTGAATATTCATGACGGGCATGGGGACAAACTTGTCGACATAGTATTTCAGCAGGACGGCCCCGGTCGGGGTACACAGCTCCCCGTGGATACCAGAACTGAAGATCGGCATTCCTTTCAGCAGATAGGCGGTTGCCGGCGCCGGAATGGGCATGATGCCGTGTTCGCAGCGCACTTTGCCGGAACCGGTCTGAATGCTGGAGGCCAGGACTTTGTCCGGATGCAGTTCCTCTATGAGCATGGAGGCACAGACGATATCTGCGATGGCGTCTATGGCGCCGACTTCGTGAAAGTGAATTTCGGTTACCGTGGTGCCGTGGACATGGCTCTCGGCCTCGGCCAGCAGCTCGTAGATATGGATGGAATTTTCCATTGTCCGGTCTGAGATATGGAGCTGACGGATGATGGCTTCAATGTCCGCCAGCGTCCGATGGCTGTGGCGGTCATGCGGCGTGTCGATATGGATTTCTGTCGGATCGTCCGGACTGAGGACTTCGGTCTCCTCCAGCTGTCCTCCGCACCGGACTTCAAAATGAGTCCCGGACACTCCGCGCCGCTCGGCGGGGAGCGGGTAGAATTTGACGCCGGGCAGACCGGCGGCGTCGAGTTTCTGCAGAAACGTCTCCTGGTCTTCCACCAGTTCCCAGAGCGCGGCACAGATCATGTCGCCGGAGGAACCGTTCCCGCAGTCGAGATACAGGGCTTTCATGCGGTTATTTCTCCTCTTCTGAGGTCTTTTCCGATTCCGTCTGCTGATTTTTCAGGAGAGTGACAATTTCACCGAGGAGTTCCGTCTCGGTAGGAGCCGGAGTTTCCTCTGCCTTTGGCTTTTCTTCCTTGTGTTCCAGCTTTTCCGCACTTTTCCGCATGCGATTGAAAGCCTTTACGATGAAGAACATGATGAGGCCAATGATGAGGAAATTCAGAATGGCGCCGATAAAGCGGCCGTAATACAGGTCGACGCCGTGGGGCATGTGCGCGACCAGGCTGTCAATATTGGAGACGGCGTCGCCTCCGAGGAGCGCAATCAGCGGGTTGAGAATGTCTCCCACCAAAGAGTTGACGATGGCGGTGAAGGCGCCGCCGATAATAATGCCGACTGCCATGGACATGACGTCGCCCTGCATAAGGAATTCCTTAAATTCGGTCCAAAGTCCTTTTCCCTTTTCTTTCATTTTTTTTTCTTTTTTCGCCATGAAAGTATTTCTCCTTTTTGGACACGGGTCCATTAATGATTTCCCGAATATTTTAGCACAAAAACGGTTTCCCGTATATGGGAAAGCACGTGCACGGCGGGGCAGGAAAACAGCTTTCCCTTGCATCTGTTTTTGTGCTTTTTGCATCTGTACAAATTTTTTTTTCGCTGTTCATTTCTGATCCCACAACATATAGTTGGAACGCTGCGCATCACCCACAAGACAAAAAAATCGGAACTTGCAATGCAGGGGTGCCGGTTTTATACTTTTTTACATAAAGTGTAGTAAATAGGGGCAAAGTGGTGGAAAGTGGAGATGGAGGTGAACACGTTGGATTTTCTGGGTACCTACAACTACAACATGGACCCGAAAAAACGTGTTTTCGTCCCCGCAAAGTACCGCGATGCGCTTCAGGATGGCCTGGTCATCTGCAAGGCGCCGGACCATTGTCTCTATTTGTATTCGCTGGAGGAGTGGGAGCCCGTGGCCGCACAGGTCAAGGCTCTCCCCGGATCTGCCGAGTACCGCCGCTTTAAACGCGACTTCTTTAAAAATGCGGATATGGCAGAGATGGACAGCCAGGGGCGTGTCACCATCAAATCAGAGCTGGCGGAGTATGCCGGCCTTCAGAAGGCAGTGGTTATCGCAGGCGCCGGCAACAAGTTTGAAATCTGGGATGCCGCGGCTTATGAGGCCGACTGCGAACAGGCACTGACGGCAGACCAGCTGAATGTGGAGGTTATTTTCTGATGCAGGAATCCGAATTTTCCCATATCCCGGTCCTGCTGCAGGAGACGATCGACTCCCTTCAAATCCGGCAAGACGGAATTTATCTGGATGCCACGGCAGGCGGTGCAGGCCACTCAAGGGAAATCCTGCGGCGGCTGGGACCCGAAGGCCGGCTGATCTGTATGGATCAGGATCCGGATGCCGTAGCCATTGTGACCGAGCGGATCGGAGGAGATCCCCGCGTCACGGTAGTCCATGATAATTTTTCCAATATAAAATCTGTAATAGAAGAGCGCGGTATACCGCCGCTGTCCGGTATTCTGGCCGATCTCGGCGTCAGCTCCCATCAGCTGGATACCCCGGAACGGGGATTTTCGTTTCACCACGATGCACCGCTGGATATGCGGATGAGCCAGGACGGTCCGACGGCCGCTGACCTGGTCAATACGCTTCCGGAGGGAGATCTGAAGCGGATTCTGTACGAATACGGTGAAGAGCGGTTCGCACCGCGGATTGCTTCCGCTATTGTGCGGGAACGCCAGGTGAAACCCATCCGGACAACCCTTCAGCTCGCCGAAATTGTCAGCAATGCGGTTCCGGCCAAGGCAAGGCGGCAGAAGCATCCGGCCCGGAAAACATTTCAGGCACTCCGGATTGCGGTCAATGGAGAGATGGACGTGCTGGACACGGCCCTCGGAGACATGTTTGATGTCCTGGAGCCGGGAGGCATTCTCTCCATCATCACCTTCCATTCCCTGGAAGACCGTATGGTCAAACGCCGATTTGCCGAGTTCTGTCAGGGCTGCATCTGCCCGCCGGAGTTCCCGGTCTGCGTCTGCGGACGCACGCCGGCAGCGGAACTGCCCTTTAAATTTAAAGAGGCCTCGGAGGAGGAGCTGGCTGCGAATCCGCGCAGCCGGAGCGCCAAACTTCGATCCGTCCGTAAAATACATGAACGCTATCACGACACAGAGAAAACAGAGAGAGAGAAGAATTTTTAAAGGAAAGAGGAGGTGAGTCGTGTAATGGACGCTGCTACGAATCCGTACACAAGAGGTGCGGCGGTGCCTGCTGCACAGCCCGCTCCGCAGAGGCGGAGAAAGACGGCCCCCGCTGAGAGGCCGCACGTCATTCGTAAAACCAGAAAACAGCTGCATGCAGAGACGGTACGGTCACGGCAGCGCGCAATCCGTATTGGCATCGTGGTTGCAGTGCTGTTCAGCATGATTGCCTTTCAGGTTTACAGTTATGCGCGTCTCGAGGCACTGAATCACGAGATTGCGGCGACGCAGAGCAAAATCAGCGCAGTGCAGAGTCAGAATACACGGCTCAAAATGAACCTCAACGCAAATGTCTCCCTGGCAAAGGTGGACGACTATGCTAAGAACGAGCTTGGCATGGTGAAACAGAAAGATTATCAGGTCAACTATGTCAAGACCCATGATTCCGACCGGGTCCTGGTCAGCGGCGGAAAAACGCACTCCCACAGCTGGCACTGAAAACAATAAGACAATGTACAGATTTCGTGATATAATTTTACTCATATTAAAGAATAAGAAGGATTGATGATTGAGAGTTAGGATGAGTTTCATCCTAACTCTCAAAGTCGTCATGGCATTTTGTTCGGAAAGCTCCGGAGGTCTGCAATTTGGCGAGCAAGGTTAGAAATTCCAAACAGAAAATTCGAAATCGCGCAGTTGTATGCCTGGGTCTGCTCCTGGTCCTCGGGTTCGGTATGGCCATCATCGGCTGCATGCGCGCCGGGCTTATCAAGGGGAACGAATACCGACAGAAGGCCCAGTCCGAACAGCTTTCGGACACGAAGATCAACGCCCACCGCGGCACTATTACCGACCGAAACGGCAATGTCCTTGCCCAGAGCGCTGACGCTTGGAAAATCTTTATCGATCCCTTTGAAATTGCCAAAAACAAGGTCGACGCCCGTGCGTTTTCCCACCAGCTGGCCCAGATTCTGAAGGTCGACGAAAACGATATCTACGCAGCAACGCAGAATACCAAGTCGAAGTATCATATCGTCAAGACCAAGGTTGACGACAGCGTGAAAAAGAAGATAGAGAAGCTCCAGTACTCGCAGGAATATTACAATCTCTGCGTCGGCTATGAAAAAGATGTAGTCCGCTACTATCCCTATGACAACGCCGCCTCTACGGTTCTCGGCTTTGCAACGGCAAACGGGGGAAGTTCCGGGCTGGAGTATTACTACAACAGCACGCTCAGCGGCGTCGCCGGCCGAAACATCTCGGCCAAGAATGCGAAGCAGGAGACCATTTCCAGTACCTATGGTCAGTATTACTCCGTACGGGAAGGCATCAATCTGCAGCTGACGATTGACCAGGTCATCCAGTACTATCTGGACTCCGCCCTCTCCGAGGCGGTCCACAAATTTGACGCCAGCAACGGCTATGGCATTGTAATGGACACCAAGACCGGTGCCATCCTCGCCATGAGTTCCCAGCCGGACTACAACTGCAACAAGCCGTATGAAATTTCAGATGAGAGCACCCGCTCCAAGGTCGCTTCCATCTCAGACAAAAAAGAGCAGCAGCAGAGCGAATCCTCTGCACTCTATTCCCAGTGGAGAAACCATACGGTCTCCGACTCCTATGAGCCCGGTTCCGTCTTCAAATGCATTACGGCGGCAGCCGGTATCGAGGAAGGCGTCGTCACGCAGAATGAGATGTTCGTCTGCACCGGCAGCTATAAAGTACAGGACCGTATTTACCACTGCTCCAACCGCGCCGGCCATGGTCGGGAGGACTTCACCCATTCCCTGATGAACTCCTGCAACCCGATTTACATTGAAGTTGCGCAGCGGCTGGGCTCCAAGACCTTCTCCAAGTACTTCGACGCATTCGGCATGTCGGAGAAGACCGGGGTAGATCTCCCGTCCGAATTTACGCCGAAAGCGGGCGTCACTTATTATTCCGCCGACGCCATGGGCCCGGTTCAGCTTGCGTCTTGCTCCTTCGGCCAGTCGTTCCAGGTCAGCCCCATCCAGGTCTGCACGGCCATCAATGCCATCGGCAACGGCGGCAAGCTGATGCAGCCCTATCTGGTGGACAAATGGCTCGACAATTCCGGCAATACGATCCGCGTCACCAAGCCGGTGGAAAAACGCCAGGTGGTCTCCAAACAGACCGCCTCTACGGTGGCAGATATGATGGAACAGGTCTGCATCGGCGGCACAGCCAAAAACGCCTACGTCCCGGGCTATCGGATTGCCGGCAAAACCGGTACCTCAGAAAAACTGAATAAATCCGGCAAGCTGTATATCGGCTCGTTCTGCGGATTTGCGCCGGTCGACGACCCGAGAATCACCTGCCTCATCGTTATCGATGAGCCGAAATCCGGCACATTCGTCGGCGGATCCACTGCGGCTCCCGTCGCGGCGGAAGTCATGCAGAACACACTTCGTTATCTCAATGTCGAACCGGAGTACAACGAGAAAGAGTCCGCCAATCTCGACGTCCGTACGCCGAATGAAATCGGCGTGGAGTCCAAGGCGGCGCAGTCTGCCTTGAAGGCGCAGGGCTTCACGGTCCGCGTCATCGGCAATGGCAGAAAGGTTGTCAGCCAGAACCCGGCTCCGGGCAAGCTGATCCCGCAGAAGGGCATTGTCGTGCTTTATACCGATACCAAATCGAAGACCGTGAAAGTTGAGGTCCCGAACCTCACCGGTCTTTCCTTTGCACAGGCCAGGGCGCGGGCACTCGCCGCGGGTCTGAATATTGAGTCCACCGGCCAGGGCAATGCCAGCGGTTCTTCCTTCGGGCAGAGCATCGCTGCAGGGAACCAGGTTGCCATCGGCTCGGTTATAACCGTCTCGTACGTCTCCACCGACAGTGAGATGAAAGTGGAGGACACGGGCAGCACAGATTGATGAGGGGGATTCTTATGCGAACATTTTCCACGGAAGAAATTGCAGAGGCCACCGGGGGCAAAGCTTCCGGCCATGCAGAAGTGACTTCGGCTGTCATCGACAACCGCGAGGCGACTCCGGGCAGCCTGTTTATTGCCATTCGCGGAGAGCGGCTGGACGGACACCAGTTTATCCCGAAGGCGGTAGAGGCAGGTGCGTCTGCTGTCATGTGCTCCCGGGAGACCGAGTGCGGGGTCCCAACTATTCTAGTGCCGGATACCACCCAGGCATTTCTGGATCTCGCGCGCTATTACCGGAAAGAATTTCACATTCCGGTGGTGGGCCTCACCGGCAGTGTCGGCAAGACAACCACGAAAGAAATGATATGGTACGTCTTAAACGCCAAATACCGGGCGCACAAGACCTATCTGAACTGGAACAACGAGATCGGCCTGCCCAAAGTTCTGCTGGGACTGGAACCGGAGCACACCGCAGCTGTCATTGAGATGGGCATGAACCACAAAGGGGAAATCTCCCGCCTTTCCAAAACCGCCCTCCCGACGATGGCGGTTATCACCAATATCGGGGTGTCCCACATTGAAAATCTCGGAAGCCGGGACGGCATCCTCGCCGCCAAACTGGAAATCCTGGACGGGATGAAGCCCGGTTCTCCGCTTCTGCTGAATAGAGACAACGACAAACTTGCCACGGTACGGCGGGACGATTTTGACATTCATACCTTCGGCATCTATTCGGAGGAGGCAGAGGTCCGCGCAGTTGACATCCGCTATCTCTCGGATTCTACCGAATTTACGGTCGTCGCAGGGGACAGCCGGACAGAGGTTGTCCTTCCGACCACCGGAGAGCATAATGTATATGACGCCCTTGCCGCTTTTGCGGTTGGGCTGACGCTGGACATCTCACCGGAAAAATGCGCAGCTGCGCTGGCCTCCTACCGGCCGGCCGGCATGCGGGAAAACATCGTCGAAAAGAATGGGGTCACCATTATTGAGGACTGCTATAATGCAAGCCCGGATTCCATGAAGGCCATGGCGGAGACGCTGATGCGAAAAGGCGTCCCCGGCCGCCGAAAAATCGCCGTCATTGCCGACATGCTCGAACTCGGCGACTACTCCGAGGAGGCCCACCGCACGGCGGGCCGCTATATGGCGGAAGCCAAAGTGGATATGCTTCTGACCTACGGCCCCATGTCCAAATACGCTGCGGACGAGGCGCGGAAGCGGGGACTTGTACGGGTCTTTGACTTTGAAGACAAAGACGAGCTCACTTCTCAGCTCATCCGAATGCTCAAGCCGGGCGACGTCGTGGCTTTTAAGGGGAGCCGCGGCATGAAGCTGGAGGATGTCATCTCACAGGTCTATGACACACTGGAAAAGGAGAGTCAGAAATGAATTTTGTTGCAGCCATCATCGTCGCTGTCGCAGTGGCATTCGCCATCAGCGCACTGCTGGGTACCAAAATGGTGCCCTGGCTCCATAAACTGAAATTTGGCCAGACCATTCTGGATATCGGTCCCAACTGGCACAAGAAGAAACAGGGTACGCCGACTATGGGCGGCCTGATGTTTATCATCGCCACGATTGTCACCTTCCTCATCGTTGTCCTCATTGACGTTCTGATGCACGGCGACCTGGTCGGCACGACAGAAGCCGCCAAATCGCTGGGCGTTGTGGCAACCTCCGGCGCCGCCAAGGCGAAAATCTGGGGCGGCCTCATCATGGCACTCGGCTTCGGCATCATTGGCTTTGCCGACGATTACATTAAAATTAAAAAGAAACAGAATGAGGGGCTCACGGTCATACAGAAGACGGTGCTGCAGCTCATCCTGATTGCGGCGTATATCGTGACGCTGATCCTCTCCGGCAACACCTATATGTATCTGCCGCTGCACCACTCGGTCTGGGACTACGGCAACCTGTTCTGGTTCGTTGTCATTACAGCTATCGTCATGTATGCGACGGTCAATGCGGTCAACTTTACCGACGGCATTGACGGTCTCTGCGGATCGGTCACCATTACAGCGGCCGTTGCCTTCGGCGTCATGGCATTTATGCGCAGCTATCTCGGTGCCTCGGTGCTCGCGGCAGCTCTTGCCGGCGCGCTCGGCGGCTACCTCATCTGGAACTGGCATCCGGCCAAGTGCTTTATGGGCGACACCGGCTCCATGTTCCTCGGAGGCATGATGATTGCACTCGCCTACGATGTCGACTGCCCGCTGATCCTGCTCCTCGCCGGAATTATCTATGTCATTGAGGGCGGCTCCGACGTCATCCAGATCCTCTATTTCAAAATCACCCGGAAGATTGCACAGAGGAAAGATCCGAACGCCACGGGCAAGCGCCTGTTTAAGATGGCGCCGATCCATCACTCCTTTGAACTGAGCGGCTGGAGCGAAGAGAAGATCTGCGTGGTCTTCTCTCTGGTCAACCTCGTCGGCGGATTCCTTTCCTGCCTCATTTTCTATCTGGACAAATAATCATTACCACAGGAGATCTCGACAATGGCAAATGCAAACACACGGCAGAGGCCGCGCAGCGGAACGGCCCCCAGGCGGAGACAGCAGCCGAATCGAACGGCGCCCGCCCGGAGAAGGAAGTCCCGCTGGAAAAATGAGGGCGGCATGGACATCATGTTCATGGTGCTGGTTCTGATCCTGCTCGCCATTGGGCTGGTTATGCTTTTTTCCGCGAGCTACTCATACAGCTATTACTATAAGGGCAGCGGAACCTATTTTTTCAAGCGCCAGCTGATCTTCGCCATCCTGGGTCTCATCCTGATGTTTGCGGTGTCGCGGTTTGACTATCACAAGTTCAAGCCAACCTCTCCATGGATCCTGGGCATCACCTACATTTTGCTGGTTGTGGTACTGTTTGCGCCCCAGCCGGAGGGCTTTGAGGAGTTTCACCGCTGGATCCGCCTCGGTTCTTTCTCATTCCAGCCCTCGGAAATTGCAAAATTTGCGCTGATCCTCTTCCTTTCCTGGCACGTGGACCGGAACTATATGCGCATAAACACGAAAGCACCGTCCACATCAAGGCTTGGACAGATGTTTCTGGGACCGGACGGGAAGAGCCGAATTAAGGCCAGAACAGAAGATCTGATTCTCTATCTCGTCATCATTTTATCCATGGCCTTCCTGGTCTATCTGGAAAACCACGTCTCCGGTGCTATCCTCATTGTCCTGCTCGGCATCGTCATGCTTTACCTTGCGGGGTTCAGCCAGAAGGGCATCGCCGTTTTCTGCCTGATTATTGTCGTCGCAGCGCTCATTGTCGTCGCCGATCCTAAAATTCTTCCGGAACACGCTGCTTATCGAATTACGGCGTGGCGCAATAAGGACTATCAGCCGACCGGACAGCGTTGGCAGACGAACCAGGCGCTCTACGCCATCGGTTCCGGCGGATTCTTCGGCGTCGGACTCGGAAACTCCAAGATGAAGCAGCTCTACGTCTCTGAGCCGCAGAACGACTTCATTTTCTCCATCGTCTGCGAAGAACTGGGCTTCCTGGGCGCTCTGATCATCATCATTCTGTTCGCCCTTCTGGTTTGGCGCGGATTCGTGATCGGTATCCATGCAAGAGACAAGTTCGGTGCTTTTATGAGCATGGGCATGTCCTTCCAGATCGGTCTCCAGGTGGTTCTGAATATCCTGGTTGTCACCGATATGATGCCGAATACCGGCATCAGTCTTCCATTCTTCAGCTACGGTGGCACCTCATTGCTGATGCTGCTGTTTGAAATGGGAATCATACTGGCCATCTCTCGGGAGGCCAAACTGAGAAAAAACTGAAACGTGTTCTGAAAAAGGAGAGATCTCTTTTGAAAATTCTGTTTGCAGCCGGGGGAACCGGCGGACATATCAACCCGGCTCTCGCGGTTGCCGGCAAGCTCCGGGAAAAATACGGCGATGAGGCCGAAATCCTCTTTGTCGGCACTCCGACTCATATGGAGACCCGGCTGGTACCCGAGGCGGGATTCAACTTCGCTTCCGTCGACGTCCGCGGTTTTTATCGCGGCCTGTCATGGAATAACGTCAAGCGCGATACCGCGGCTGTTTTTAAGATGTTTTCCGGTTCCCGCGCCGCGAAAAAAATCATCCGGGAATTTGCGCCCGATGCCGCCATCGGCTTCGGCGGCTATGTCTCCGGCCCGGTCATTCGCGCAGCCCACAAACTGGGTGTCCCGACGGCTATTCACGAACAGAACGCATTCCCGGGTATTACCAATAAGGCGCTGGCCAAGCAGGTCGACCTGGTCATGCTGACGTCAGAGGACGCCGCAGCCCGCATGGAATGCCGAAACAAGCCGATCGTCACCGGTCTCCCGGTCCGTGAAGAGATGATTCGTGCCGACCGCGCCGCCTGCCGCCGAAAGCTCGGTATTCCGGACGACAAACTGCTGATTCTCTCCATGGGCGGAAGTCTTGGCGCAGATACGATCAATGAGGCCATGATTGAACTCATCACGGCGAAAAAGGACGACCACGACTGTTATTTTATCCACTCTATGGGTCAGTACGGCTCCTATGTTCCCGGACGGCTGAAGGAAAACGGCGTAGATCTGGACCATCGTGACGATATCGATGTCCGGGAATATATCAGTGACATGGAGGTCTGCATGCCGGCAGCCGATATTGTCATCTGCCGGTCCGGCGCCTCTTCACTCTATGAACTCCGTGCGCTGGGAAAAGCTTCTATCCTCATCCCGTCTCCGAATGTCGCGGAAAATCACCAGTATTACAACGCAATGGAACTGGTCAACCACGACGCGGCGGAAATTATTGAGGAAAAGGATCTGACCGGTGAGAAGCTTCTCTCCATGGTCAACGAACTCATCGAAAACCCGGATAAGCTCCATGCCATGGAACAGAACGCCAAATCCATGGCCATCCTCGATTCCGCAGACCGCATCGCAGATCAGCTGGTCGGTCTGATCGGCTGATCGAATCGGCACAGATTGCTGGAGGAAGAGAATGGAAGATCGAAATTCGGCGCAGAGACGCGCAGCGCGTGCGGCACGTAATCGAAATGTAGCAGCTTCATCCCGAAGAAGATCCGCTTCGGGGCGTTCCCGCTCCCGCAGCACCCAGCAGAGCCGCGGGACAGCGGCTTCCCGTTCGAAGGAAGAAGTGCGGCGCGCGCACCGCAGTAAGAGAGAAAAGCAGAGGAGGGCAAGACGGCGTTTTCGCCTGTTCCTCGTCTTTTTGCTGGTTCTGATTACTGCCATAGTTCTCTGTCTGACTGTCTTTTTTAAAATTGCGGATATTCGTGTCGAAGGGCATTCCCAGTACACAGATGCCCAGATTATCTCTGCCAGCGGTGTCTCCAAAGGGGATAACCTCTTCCTGTCCCGTACCTCGAAAGTGCGGGAGAACCTGAATCGTGCACTCCCTTACACCGATGAGGTGACGCTGGAGCGGAAACTGCCGGATACGCTTGTCATCCACGTCAACGATTCGCGGATTACAACCGCTATCCAGGACGGTTCTTCCTACGTCCTGCTCAACAGCAGCGACGTCGTTATGAAAGTGGCCCGGAATAAGCAGGAACTGCAGCAGATTATGGCGGAGCAGGCGGAGCGGAAGGAGATTGACCGCACGCCGTCGACGTCGGTCACCGCGACAGTGCCGTCTTCCCGCTCCCAAACCGGTACGCTGTCCGGCTCCACAACATCATCCAGTGCCTCGCAGACCCGAACGACCCAGAGTCGGACACGGGCACTGAGCCGCATAACACCCGGCCTTATTATTGCCCATGCGGCGGCAACCTCATCAGCACAATGGACTGCATCTTCCACGACTGCGAGCACAACAGATGCGGAGACTGCCTCCGAAAAGGCAATGGAGAACCTTCTGATACTGCGCGGCCTGAAAGTGAAATCGGCCGAAATCGGAAAAACGGTGGAAGTGGCGGAAAACGACAACTGGCAGCTCTGCAGTCAAATTCGCAAGGATCTCCGGAGCCTGAAGTTCCAGGGCGTGACAATGCTCGACGTCCGCCGCCACGCGGATATTCAGATGATGTACCGCAACCGTATTTTGATCCGTCTTGGGTCTTCCAGCGATCTTTCCGAGAAACTGCGGATGGCAAAGTCGGTGCTGCGGCAGCAGGATGCTTTTTCCGATACGCAGACCGGTGAGCTGGATGTCTCCATTTCCGGCAAGGCCTATTTTATGGCCGGGAAAATTACTTCGACTTCCAAACGGCGGACAACATCCGCTTCTTCGGTCAGCAGCACGGCACGCCGCAGTACTTCGGCATCGCTCCGCCCGACAACGGCGCGGCAGACGGGCGCCTACGGAGTGAATACGAGGCAGATGACCTCACATTCGTGGTGAACACATGTACGAAACTTGCACATCGGGCAGGTACAAAAGCATTGAATTTTGTGAACCTGCATGATAATATAGATACCAGTATATTTTAATGTCAAATACTATATAGGGCCGGTCAGCGGCCGGCCTATCCATAAATGGCAGAGTCTTAAGGGAGGACCCCGGAATGAGTTTTGAAATGGCGGCAGATTTTGAGAGTGTAGTGCAGATCAAGGTGATCGGGGTCGGCGGAGGCGGCGGAAATGCCGTCAACCGGATGATTCGCTCTGATGTCCGCGGCGTGGAATTCGTCGCAGTCAATACCGATAAGCATGTTCTCATTCATTCGCAGGCTACCCATAAAATCCAAATCGGTGAAAAAGTCACGAAAGGGCAGGGCGCCGGAGCACGTCCGGAAATCGGAAAACGTGCTGCCGAAGAGAGCAAGGAAGTCCTGACAGATGCTCTTAAGGGCACAGACATGGTCTTTATTACAGCCGGCATGGGCGGCGGCACCGGAACCGGTGCGGCACCCGTCATTGCTGCTCTCGCAAAAGATATGGGCATCCTGACCGTTGGCATTGTCACGAAGCCGTTTGCTTTTGAGGGCAAACACCGCATGGAACAGGCAGAGGCCGGCATCGCCGAGCTCGCCGAGCATGTGGACAGTCTGGTCGTCATCCCGAATGAACGCCTGAAATATTTCTCGGAAGAGAAAATTACGCTTGCCAATGCTTTTGACGCAGCCGACGATGTTCTCCGCCAAGGTGTCAAGAGCATCTCAGAGCTCATCAAAGTCCCGGGCTTCATTAACCTCGACTTTGCCGACGTCAGCGCAATTATGCGCGACGCTGGTCATGCCCACATGGGCGTAGGCCGCGCCAGCGGCAAGGACAAGGCGGAAGTCGCAGCAAAGGCGGCTGTTTCCAGCCCGCTGCTTGAGACCAGCATTGAAGGGGCTCACGGCGTCATCATCAGCATCACTTCCTCTCCGGACATCGGACTGGAAGAGGTGGAGACCGCTTCCTCCTACATTGCGGAGGCCGCACATCCGGACGCAAACATCATCTGGGGTGTCGCTTTCGACGACACGCTGCAGGATGAAATGGTCATCACGGTCATTGCAACCGGTTTCGGCGTAGAGGACGAGGACGCAGACACGGGACTCGACCTGCCGGACTTCAACGCACTGGACCTCGACATCCCGACCCGCAAGCCGGGGACGACTTCCACCTCTCCGAAGGCGCAGATCGACAGCAATATTTTTACCTACAGCGACGATAAGGGCACAAAGAAGAAGTCGAAAAAGAAGGGCTCCGACAGCTACGGCTTTGACGACGACGATGACTACTTTGACTCCATCGACGATATCTTTTCCAACCGGAAATAACCCATTCTTCGAATGTAAAGAGGGCAGGCTGCACGGCGGTTCTGCCCCTTTTCTTTTCCACGGCGGAAAGCCAAAAATTTGGGTTGCAATTCAATTACTGTTTTGATATAATTCATGGGTAACGAATGAGGGCGGAAGCGCCCCGAATCAGCTGAAAGAGGTGAATAGAATGAAGGAAGGAATCCATCCGAAGTATGGTCCTACAACCGTAAGATGCGCTTGCGGAGCAACGTATGAGACCTGCTCTACTGTTCAGGACATCCGTGTTGATATCTGCTCTAAATGCCATCCATTCTTCACTGGCAAGCAGAAGCTTGTAGATACCGGTGGACGTGTTGACAGATTCAACAAACGTTATGCCAAGAAGAACGGCTAAACATCGAAAAATAAGGCGGTACAGTTCTGTACCGCCATTTTTCATACCTGCAGGAGGCAGACTTGACTTATGGATGAATACCGCACGGTGCGGAAAGAGGCGTCGGGCTTTCTGGAGGTCAGACGCTCCAAGTTCTATTGCTATGCCTGCCCGGTTCGGACACAGAAAGAGGCGGAGGAGTTTCTGGCAAGGATTCGAGAAAAGCACCGGGACGCCCGTCACAATGTGCCGGCGTATCGAATCCTTACCGGAAATCTGCAGCACTGTTCCGATGACGGGGAGCCCTCCGGCACGGCCGGCCGTCCGGTGCTGGACGTCCTGCTCGGGCAGGACGTCACAGATGCCTGTGTCGTCATCACCCGCTATTTCGGCGGCGTGCTGCTTGGAACCGGTGGCCTGGTCCGCGCCTATACAGAGAGCGCAGAGAGGGCTCTGGAGGCCGCAGAAGTTGTGACTATGCGCCGTATGGTCTATGGCCGTGTCCGGCTGGACTACGGCCTCTATGGACGCTTTCCGGCAATTGCAGCGGAGCACTGCGGACAGATCCTGCGGACAGACTTTGGCACGGATGTTACGGCCGAACTGCTGCTTCCGACAGAAGAGGTGCCGCGTTTTGAGAGAGAACTTGCCGACCGGAGTGCCGGCCGCGCCTCACTGGAGCAGCTGGGCGAGCGTTTTGCACCGGCTGACTGAAAAAGAAAGACCGCGGAATGGCTGCAAAGCCATTCTGCGGTCTTTTTCTTACCACTTTTCCGTCGGATACTTTCCGTTGTAGTTCAGAAAACGGTTGTCGATGTGGCGGGGTGAGAAACGGGTTCCCTGCTCCATCTGATATTCACGGCTCTTTTCCTCCATGATGTCCTTTACATCAGGGTCTTTGCGGAAATAGCCGTGCAGTGCTTTGCAGCGGGCCTCAAATTCAGCATCTTTTTCCAGGAGACTGACATAATTTTCATCCTGGTGTGCGCGGATATATTCGTTTCCCTCACGGATGACAGCTTCTGCTCTCTTCTGATAGCTGTCCGCAAGGCCGGTATTTTCGAATTTTTTCATACGTACTCCTCCTTTGCTGGGTCCATTATACCAATTGTGCCCAATTTTTCAAGGGCAAAAAAGGCACATTGCAGATTCTGATTTCTGCAATGTGCCTGCTGCTTTTATGGGACTAGCTGTTATTTCCCTTTGTGCTCACGGAGCGCGCGCTCCAACCAGATGGAGGCGATGTCCATGGCCGGGTAGAGCCCGTTTTTCTCGCTCTTCTTAATGACGATTTCAGCCGGATTGGAACTCGGGTCCGTCGAAATGAGCTGGATGAGCACGCGGTCTGCCACCTCGAGGTCCTTGAACATCTTGGTGCTTGTTATGGTGAGCATAACGACGTACGGGTCGTACATATTGCCATAGTAGAGGGTATTGCCCTTCCGAACGAGGGGATAGCCCTTATAGGTGAGGAACTGCTTTCCTTCCGCCAATGTATTCACTCCATTCTAATAGTCGGTGCCGCTTATTTGTTCAGGAAATTGCGGACCAGAGCCTGCAGCAGCTCGTCGCGGTCAATGCGGCGAATCAGGTTGCGGGCATTATTGTGGGTGGTGATATACGTCGGGTCTTCCGTAAGAACATATCCGACGATCTGACTGATGGGGTTGTAGCCCTTCTCCTCCAGCGCGGTATAGACCTCGTCCAGAATTTTTTTCATTTCAGCATCGGAGTCTTCCTTCAGGGAAAACTGGATTGTCTTATCAGTCATGCTGTCACCTCCAAAAGATAAATCTTTACTTATTATAGTACAATCAGCAGTCCAAAACAATTCCCATTTCCATCAGGAGCGGAGGCTTCCGCCGATCTTTTCTACGGCTGCAATGGCTTTGTCGACAGCCGCATTGCACTCTTCATCGGTCAGGGTACGGTCGGCAGCGCGGAATTTCAGGTTGAAAGCTACGCTCTTCTTGTCGGCGCCGACCTGGTCGCCGGTGAAGACGTCGAACAGATCGACGCTCTCGAGAATAGACGGGCTGACGGCCTTTCGAATGGCCTTTTCGAGCCGGATGACCGGCATGCTGCGGTCGACGACGAAGGCGAGGTCGCGGGTTGTGGCCGGGAACTTCGGCAGATGGCGATAAATACGGGTCGTATCTGCGGCCTCATAGAGGGTTTCAACGTCGACGGCGGCGACATAGGCGCGGGTCTTCATATTATAGTTGCGCAGGACCAGAGGATGGATCTCACCGAGAACGGCCATCTCTTTTCCGTCCACAGAGATGACGGCGGTACGTCCTGGATGGAAGGTCGGATTGGTCTTGCATGGTGCAATGTCATAATCGGTAATACCGCATACGGTAAACAGCTGTTCCAGCATGCCCTTCAGCGTGAAGTAGGTGCTGTCGCCGCCGTAGAGGCCGAGAACAAGCTGCTGGTTCTCATCCGGAAGCTCATCCAGCGTTGCATGAGGAAGATAAACGGTGGACATCTCATAGAGCCATGCCTTCTCATTACGGTTGTTGTAGTTGCGTGCCAGAACGTTGAGCATGGAGGGAATGGATGTCGTACGCATAATGCTCGTATCTTCGCCGAGCGGGTTTGCGATGCGGATGCTGTTCCGCTCCGGGGCGTCCTCGGGAAGGCGGATGCGGTCGTATTCTTTGGGGCTGATGAAGGAGAATGTCTGAATCTCCGACAGGCCGCAGGCGCGCATCGTAACTTCTACAAGGCGGTTGAACTTCTGGCGCGGGGTCAACATGGCCGCTGCGGCGCCGTGGAGCTGAGTCGGCTTGATCTTGTTGTAGCCGTAGAACCGGGCAATTTCCTCGGCGATATCGGCCTGGTGGTGAATATCAATACGGAAGGACGGGGCTGTAATGGTGCCGTTTTCCACTTTGAAATCGATTTTGCGGAGAATCTCGGCCTGCTCCTCGGCGGAGACATCGACGCCGAGGAAGCGATTGGTCCACTCCGGCTCGAACGGGAGTGTGACAACTTCTTTGGGCGTCGGGAAGACATCGACCGTGCCGTTTACGACATTGCCGGCGTCGAGCATCTGGACGAGTTCCAGTGCGCGGGCCAGACAGGTGTCACAGCTGTCTGGATTCAGCTCTTTCTCATAGCGGGACGAGGCCTCTGTACGCAGACCCAGCTGTTTTGCACCGCGGCGGACCGTTGCACCGTGGAAGCATGCGGACTCGAAGACAATGGTCTGGGTGTCGTCCATGATGCCGCTGTACTCGCCGCCCATGACGCCGGCGACGGCAACGGGCTTCTTCTCATCGGCAATGACGAGGATGGAGGGGTTCAGCTCGTGGGTTTCCCCTTCCAGAGTCGTGATGAACTCGCCGTCTCTCGCATTGCGGACGATGACATGGCCGCCCTCCAGATAACGGAGGTCAAAGGCGTGCATCGGCTGGCCGTATTCCAGCATGACGAAGTTGGTAATGTCGACAATGTTGTTGATGGGGCGGACGCCGCAGGCGCGCAGACGCTCCCGCAGCCAGCGGGGAGAGGGGCCGACGCGGACGTCGGTGACAACGGCGCCGTCATAGCGGTAGCACTTGTCCGGAGCTTCGATATCTACTTTGAGGTAGTCGTGGACATCGCCGCTGCCCGGTTTGACCTCGGGGGTGTGCGTTTTCAGCGGAAGATTGTAGGTGGCTGCTGTCTCACGGGCAAGGCCGAGGATGCTCATGCAGTCCGGACGGTTGGACGTGATCTCAAACTCGGTGATGACGTCGTTCAGACCGATGGCCTCACGGATGTCCATACCGGGGGTGCGGTCGCAGTCCTCACCGAGCAGGAAAATACCGTCCTCGATGGCGTACGGGAAGTCGTTGACCGTGATACCGAGCTCGGCGACGGAGCAGAACATGCCCTGGGAGAGCACGCCGCGCATCTTGCCCTTCGTGATCTTCTGGCCGCCGGCGACAACGGATTTGTGCATGGCAACCGGGACAAAGACGCCGGGTGTGACATTGGTAGCACTGGTGACGATCTGAATGGGCTCATCCTCTCCGACATCAACTGTGCAGACAAACAGACGGTCGGCGTTTGGGTGTTTCTCTACGGTGAGAATTTTACCGACTACGATATTTTTTAGCTCCTGGCCCTCGTGGCGGTACGACTCGACTTTGGATCCGGAGACGGTGAGCGCTTCTGCGAAGTCACGGTCCGGGACGTCGATGTCCACATAGTCCTGAAGCCATCTTTTTGATAAATCCATGTGGGTACCTCCTTAAAACTGTTCCAGGAAACGCACGTCGTTTTCGTAAAACATGCGCATATCGTCGAGCTCGTAGGCAAACATGGCAATTCGCTCCAGGCCGATGCCGAAGGCGAATCCGCTGTATTCGTCCGGGTCGATTCCACCGTTGCGGAGAACCTGCGGATGGATCATGCCGGCGCCGAGAATCTCGACCCATCCCTCGTTTTTACACATGGAGCAGCCTTTGCCGCCGCATTTGAAGCAGCTGACGTCGATTTCGCAGGAAGGCTCGGTGAATGGGAAATGGTGCGGGCGGAGGCGGATTTTGGTGTCGCTGCCATAGAGCTTCTTGGCGAATGTCTCCAGGGTTCCGACCAGGTCGCCCATGGTAATACCCTTGTCAATGGCCATTCCCTCAATCTGGTGGAAGAGAGGGGAGTGGGTGGCGTCAACGGCATCACTGCGGAAGACGCGGCCAGGGGCGATCATGCGGATCGGGGGCTTCTTCTCCTCCATGACGCGGATCTGGGTGCCGGAGGTCTGGGTCCGGAGCAGCATGTTCTCGGTAATATAGAAGGTGTCCTGTGTGTCACGGGCGGGGTGGTCCTTTGGAATGTTCAGGGCCTCAAAGTTGTAGTAGTCCCACTCGATTTCCGGGCCCTGTGCAATCTCAAAGCCCATGCCCATGAAGATGTCCTTGACGTCGTCAAGGGCGAGGGACAGCGGGTGCTCATGGCCCATGCGGACTCTTTCACCCGGCAGGGTGACATCGATGGTCTCCTGTTCCAGTTTCTTTTCGAGAGCCGCCTCTTTGAGCTCTGCCGTCTTCTTCTCAATGTTCTCGGTGATTTCGGCGCGAATGGCGTTGGCCGCCTGGCCGACAACCGGGCGCTCCTCCGGGGAAAGGCTGCCCATGGTCTTGAGGACCGCGGTCAGATCTCCTTTTTTGCCCAGGAATCTGACACGTAATTTTTCGAGCTCCTCCAGCGAGGAGGCGCCGTGGAGCGCCTCGGCCGCGCTGGCACGGATCTTTTCGAGCTGCTCTTTTTGTTTCATCGCTGTACCTTCTTTGTAAAAAGTGAAAATTTGGGGTGCGGAAAAGGGCAAAAAATAAGACCCCGTCCCGCCAGGGACGAAGTCTGACTGCTCCGCGGTACCACCCAGATTCCCGCAGAACTGCTGCGGGCACTTGACGTGCCGGTAACGGCGGCTGCCGTCGGCCCTTACTGTCCGTCTCAGGAGTTCGGGGACGCCGCTCGGGAGAGAACTTCGATGATTCACGGCACGGACCCGCTTCCAGCCGGTGGCGGTTCCTCTCTGGGTGCCGCATTGAGTCATGTACTTTCTCCGTCAATGCGTTGTTCCAATATGTTCTATAATATAGCATTTCAAAATAAGATTTTCAACCTTTAATTATTTTTAAGGTACCCCGTGCTACAATGCCCGCAAAAATGGAGAAAAGAGGAGATTTTACATGAACGAAACACAGAAAGCCAGAGGCCGGGCCAAAAAAGTCCTGCGGCTGGTGCTGGATTTCGTGCTGATGCTTCTGCTGATTACGATCTTCGGCAAAAACGCCGTCAATCTGATGTACCACGAGGTCGTGGGCCTGGTTCTCCTGGGCCTGATTCTGGCCCATCTCATCGCCAACCGAAAATGGATTGCGGCAGCCTTCCGCAGTTTTCGCGGCAAAACAGCACGCCAAAAGCTGCTCTTCGCCGTCAATCTCCTGCTGATCTTTTTCTGGCTGTCCTGCATTGTGCTCGGCATTCTGGTCTCGAAGAAAATCTTTCATTTCAATCTGCCGGGATCGCTGATTCCCTGGCACTTCTTTACCGCAGCGCTGGCGCTGCTGTTTACCGGTCTCCATATCGGCCTGAACTGGCGCTCTGTCTGCCGCCGGATTGCCCCGCGCGTCCGCGTTCCGAAGGCTGTGACGGCTCTGATCCTCGCGGTTCTGCTTGTGGGAGGCGGCATCAGTTTTGCGGTCTCCGATTTTGGATCCTGGATCGCTGCGCCGTTTCAGACTTCTGCATCCATGCAGCATGCCGGGCCGCCTGCGCGATCCGCTCATGGTCACGCACAGGGCCGGCAGGGCGGACATCACGGGGAGCCGTTCAGCGGAAAGCGGCTGGCCAAAGTTCTGGTCACCGACTTCTTTATGATTGGTTCCGTCGGCGCAGCTGCCTGGGGCGGGGATACGCTCCTCCGAAAAAAAGAATAATGCTCCGGCTCCTCCGTCTTGGCGGAGGGTCCTTTTTCGTGCCGGGATGTGGTACCATAGTATCAAATCGGAAAGGGAGTGCAGCTATGCAGATTAAGGTCGGCATCGATCTCACCGAAATTGACCGAATTGCGGAGAACCTCGGCAGCGAGGCATTTCTGCGCAGGGTGCTCGGAGAAGAGGAGCGCGCCTATTATCAGGAGCACGGCATGCGGGCGGAGAGCATTGCCGCCGCATTTGCTGCAAAGGAGGCTTTCTCCAAAGCCATGGGAACCGGCGTGCGCGGCTTCCTGCTCAAAGAGGTACAGGTTGCCCACGACGATCTCGGGCGGCCGTTCTACCGCTTTTCCGGGACGGCCGCTGAAATGGTGGAAGCCCGGGGCCTGACCTTTGAGCTCAGCCTGACCCATTCGAAGACAACGGCTGCCGCTGTCGCGGTCGCCTACAAGGAGGACTGATTATGCAGATACTTACGGCGGACGAAATCCGCGCGGTGGAAGAGCGGGAAAACCAGATCGGAACGGACTTCCTGACCCTGATGGAGCGGGCCGGAAAAGCCTGTGCCGACCAAATCATGAACGAGCGCAGGCCGGAAGACGGCGTAATTGCTATTGTGGTCGGAAAGGGAAAAAACGGCGGCGACGGCTTTGTCATAGGACGTTATCTGAAGCAGGCAGGCTACCGGACTGCCATTCTGCTCGGGTTCGGCGAACCCACAGCGAAAGATGCAGTTGTCAATCGGGACCGCGCTGTGCAGGCCGGAGTCCCTCTCCTTGACTGGAATAACCACATGCAGGAGGGAAGAAAACTCCTTCGCTCTGCCGATGCAGTGGTAGATGCTCTGTTTGGCATTGGGTTTCACGGTTCGGCCAACCAGGAGCAGGCCGTGCTCTTTGAGGAGATCAGCCGCTGCCCCGGACAGGTCTATGCCATAGATGTCCCCAGCGGTGTTGAGACGGACACCGGGGCGGTGCGCGGCACCAGTGTCCGCGCCGATACCACCTTTGCCATCAGCACCTATAAGCCGGCCCATGTGTTCTACCCGGCCCGTGCCTGCTGCGGCGAAGTGAAGGTGCTGAACATCGGCCTCCTGAAAGAGTCTTATGCCGCCGCTTCTCCCTCAAAGATCACCTGGTCCCACGATGAGGTGGAGAATCTCCTCCCCATCCGCAGCGAGATGTCCCATAAGAACGACTTCGGCCATGTACTGTCGGTCTGCGGAAGTATGCGGCTGCCGGGCGCGGCCTGCATGTGTTCGAACGCGGCGGTCCGCGCCGGCGCCGGCCTTACGACAGCGGCCTTTCCGCGCCGCGCCTATTCCGCCATGGCTGCCCATCTCAGCGAGACCATCATGATGCTGCCGCTTCCGGACAGCCCGGACGGAACGCTCTCCGTCAGTGCGCTGCCCCAGATACACCGGGCCCTGGAGCGCGCGACCGTCTGTGTCATCGGCTGTGGACTGGGTCAGACTGCAGAGGTACGGGCCTGCGTTACCGATATCCTGCAGAATGTCAGGTGTCCGGCTGTCCTGGATGCCGATGGGCTCAACGCCATTGCGGCGGCTCCGGATGTTCTGCAGTCGGTCCAGGGCGAGGTCGTGGTGACTCCGCATCCCGGCGAGATGGCCAGACTCATGAACTGCCCGGTCTCTGCTGTGCAGCGGGACCGCGTGGGGGCATCCGCCGCTTTTGCGAAAGAACACCGCTGCACGGTGCTTCTGAAAGGGCCGGACACCATTGTGGCGTCCTGTCACACAAATCAGATCTATATCAATACCACCGGCAACCAGGGACTCGCAAAAGGCGGCAGCGGGGATACGCTTTCCGGAATCATCGCGGCGCTGCTGGCACAGGGAATGGCACCCTTCTATGCCGCTTCGGTCGGCGCCTGGCTGCATGGCTATGCTGCGGACTGTGCCGCGGAAAAAATGTCCTATCGCGGCATGTGCGCCTCCGATCTCATTGAGATTCTGCCGTTTATGCTCCGGGAGTTTGAATAAAACCGGAAAGAAGCCGACGATCTGTTCCGCGGAGCGGGTCGCCGGTATTTTTTACGCCCTGCGGCGGCAGGATCCGACAATTTGGTTGTAGAATTTGCATTTTTCTGCTATAATGCCAAATTACTACTAGTATGTCTGTTTATAAGGAGAACTGTATTTATGGGTCAGTTGGTCGTTCTTGAGGGCCTTGACGGCTCCGGTAAATCGACGCAGATGGGCCTGCTGGAAGCGAAAATGCGGAGTACGGGGCGCCGTTTCCTCCGTGTGAAGGCTCCGGACTATGAGAGCCCCTCCAGCGCACTGGTTCAGATGTATCTGAACGGGGAATTCGGCGACCGGCCCTCAGATGTCAACGCCTATGCGGCCTCCACTTTTTATGCCGCCGACCGGTATGCCTGTTTCCAGAAGAAGTGGAGAAAGGCGTATTCCGACGGCATTCTTGTGCTTGCGGACCGCTATGTGTCGTCCAATGCCATCTTTCAAATGGCGAAGCTGCCCCGTCTGGAATGGGACTCTTATCTCGCCTGGCTGGACGACTTTGAATACGGCAGACTCGGCCTTCCGCGGCCGGACGTCACCCTGTATCTGGATGTCCCGGTAGCTATTTCACAGCAGCTTCTGGACCGTCGCTATGCCGCCGAAGGCGGCCGAAAAGACGTCCATGAAAGAGACGTCGCGTACCAGCAGCTGTGTCATGAAGCGGCACGCTATGCCGCACATTCATGGCACTGGAATATCATCTCCTGTGCCTCGGACGGCGTGCTCCGTCCCAGTGAAGAAATTGCACAGGAAATTTCAGGCGTCCTGCAGACGCTTTCCATTATGTAAAAGAGGCTTTTATGCTCAGCAATATTGAAAAACAGCTCCGTCAGCCGGAGCTCTCCGACCGCAGCTGGGCGCAGAAGGCGCTGTCCGGCTCCGGCCGTCAGGGGGCAGACTTCTGCTTCGGCTGCATCTATATGTGGGCGCCCGTCTATCATTACCGCATAGCGCAGATTGACGGGATGTTCGTCGGCAAGATGGGGGACAGCTTTTCTCTCCCTGCCGGAGACGGCGACCCGTCCGCACTTATTGAAGAGATGCTCCGGGAAAGCGAAACACCCCTTCGGCTTCACGCAATCTGCGACTACCAGCGGACCTGGCTGGAAGAACGGTTCCCCGGAAGATTTGCCTTCACCGAGGACCGCGTCAATGAAGACTATATCTACCGTGTCGAAGATCTCGCGAATCTCTCGGGGAAAAAATATCACTCGAAACGAAACCATTGCTCCTACTTCGAGAAAAACTTCAACTGGAGTTATGAGCCCATGACGCAGGCATCTGCTGCAGAGTGCATGCAGTTCTCCCATCTTTGGATCGACGAGAACGAGCGCCAGGCCGAAGAAGGGGCAGACCGGGAACTGGAGGCAATTTCCCGTTCCCTGGACCACTTTGAAGAACTGGGGTTTGTCGGCGGTCTTCTCCGCGCAGATGACCGCATTGTTGCCTACACATTTGGCGAACCCATCAATGATACGACCTTCGACACCCATATTGAAAAGGCGGACGCCAGTGTGCGCGGTGCCTATCCCATGATCAACCGGGAATTTGCCCGGCATGGAATCTCAGACTACATCTATGTCAACCGGGAAGAGGATATGGGAATTGAGGGACTTCGCCGGGCAAAGGAATCATACCACCCGGTGGAACTTCTGAAAAAATATACCGCCGTTGAAATCCGCTGAGGATGACGGCCTTTGAGAGGGGGCAGAGGCGTGGCTGACGCAATTCTTCCGCGCTTGAAACAGGAGTCCGACACCGGGGCTCTTCTGGAAATCTGGGAGCGGTCTTTCGGGGACAGCAGGAACTATATCGAGAATTTTTTTCGCTTTGCAGCGAAAGATGAGAATACGGTGGTCTCCTGCGAGGACGGCCGAGCTGTTTCCGCGGCTTACCTGCTGGATTGCCATTTGAATATTCACGGGACGTCCTATCCCGCCTATTACTTCTATGCGGCGGCCACTCTTCCGGAGTACCGCGGAAAAGGGCATATGGGTGCCATTATCCGCTATGTCATCTCCCTTGCGGAGGAGCGGGGCATCGACTTCGTCTTTCTGGTCCCCGCAGAGGGCTCTCTGTACCGCTACTATACCCGGTTTGGGTTCCGGACCTGCTTTTATAGCGAAACGGTTACATATTCCCATGAGGAATTCCGCTATGCCGTGAAGGAAAACAGCATAGCGGACCTCAAGAGCGGCCCTGCCAACCCGTCTCTGTTCCGGCCGACCGACGTGGCACAGGTTCGGGAGCTGGCCTATTCTTCCATTGACCATGTCCAGCTGAGCCCGGAGGCCATGCAGTACGTTCTGTTTGAACATGCGAGCTGCGGAGGCGGGCTTCTCTGTGACGGCAGTTCCTATGCACTGTTTCAGGAAGAAAACGGGACGCTGGAGGTCAAAGAGATCTGCCCGCCGGTGCTGGACGGCAGCATGGCAAGGGCTCTGCTGGCGAGGGGCGCTGACAAATATGTCATTCATGCCCCGACCGGGAGCGCTGTCCGCGGCCGCCGTACAACAGCCGGCCGGGCCGGTATGGCCATTGCGCTGAACCGGCGTGCCCGCACTGCTTCGGGCATGATGAAAGATGCCTACATAGGCATTACACTTGGATAACTACCTGATTTGGAGGTATTATAATGATTTATTTTTTTGCTGCAGACGGCTTTGAAGAGACCGAAGTTGTTGGAACACTGGACGTCCTTCGCCGCGCAGAGATCAAAACGAAAATTGTCGGCATCGGCGGTACGGAACTCATCGGCTCGCACCAGATGAAACTGAAGGCCGACCTCTCCGAGCAGGATATGGAACTGGACAGCAATCTCGACGCCGTCATTCTTCCCGGCGGTATGCCGGGCACGACCAATCTGGACGCCTCCGACACCGTCCGGGACGCATTAAAATATGCACAGAAACACAACCTTTTCCTCTGTGCCATCTGTGCCGCTCCTACAGTTCTGGCCCACAACGGGCTTCTGAACGGGAAACATGCCACCTGCTTCCCGGGCTGTGAAACGGACCTCGGCGGTGCCATCTACACGGGCGACCAGGTGACCATCGACGGACGAATTATTACGGCAAACGGCCCGGCCAGTGCTCTGCTGTTCGGTGAGGCCATCGCATCTCAGTTTATCGGCAATGAGGCGGCTCACAAGATCCTCCTCAATATGCAGTACAAATTCTGATTTGAAGGAGCAGCACCATGCCAGATGAGAAGAAGCCCCGCAGCCCCGAAAGGGGAAAGGACTCTGACTCCATCAGCCGGACAGAGGCACTGAAACGTGCCATCCGGGAGAAATCCTGGGAGGCGCAGAGTGCACACCTCAATGAGCCGCCGCATGCATCGGAAAAGAGCAGAAGCGGCCGTCTCCGGAGTGAACGGGAGAGGAGTGAGCGGGAACTCGATGCCATCATCGAGCATTTTGAACGAGGTGCTGCAGAAGCCGATGCGGCGGTCCAGTCGCATCGGCCGAAAAAAGCAAACTCGGCTGTAAATCCGCCGGAACATTCGAAGAACGCTGTGCGGCAGAGCCGCAGCCAGACATCTTCCCGTCCAATCCGGCGCCCTGCTGTTTCGGCCGAAAAAAAGAAGCCGTTAGTGCCTTCCCGGGAGGCTGCAGAGAAATCCGGGAAGAAGAGGCCTCAAAGGAAAAAAGAAAAGGCCCCATCCCGCTTTTCCACCGCAATGGCGCCGTACCGAAAAGCCTGGCATCAGACCGCTTTTTCACGCTGGACCCGCCAGGTTCGCCTGGCGACGGACGGCATGCGGACCGGGGAGAAGGCACGCTATCTTGTCGGACAGATCGGCCCTGTGACGCGTGCTGTCCGCTCAGATCCGGTCCGCCGGGAGCGCGCATATCAAATTCTTATCTGGGTATTGGCTCTCCTGCTCGCCATGCATATGATCTCCTGTGTCAACGACGTCATGGGGTTCAACCGCAGCAGCAAAGTCCGCAACGTCCATCTGGACCCTGGCATGACCACTAATCAGGTGGTCGGCCGTCTGGATCGGGCCGGTCTCATCAAGCACAGCACATTCTGCAAACTTTTCCTTGCCGCGTTCTCCACCGTCGGCGACAGAGGAAATTATCTCGCGGGGGACTTCGGCCTGAGCCGCGATATGGGCGTCGAAAACATGCTCATTGAGTGCCAGGGCGGCCGAAACCGCAATGCTGTGCAGGTCACTTTCCCCGAAGGCTATAACATTGAACAGATGGCAGCACTTCTGGAGAAAAACAAGGTCTGCTCCCGGGAGGATTTCCGGAAAGCGGCCGATTCCACCAGCTACCACTACGATTTTGTCCGTCAGATTGACAGCAGATCCAAACGATATCACGCTTTGGAGGGCTATCTCTACCCAGATACCTATGAGTTCTATCAGGGAGAATCGGCCCGCGACGTGGTCAATGCCATGCTCCGAAACTTCAGCCGGAAATGGACGGCCGATTATGCGGCCCAGGCGAAGGCACGGGAAATGACAGTGGACGATGTGGTTCGGCTTGCCTCCATTGTCCAGAAGGAGGACAGCCGGCCCGCCAACATGAAAATAATTTCTTCGGTTTTTCAAAATCGTCTGCGGTCTTCCCGGTATCCTTATTTACAGTCGGATGCCACCAATTTCTTCGTTAAGACCTATATAAAGCCGCACGTATCTGCCTCGGAATATGCACGCTACTGGAATCTCTACAGCACATACCGTGTACAGGGACTTCCGGCCGGCGCCATCGGCAGTCCGGGAGAGGAGGCTCTCCGGGCCGTTCTCTGGCCGGAGAGCTCGCCGTATTACTTCTTTGTCCATAACAAGGACGGAGATCTCTATGTGGGTGCGGACAGTCGGTCGGGCATGACCCTGTATGCCTCCTCTGACAGCAGCAGCTCGACACCGTCCGCCGCTTAGGCAATATTTAGAAAAAAGGAGAGGGAATTTCTTTGCTATTTCCGTCATCACCGAATCGCGGGCGTCGGGACCGCAGTCCCCGTCCGGAACTTCTCTGTCCCGCCGGGGACATGGAGCGTCTGTCTGCCGCTGTCGCGTACGGCGCAGACGCCGTTTATCTCGGCGGAACCGAATTCGGAATGCGCGCGGCACCGGGCAACTTTGACGAGGACCAGTTGCGGGAAGCGGTGGCATTCTGCCATGCGCGCGGGGTGAAAGTCCACCTTACCTGCAACACGCTTCCAAGAGATGATGAGCTGCCCAGACTTCCCGATTTTCTGAAAACGGCCCAGGATGCCGGTGTCGACGCCCTGATCATCGCCGATCTCGGCGTGCTTCGGATGGCAAAACAGTATGCGCCCAATGTGGAAATCCACATGTCGACGCAGGCTGGTATTGTCAATTATGAGACGGCCAATGTGCTCTACGATCTCGGCGTGCGCCGCATTGTCATGGCGCGGGAAGTCTCTCTGGCGGAGATTGCCGATATCCGGAAGCATATTCCGGAAGACCTGGAAATCGAGTGCTTTGTCCACGGTGCAATGTGCATGTCCTTCTCAGGCCGGTGTCTTCTTTCCAACTATCTGACCGGACGGGACGCTAACCGCGGCCGCTGCGCACAGCCCTGCCGCTGGCGCTACCACCTGGTGGAGGAGAAGAGGCCGGGTCAGTACTATGAAATCACAGAGGAGAAAGACGGCACCTATTTCATGAACTCCAAGGATATGTGCATGATCGACCATATCCCGGAGCTCGTGGAGGCCGGCGTCTCCAGCTTTAAAATTGAGGGCCGTGCCAAGTCGGCTTTCTATGTCGCGGCGGTGACCAATGCGTACCGGGCCGCTATCGACGGCTATCTCGCCAACCCGTCTCCGGACTATCACCCGGCGGACTGGATCAACGCGGAAATGGGAAAAATCAGCTACCGCGATTACTGTACGGGCTTCTACTTCGGGTCTCCCGGGGAGAACGCTCAAATCTATTACAAAGGCATCTACATCCGCAACTGGGATGTCATGGCCAATGTCCTCAGCTGTGAGGGCAGCACCGTGACGGTCCAGCAGCGAAACCGCTTTTTCCGCGGCGACACCTTTGAGGTGCTCAGCCCCGGCGTGGAGCCCTATTCCATTACGGCGCGGCACCTTTACAATGACGCCGGGGAAGAGGTGGAGTCCGCGCCCAATCCAATGGCGGTCATCCACATTGTCACGGATGGCCCTGCAGAGATTCCGGCGGGTTCCATTCTGCGGATGCCGGTGGAATAAAGGGGGCTTGACCTGTGGAAAACATTCGGAAATCCACTATGCGGCTGGAAGAGCAGTATCTCTCAGCCCTTGCCTGCAGGTGCTCGGACTCCAGGGGACGGGAGCGACCCGAGGACGAGGACCAGCTTCGCACCGCATTTCAGCGGGATCGGGACCGAATTATCCACTGCAATGCTTTTCGGCGTCTGCAGCACAAGACGCAGGTCTTTCTCTCCCCGACCGGAGACCACTACCGGACACGGCTGACCCATACTTTGGAAGTGGCTCAGATTGCGCGCACTATGGCGCGGGGGCTTCATCTCAATGAAGATCTGACGGAGGCCATCGCTCTCGGCCACGATCTCGGCCATACGCCTTTTGGACATGCCGGAGAGCGGGCTCTGGACAGCGTCGTACCCGGCGGGTTCCGCCATTACGAACAGAGTCTCCGGGTTGTGGACCATCTGGAGAAGAACGGCAGGGGCCTTAATTTGACCTGGGAGGTACGCAACGGTATCGTCTGCCACACGACCGGTCCCGAGGCGGAGACGCTGGAGGGAAGGCTGGTCAAACATGCCGACCGCATTGCCTATTTAAACCACGACATTGACGACGCCATCCGCGCCGGCCTTTTTACGGAAGAGGATCTCCCGTCCGGTATTCGAGAGGTACTCGGCAAGAGCAAGAGCGCCCGCATCAATACGCTGGTGCTCTCCACGCTGGAGCACACGACGGACCAGATTTCAATGGATCCCCGGGTGTCCGATGCCTACGAGGATCTCGGCCGATACATGTATAAAAACGTCTATACAAATCCGGTCTGCAAAGGGGAGGAGACCAAGGCAATCGACATGCTGATTCACATGTACGAGTACTTCCTCAAATCTCCGCAGGCCATGCCGGAGGAATACCGCAGAATTGCGGAGCAGGAGTCGCCGGAGCGGGCCGTCTCCGACTACCTTTCCGGAATGAGTGACCGCTATGCACTGGCGGTTTTCCAGAAACTGTTTATCCCGGCCCCCTGGCAGCGATAGGAGGTGAGACACTATGCCGCGATATCCGGAAGAATTTCTGACCAAACTGAAGGAAAACATCGATATTGTGGATTTTGTCTCCGACTATGTTGACCTGAAACGTTCCGGACGGTATTATAAAGGTCTATGCCCGTTCCATTCTGAGAAGTCCCCCTCGTTTTTTGTTTATCCCGAGACGCAGTCCTATTTCTGCTTTGGCTGCCAGAAGGGCGGCGACCTCATTAACTTTACCGAGGGAATTGAACGGCTCGACTATGTTGAAGCCGTCAAGTTCCTGGCTCAGCGGGCCGGCCTTCCCATCCCCGAAGAGGAACAGGACGATACCTCCTATCAGCTGCGAAAACGCATGCGGGAGATGAACCGGGACGCGGCGCGCTACTTTTATCGCTGTCTGCGAAGCAGTGCAGGAGAAGAGGGCATGCGCTACTGGCGAGAAAAACGCGGCCTCTCTATGGAGACCATCCGCCATTTCGGCCTGGGATATGCACCGGACGACTGGCACGGACTGCAGCAGCATATGCGGTCCCTCGGCTATTCCGACGAGGAACTCCGTACCGCCAACCTGGTCCGCCGGAGCGAACGGAACGGCCGCATCAACTATTACGACAATTTCCGCGGCAGAGTCATGGTTCCTATCATTGACCTGCGCGGTAATATAATCGCCTTCGGCGGAAGAGTCCTGGACGACTCCAAACCGAAATATGTCAATACATCCGATACCCTAATCTACAGTAAAACGGACAATGTGTTTGCCCTGAATTTTGCCAAGGATACGGGGAAAGACGAACTCATTCTCTGCGAAGGATATATGGATGTCATTGCGCTGCACCAGGCGGGCTTCACCAATGCGGTTGCCGGACTCGGCACCGCACTCACCGATGTCCAGGCCAGGCTCATTGCGCGCTACTGTAATCTGGTCTACCTCAGCTATGACAGCGACGAGGCAGGACGCAAAGCGACAGAGCGGGCAATTGACCGGTTTGAGCACAACGGCGTTGCGGTGAGAGTGC
>UQOE01000019.1 GCA_900542575.1 uncultured Oscillospiraceae bacterium
CCAGCCATGGATCTTTTGTTATTCAGTTGTCCAACTTCAATTTACAATCAACCGGGAAATATTTTTTGAAAAAGAGTTCGATTAACGGCCTCCGAAAGAGTACGGGCTCTGTCCGCTCTCTCCGCCGCCGTACTGGCCGAACGGATTGCTGCTGTCGGAAGAGCTCTCCTGCTGCTGCGGCTCATTGCTCCGGTCTTCCCGCAGCGTAACCGTCACCTGGAATTTGGCAGCTTTGCCTCCGTTTCCGACCCGAACGACGGTCAGCGTCATTTTGTCTCCAGGCTTGGCGTTCTGTACCGCTTTGGAGAGGTCGGTGGATTTTTTCAGGTCTTTGCCGTTGACAGCGGCGATGATGTCCCCGCTCTTTACCTGAGTACCGGCAAAGGCGCTGTCGGAACTGATTTTAGCTATGACCAGCGAACCAGACGGCAGATTGTTCTTCTTTACAATATTGGCATAGTTCTGTACGTCTTCACAGGCAACGTACTGGATTCCCAGTTTGGCGCGTCCGGAGACATAACCCTTCTTCATGATGCTGTCCACGGAACTCTTTGCGACCGAGATGGGAACGGCAAATCCCATTCCCTCGAAGTCTTCGGAGGCAATTTTCGAAGAGTTGATGCCGATAACCTGACCATAGCTGTTGACCAGAGCGCCGCCGGAGTTGCCGGGGTTGATGGCCGCGTCATGCTGAATGCACTCCATGGTATAGCCGCTCTCCGAGCTGGAGGTCGGACGGTCAATGGCTGAGATGATACCCGATGTCATGGACCCGTAGAACTGGGTGCCACCCGGGTTTCCGATGGCGTAGACCGGTTCGCCGACCTGGAGTACGGACGAGTCGCCGAATTCGGCCGGGGTCATGCTGGTCGTGCGGATGGAGATGACGCCGATGTCCGTGCGGTTGTCGTAGCCGACTACCGCCGCATCGTAGTTCTTGCCGTCCTCCGTCTGAACGGAGATCGTGGTGCCGGCGGTGTTGATCATATGCGCACAGGTGACAATATAGGTCGTGCCCTTCTGTTTATCTACGCTCATGACAACGCCGGAACCCTCGCCGTAGGTCTCGCCGGATGATGTCTTAATAATTACGGCGATGACGGAAGGCTTTACCTTTTTGGCAATTTCGACACTGGAGAGCTGTCCGTTTGTGTCCGTCGAGCTGTACGTCTTGGAGTCACCGATTTGAATGGAGTCCTTGCTGGACGTATTCCCCGGTTCGCTGCTGCGGCGATTCTGGACATAGACAATGCCAAGTGCAATAGCCACGATTAAAACAACCGCGACAATTAAGGCGACAAAGATACGGCCGCCGCCCGCTTTTTTTTCACTCATTGAAATGCTTCCTCTCTCAGGGGTTTGGATTCGTTTTTTTCGGGAGCCAGAAGGAGAAGGTGGTCATTCCGCCTTCTTCACTCTCGACGCGGATGTCACCGCCGTGAAGACGTACGATGTTCTGGGCAAGATTGAGCCCGAGTCCGACGCCTTTGACGTGTTCGCTGCGGGACTGATCTACTTTGTAGAACCGCTCAAAAATGCGCTTGCACTCTTTTTCCGAGAGTCCCTTTCCGGAATTGGAGATGTGCACAATGGCCCGTCCGGGATAGTTTTCAATGGCAACACGGATAACACCGCCCGGATTGGTAAATTTTACCGCATTGTCAAACAGGTTGTAGCAGACCTGGAACAGAAGCTCCTCGTCCGCCATAACAACGGCCTGCGGCATTGTTTCGAAGCCCTCAATTTGGTAGCCAGCCTCCTCTATGGCATCTTCGAAACTCAAAAGCGCATTGAACAGAAGCGAGCGGAGGTCGGTCTCCGAATAATGGAGCTCCTCTTCTCCCGCCTCAATTTTTGACAGCGTTAACATAGTAACCACAAGGTGGGCCAGTCGTTTGACTTCTTTACTAACAATTTGTAAATAATGCCGTTCTTTCTCTTTTGGAATCGTGCCATCCAGAATTCCGTCTACGAACCCCGCGATAGAGGTCATCGGCGTCTTCAGTTCGTGAGAGACATTGGCGACAAAGCTCTGTCTGGATTCGTCCAGAATGGCAAGTGAGTCCGCCATGTGATTGAGGGAGGCTGCAAGGTCCTGCAGCTCATCGTTGCCCTCAATTTGAATGCGCTCGGAGAAATCTCCTTTTGCATACTGTTTGGTCAGCCGGGACATTTCCTGCAGAGGTTTCGTCAGGCTGTACGCAAACAGGTAGGCAAGCGCAAAGGTCAGCAGAAAAGAGATGACCGCTGCCGCAAGGAACAGTTTAAAGATCTGTACAATAAACGGCTGCAGACCGGACTGCAGTCTGGAAATGCCGTAGATATTGCCGATGATCTGTCCGTCTACCACAATGGGTGTTCCCACGACAATGCAGTTGTCGGTTGTCCCGTTCTTCGTGCCCGGAATGTGAAGTTTGGTAATGGTACTGTAGCCCTTCGGAGAAGTGCGGGCGACAATATACGGCGGCATAAAGTAGGAATTATGTACTTTGCAGTAGAAACTGCTGGGAGAAGCAGAGCCAAAGTCCCCCACCATGTCTTTACAGAGAATGACATGGCTGCCTTCGTCCGTTACAAAGATATCTGCATCAATGGAGTCCGAGACTACATTCAGCATACTGCCGACAATATAGGAGTCCTGGGCGTTGGCGGTGCCCTCCCGGTCCGCCTCCAGTACGCTCTCCACTTTGTTCGCAACGCGGTTAACATTTTTCTGCAGCGTCTGAATGCGGTCGCCGTGCCAGAAATTAATGAGGAACATGGAGAAAATGATGAGCAGGATGAGCATGCTCACCATGACCGCCGTGAGTGAATACCGCAGATAGCGCCGAAAGAGCGTGGTTCTGCGCGTTGGGTTCCGGGCAGCTGTTTTCGAGCCGGCAGAGGCACCGGACTCTTTTTTTTCTGTCGGCTGCTTTTTTTCCCTCGTGGTCTTCTCTTTTTCCATTATTCTTTCGTCTCAAATTTATAGCCGACGCCCCAGACCGTCTTCAGGGACCATTTGTCGGAGACGCCCTCCAGCTTTTCACGAAGCCGTTTTACATGGACGTCGACGGTACGTGAGTCACCGTAATAGTCGAAGCCCCAGACCTCATCCAGCAGCTGGTCCCGGGTAAAGACCCGGTTGGGGTTGCTGGCGAGATGATAGATGAGCTCCAGCTCTTTCGGAGGCGTATTGACGACCTTGCCGTCCACTTTCATTTCATAGTTTGTCAGATTGATAACCAGTTTGTCATACTCGACGACTTTCACCTCGTTCTGCGGGGTTGTATTCGTCCGGCGAAGAACCGCCTTAATGCGCGCCATGACCTCTTTGGTCTCAAACGGCTTGACAATATAGTCATCTGCGCCGAGTTCCAGGCCAAGCACCTTGTCGAACGTCTCACCTTTTGCCGTCACCATAATAATGGGAGTGTCTGAAGTTTTGCGGATTTCCCGGCAGACCTGCCAGCCGTCCATTTTGGGGAGCATGATGTCCAGCAGAATGATGTCCGGCTTAAAGCTCTGAAAGGTCTCCAGCGCTTCTTCCCCGTCATGGGCAAGAGCTACCGTGTAGCCATCATTTTCCATATAGAGCTGGAGCAGTTCGCAGATATTTTTATCGTCGTCTACAACAAGAATTTTTCCGTTGCTCACAGATAGACCTCCTTAAAGTTTCTCTGCCCGAATTGCGAAACCGGGCTGTTCATATTTGAAAAAATTATAGCATACCTAAAAATGGGTTGTTCATATTTTTCAAACTCACGAAAAAAGTTTAAAGAACCGCCATATTTTACCGTGTTCGAAGAGTTGGCTGACCGCTGCTGAGCAAAATTCTCGCGAACTGCATAATATTATTCTGCAATATTGTTAATAATTGGCAGGTTCTGTAAAATAAAGATTAATATACGTAAAACTACGGAGAAGGGGGGCAATAGCATGAAAGACCGAGACCACCGGTTCCGTCTGCTCGTGTGGATTATTGTCGCCGCTATTGTTCTAATTGTCACGCTGCTGATTCTGATGCTTACCGGAGTATTCTCGCGAAGGGCAGACGTCAGGGAAGACAGCCGTTCAGTGAAACTGCCGCGCGCCGTCTCTGTCCCTGCCAGGATGGTCAGCGAAAATACAAAAAAGGCGGTCCGCTATAACTATGACCTGGAAAACGGCACGCTGACGATTGGCACGTCCGGCACTGCAGAGGCAGCTTATGGCTACCCGTATTTCAACACAGCCGACCCGGTCATCCAGAGCATCTGCCAGGCGGCCTTTAACGTGTTTGACTTTTCGCCGGCCATTCTCTTTTCCTGCCAGCCTATTGTGAAAACCGGAGCGGTTGACCAGGTCATCTACCAGGAAAACGGTACCGAAACGGATTATCTTTTTACCACAGACACTACCGGGAAAATAACGAAATGCCAGATTGACCAGAACGGCAGCACTTACTCCCTCCTGTACGACTATGACGCAGACGGCCGCCTGTTGAAGGCCGCGGACAGCGATGGGCAGTATGAATTCGACATCTGCTACCAGGGGGATCGCATTCAGAAATTCACGATTCTCAACCGGAGCCATGCCATTCCGGCCTCCTGCCGTTTTGATGGGCGGGGCAGGCTGATTCAGATGAATTACACCGGGCTGAGAACCGGAAAGCCGATTTCCGTTCATTATACCTATAATAATAACGGGCTTCTGTCAAAAAAAGTGCTGAAAGGACAGGAGACCGTTTTTCACTACAACCGCAGAAATGAGATAACCTCTTTCTCAATTGGAAAGAGCAAATTCACCGTCTCCTACCAGACGCTTCGCTGAAGACAGCAATATAAGAGATGGAATGGCCGTATTTGCAGATGCAAAGTACGGCCATTTTTCTTTTCGGTATCAGCCAAGAGGCTGCAGCTTGGAGGCGTAGTCGATGGATTCGTAATTGAGACAGGTCTGCACAAGAAGCGCGCGAAACAGGTCGTCGACCTGATATTGTTTTACCATGAGTGCGACGGAGAGCCGCCCTGTCTCCGCGTCTCGGAAACAGTAGGACTGTTTTTCCAGAGAAGCAGCCAGTTCAGAGGCCGCCTGCCGACGCTCTTCCATTGCGTTCCAGGACTCTGCCGCTCCAAGACTTTCCTCTGGGTCAATGGTCGACAGAAATGCGTCCAGTTCCTCGACGCTGTTCTGCAGAGCATGGAGTACCTGGGCGTACTGTTCTTTAAAAAGAGGATAGCAGCTGTACCCGCCGGCGTCCGGGAGGAGCGGTGCCTTTTCCGGAAGATCTGGGTCCTCGGAGCCCTGTTCCGGACTCAGCATGGAAACGAGGGTATAGAATAGAGCAGACTGCATGTCATCGGAGAGTGTCAGGATGACATAATCGTCGTCCCGACAGGCTCGGGAGACCAGATTGGACTGCGTACTGCGCAGGTCCATGGCATGTTCCCGAAACTGTTTCTTCTCGTCCGGGCTGTCCGTTGCGTCGCTGGTCGTACTGAAAAACTCAGCACAGCCGTTTAAGAAGCTCATCAGTTCATTGAAGAAGCCGAGGTCCATATGGTGGGTATACCAGTCCCGCATAATATCGTCGGAAGACATGGTCTGCATAGCAGCTCACTCCTTTTTCGTTTATTCCCGAAGAATTGTTGCAGGTTCTATTTTACTCGAAAAAAGCTGGAATTCCTAGACAGTCCCGTGGAAATCTGATATAGTAGCCGCATTACACAGAAGAGGAGTGTTAGGATGATTTTTGTCCTTTGCAGCTGACAGAAATATGTTTTTTGCAGGGACAGTCCTAATAATCTGACTCCGGCGCAGAGCCTTCTGCGCCCTAAATGAGGTATCTTCAGAGCCGTGGGAATGTCTTCCTGCGGCTTTTTTTTGGAGGAAATACCTTAAAATAAAAGATCTTTCTTTCACCTACCCCGGTTCGGCAGAGCCGGTATTTGACCATGTATCATTTCAGCTGGACACAGACTGGAAAACCGGGCTGGTCGGCCGAAACGGCAGAGGAAAAACCACACTGCTTCAGCTGCTGATGGGAAACGGAGCCTATTCAGGGACGATTGTATCTTCCGTCCCCTGTACCTACTTCCCCTATGCGGTTCCGGACACGGCTCTCCTGACCGGAGAAATTCTGCAGACAGTCTGTCCGCAGGCTGAGGAGTGGGAGTTTCTGCGTGAATTCCCAGAGCTGGAAATAGAGCCGGAATTCCTCTGGCGCCCGTTTTTTACGCTTTCCCATGGGGAGCAGACCAAGGTTCTGCTGGCCGCCCTTATGCTCCGGCAGGACCAGTTTCTGCTGATTGACGAACCGACCAACCACCTGGACACAGAGGGACGCCGGTTAACAGCAGAATACCTGCGCCGACGCCATGGTTTCCTGCTGGTCTCCCACGACCGGCAGTTTCTGGACAGCTGTACAGACCATACCATTGCTTTGGCCCGCAGCCAGATTGAAGTGGTCAACTGCAGTTTTTCTGCCTACTGGCAGAATTTCAACCGGCGGCAGAATTTTGAACAGTCCCAGAACGAGAAGCTGAACAAGGAGACTGCCAGGCTGGAACAATCCGCCCGCGACCGCGCCGTCTGGTCCGGCAGAACAGAGAAAGAGAAACGAGGTGCCGCTGACAAAGGCTTTGTTGGACACAAGTCTGCAAAAATGATGCGGCGCTCCAAAAGTCTGGAAACCCGTCAGCAGAATGCCGCCGCAAAGAAGCGGGCACTTCTGAAAGATGTAGAGAAAGCAGAACCTCTGAAGCTGCAGACCGAGCCCTTTCATGCAGACAGACTGGCGCTGTTTCTGGATGTCACAGTTTTTCGCAATGGCCAGCCGGTCTGCGGACCGCTGAATTTTGAGGTACACCAAAACAGCCGAATTGTTCTGGAAGGGCGCAATGGCAGCGGGAAGTCCACCATTCTTCACCTGTTTCTGCAGGAAGCCGGGATAGAGACACGCGACCCGCAGTTAACTCATACCGGCACTCTGTGGACTGCAAGAGGGCTGAAGATTTCTGTCGTTCCGCAGGAAACAGGTGCGCTCAGGGGTACTCTGAAAGAATTTGCCGCGCAGAGCGGTCTTTCCCTGACCCTGCTGCTCAGTGTACTGCGGAAAATGGACTTTTCCCGTTCCCTGTTTGAACAGCCGATGGAGTCCTATTCCGAGGAACAGAAAAAGAAAGTGCTGCTTGCCAAAAGCATCTGTCAGCCGACAAACCTGTACCTCTGGGACGAACCGCTGAACTATATTGACATTTATACCCGAATGCAATTGGAAAGACTGATTCAGGAATACGACCCCTCCATGCTCTTTGTAGAGCATGACCTGGCATTTCAGAGAGCAGTGGCAAACGAGGTTCAGGCTGCCAGATTGGGGTTGGAGCCGTCTTCTTCCGTTTCCCACGGAACCGGCTCCCAGAGATAGCCATACTCAGCGGCATACTCCCACGCCTCGTCCGGGCTGTCAAATGCGCTGCCGTCTACCCAATAAAAATTTCCGTCAAAAGACACGCGTTCGCCGGGCGCCATATGATAGGTATATGTATAGGTTTCATTTCGCATTACAACCGCTCCTTTCCGTAAGCTGTTTTTTACTGTACCTTCAGTTTATTCAGAACATTCGTTCTTGTCAATTCAAATAGGTACCATTTAGCGTACACATAATGGGGTTTTCCTCAATTCTTCCATAGCTGTACCAATAATCAGACAATATCGACTGCATCTGGCGCCCAAATTAGGCTTTTTACCGGAATCTATGGTAAAATATTGCTAGTAGATAAAGGAGACTGTTATGGAGCTTTCCGCAAGAAAAGAAATCAGAGTGAGGATTGCTGGCGCGGCCATTTGGGTTGCGGCGGCCATCCTCAGTCTTTCTCTTCTTCTGCCGGCATTTTTCAGCGCCGGTCTCTGGACCCCTTCCCGCATCTCCGACCGCGTCAGCAGTACCGACGTCACATTTCACTACAGTTCCGACGAAAAAACGGTGCGAATCACCTCCAACAGCGAAGAGTATGTATGGCCCCTTGCTCCGTTCATGGTTAACCGTGACACCGACCGGCAGAATCTGCTCCTCGCCTCGGAGCACTTTGACGTAAATCCCGCCATTGCTTTCGCCTTCAGCAATGCGGTACAGTCCGGGAAAATCGACCGGGTTGTCATTGACACCGACGATTACCAGGAAGTTTATCGCTTTCTCCGCGGCAGTGACGGTTCGGTACGGGCCTGTCAGGTCCGGGACTCCGGCTCCGGCATTCCGGACTTCACGCTTCAGTTTAAGTATGACAGCAAAGGGCGGTTTCAGTCTGCTTTCGGAGACTATATTCCGCAGCGGGACGAGGACAGGAAGCACTATGAATTCTCCTGCCAGTACGGCGCGGACGGCGGCATTCAGAAGATCCGCATTATCAATCAGAATGACCCCCATCTCATCTCATTCCAAAAAGACAGTACAGGCCGCTTCATCCGGCTCACCGACCGTATGGACATCGGGACCGAAGAAGAGACCTCCTACACCACGCAAATCAGTTATGACACCCACGGCAGACTCCGCAAGGAAACGAATGACCGCGCTTTCGGCTCTACGATCTATCAATATCACCGGAACGGAACGCTCCGGGCCATCCAATATAAAAACCGAAAAATCCACATTCATTATGTCCGGCTGTAAATGGTCGGGGAAAGGATACTTTCTATGGAAAAGCCTATTATCCACGACCCGTTCCGTCTCGGGAGAAAATCTGTGCCTGCCGTGCGCAGCGACCTCCCCATATTGGACGATCTTCACGATACCCTTCTTGCCCACCAGGACACCTGTGTCGGCATGGCCGCAAATATGATCGGCCAGGACGTCTGCATTATCGTGTTCTTCCAGGCCGGTGCGGTCCGGGAAATGCTCAACCCCATTATTGTCAGCAGACAGGGGCCATACCAGACCGAGGAGACCTGCCTCTCCGTTTCAGGTTCCCATCCCGTTACCCGCTACCGTGAAATCACCGTTGCATGGCAGGACCGAAATCTCCGCACGCATCGGGACAAATTCATCGGCTACACCGCGCAAATTATTCAGCACGAGGTGGACCACTGCAACGGGGTACTCATCTAATGCTTCATATTCTGACTTCTATAGACACCTACCTCTACTACCCTGTTCTGCTCATTATTCTGGCTCTGGCAGCCATTTTTTTTACGGTCCGCACCCGGTTTGTGCAGGTACGCATGTTCGGCGAGGCCTGCCGGTGCATTGCTGAAAAACCGCAGGAAGAGGGCGCTCTGTCCTCGTTCCAGGCGCTTATGGTCTCCACCGCTTCGCGGGTCGGTACCGGCAACATTGTCGGTGTCTCCACCGCCATCTGTCTCGGCGGCGCCGGCGCCGTGTTCTGGATGTGGCTGCTGGCCCTTCTCGGCGCTGCCAGCGCATTTATCGAGACCACCCTGGCCCAAATCTACAAGCGGAAAGACCCGAAAACCGGCGAATACTTCGGCGGACCTGCCTACTACATTGAGCACGCTCTGCACAACCGTGTGGTCGCCGTTATCTTTATCATCTTTCTCATTCTGACCTACGGCTTCGGGTTCCAGCTTCTCTGTTCCTACAATGTCCAGACCACATTCCAGGCGTATTCGTTTTACGATACGTCCGTCACACCATGGGTCGTCGGTGCGGTTCTTGCATTCTTTGTCGGACTGGTTCTGTTCGGCGGCGGCAAGCGAATCGCGCACGTCTCAAGTGCTCTGGTCCCGTTCATGGGCATCATGTATGTTGTGGCCTCGCTCGTGGTCATCTTTGCCCATGTCCGCTTCATCCCGACCATGTTCGCCTGGATTTTCCGAGACGCATTCAACTTCCGCGCCATCGGTTCCGGCATTGCCGGCTCCTGTATGGTCTACGGTATGAAGCGCGGCCTCTACTCCAATGAGGCAGGCGTCGGCTCCGCCCCAAACGCAGCGGCCTCCGCAGACGTCAGCCATCCGGTCAAGCAGGGGCTGGTCGCCGTACTCTCGGTCTACATTGACACGCTTCTGCTCTGCACTGCAACCGCACTCATGTGCCTGAGCTCCGGCGTCGTACCGACCACCGCCAACTCCGGTGCGCCCTATGTACAGCAGTCTCTGTCCTCCGTCTTCGGCCGCTTCGGTCCCATCTTCATCACAATTTCCATGCTGCTGTTTGCATTTACTACACTCATCGGCAACCTGTTCTATGTAGACAACGCCGTCACCTATCTCAATCACAAAAAAGAGCCCTCCAGAAAGGCCATGAACTGGATTCACCTTGCCTGCGTCATCGTCGTCTTCCTCGGCGCTGTCACCCCAATGGACGCTGCATGGGCCGCAGCCGATATCTCCATGGGAGGCATGGCAATCATTAACATCCCCTGCTGCATTATTCTGGGCTCCAAAGCCATTGCGGCACTGAAAGATTATGAGCGCCAAAAAAAGGCGGGGCACGATCCGCATTTTTATGCATCCAATATCAAAATTAACAAGGACGACCTCGAATGCTGGCTGGAGACGCCTCCGAAAGCTGTGTCCGAGCACGAGAATTCCTGATTTTTTGTGCATGTTGACGAATTATTGCCATCCATTTACAGCAATTTAACAGAAAATTTTTGTAATTTATCGACTTTCACGCTGGACAAAGTCTGCTATTGGCGGTATGATACTCACGAAATCAGACGAAAGGAGATGATTGCAGAATGTCTGAAACGAACCTCTATCAGCTCATCTTTTCCGAGACCTATGAAATTTCGGAAGACATGAAACATGGTCACTATGCCACCGCTATGGAGCACGATCAGCTGATCGGTAAGTACATTGCCTACCACGACCTCATCAATAAAGCCGGGCTCGTATCAGAGTACGGACTTTACAAAAAAGCCATGCAGGGCTGACGCCTGCAGCGGGACTTCTCCCGCAGACAGGTCCCTGCACCTCTAAAAGAAATTCTTTAAATTCTAATTTAATTTATATATATTTCTACCCGACTTTATCGTAGGCAATACAACAGCCTGAGACACAGCAATGTGTCCCAGGCTTTTTTGCATCATTCTGCCTTGAGGGAGAGGTTTGCACTGCTCTCCTTCTGCTTTTCAATTTGGAACGTCAGGACTTTGGGCGAGGACTCGGTTCCCGTTACTGTGGAATCGCAGTCCATTTTTGTCTCCTTGCCCGCCTTATTTGTTATGGTGCAGGTAGCACGCAGATGCCATGTGTTTTCATCTAATGCATCGGCCGCCTGCTGTCCCATCATGTAATGAAGCTCAAACCCATAAGGATATTTTTTCTTTCCGTACTGCTCCGCAGCCTGAAACGCCCGGATATACGGAAGTTTTTTCTCCAGGGCGGCATTCAGCTCTTTCTGATGGGCTTTCTGCTGCAGATGCTCCTGCGTATCGGCGCGGAACACAACCGTTTTGGTATCAAGATTCGCGGACGAGATGGACACCAGAATGTAGTCTTCCGTGTCATCCAGCTCTTTCCCGTCCGTATCGTCCAGGACCGTTATTTTTGTATACCCGGAGTAAGAAGCAAAAGCGGAGGCCTGTGAGACCGGTTTGCCGATATACTTCTCAAAGGGGTACGCATCGGTCTCAGAGACGGAGACCCGAAGCGCATTCGACTTTGTTCCGTCGTTCGTCTCAATATACACCGTGGTCATACCCGGGCTCACAGCCCGCACCTCGAAGGTCACAAGCTTGTTCTCAACGCTCATCCCCCTCACCGAGGCGATGGACGGGTCTTCACTTACAAATTTGAACTGCTTCAGCGACGTACTCCGTGCACCGGTCTGGAACGATGCGGTGCCGGTCCACGTCTCCGCGCTGTCATTTCCAAGGATAAGAGCAGCGCTGTCCTCGGTCATCTCCAGATTGCTGATGCGCGACGAAGCCGTGCCAATCATAGATACCACCAGGACCACCGCAATGACGGAGACCAGGATAATCCACAGATTTTTCCGGTTTCCGCGGATCCGTTTTTCTTCTTTTGAACTCATAGGGGGGAAACGCCTCCTTTTTTGTGATCTTATCCTTATCATACCCAAAAAGTATCTCGGAAAAAAGTAACTTTCTCTATAAAAAGGGACTGCTGCAGAGATTCATTCTGCAGCAGTCCCAGGGGATCAAAACTACTTGAAGAAGTAGTTTTCGGAGCTGTCTGTTACCAGACAGGAAAGGGACAGGAACTACTTACGGCCGGTTGCAACGCCATTCCGTATGGAATAGGTGTGCCCGTTAAATTTAACTGTGCCGCTATAGTCGGTACGCACTTTCCCGTTCTTTACGTAGTACTGCTTGCCCCCAATATTGACAATTCCTGTGAAGTCGTCTGTTCCGACCCCGCCGTCAAAATAGTAAATTTGACTCGGGCGCTTCGCAGATGACGCCTGCACGCTGTTGACTTTGACATTGGAGCTTGCCGCCATAACACTGGGTGCAGAAGCAATCATCAGGATGAGGGAAAGCAGGACAGCAGCCAAGATTCTGTACCTGTTTTTCATAATTCTTACCCCTTTGTGTGAGTAATCATAACTCCATTGCTTTAAAGTACTCTGAATTTTTTTCAAAAAGAGCAAAAATTTCAGAGTTTTGGATGTACAACCCCCTCTGCACAAAAAAAGAACGCCCTCTGCCCTTCCGGGCAGAGCGGCGTTCGAAAACGTTTGGTATCAGGATCAGACAGATTCAGCGGCTGCTTTCCGTTCCGCACGGCGGTCCCGATAAGCGAACCAGGCGGCGATGATGGTACCGGAAATGGAGTGCCAGACGCAGGAGACCGCGCAGATAATAGCGGCCTGGGGCATGGCGGCAAACTGGGTCGTAGTGGTGGCGAGATTGGTCGCAAGACCCGCGTTCTGCATGCCGACCTCAATGGAAATCGTGCGCTTCTTGGCCTTGTTCATGCGGGTAAGCTTGCCGGCTCCGTAGCCAAGGACGTAGCCAAGGAAGTTGTGCAGGAAGACGGCCAGGAAAATAATGGCACCCGACTTGAAGAAGGCACTGCCCTGCGATGCAGTGACGCCGCCGACCACGCATGCGAGTCCGATGACGGCAATGCCGGGCATGATGCTCTGGAAATTCTGAAAGCCCTGCTTATTTCCGAGGAAGCGGTTGAGCAGATAGCCGATGATAATGGGCAGGATAACGGTCTCCATAATGCTGACGAACATGGGCCAGAAGCCGATGTGAATCTTAATGCCGCCGGCGAGCCAGGAGACCAGAAGCGGCGTCATGAGCGGAGACAGCAGCGTAGAAGCCGTCGTCATGCCGACGGACAGTGCAACATCTCCGTTGCAGAGATACGACATGATGTTGGAGCTGACGCCGCCCGGGCAGCATCCCACCAGAATCAGGCCGAGAGCCAGTTCCTCCGGCAGGCGCAGGAGATGAACCAGTGCAAAGGCCAGGAAGGGCATAATCAGGTACTGGGCAACTGCGCCGATAAAAATTTCCCACGGCCGCTGGGCCAGAACTTTGAAGTCCTTCTGGGTCAGCGTCATGCCCATGCTGAGCATGATGACGCCGAGAATAATGGACTGAACCGTGAACTTGTTTCCGGCGAAATCAAAGAACAGCTGGTGGTTGACCCAGTTCATAAACACCGGAACCAAATACGTGACAACCGCAATAATGATGATGAAGATAGCAGTATAGTCCGAGAGGGCTTTACTGATTTTCTGCAGCACTTTCAATGGAAAGCACCCCTTCTATTAATAATTTATGAACACGATTATAGGAGTACGATGCTTTCCCGTCAAGAGCTAATTTCAGCGGTCCCATTTGTCACAGAGCGCAAGGATCTGGTCTGCAAATTTGGCGAGGTCTTTGTTGGCGCCGCCGTAATTGTGGGTGACCACGGACTTGAGCCGCTGCTCCGCCAGCAACAGGCGGCCATATGGGGAATTGGGGCTGACCGGAGCCGCATTCCCATTCTTCTTTTTCTCGATCCGGTGCGTGTTCCCCTCCGACAGCATGACATCGTTGGTGAGGTCAAATTTTGCATATGGATAAGGGGCGTAGGCGTTTAAGCCCATGGAATCGCGGAGGCGGGAGGCAAATGCCTCGCAGGTCATGTCCTCGCCGTGGCAGACGAAGACCCGCTCCGGCTTCTGCTCGTAGGAACCGATCCATTTCAGCAGGCCGTTGACGTCGGCGTGGCCGGAAGTGCCCGGGAGGGTCAGTACGCGGGCCCGGACCTCAATCTCCTCGCCGAACACCCGAACGTGTTCAGCGCCGTCCACCAGGGCCCGGCCGAGCGTGCCATCGGCCTGGTATCCCACAAAGAGCACCGTGCACTCCGGGCGCCAGAGATTGTATTTGAGATGGTGCTTGATTCGGCCCGCCTCGCACATACCGGAGGCCGAGAGAATCACTTTCGGCTCCTTCGAGTAGTTGATGGCCTTCGATTCGTCACTCGTCACCGCCAGATTCAGATTCGAGAAGCGGATGGGGTCAATTCCCTGATCGAGAAGGCGAAGGGCATCTTCGTCAAAATAGGGGCGGTTGTTCCGGTTGTCGTAGATGGCCGTGGCCTCGACAGCCAGCGGCGAATCCACCCAGACCGGGAAGTCTCCCACCGAAGGGATCAGGTTCCGCTCTTTGATTTCGCGGATGAAGTAGAGCACCTCCTGGGTGCGCCCCACGGCGAAAGACGGGATGACCAGATTGCCGCCCTTCTGCAGCGTCGACTCGATCAGAGAGGCAAGCGCAGCGGCATAGTCAATTCGTTTCCCATGGGTCCGGTCCCCATAGGTCGATTCCATAATGACGTAATCCGCTTGCGTAATATACTGCGGATCCCGGATAAGGGGCTGATCGGTGTTGCCGATGTCCCCGCTGAACACGAGCTTCTTCGTGACACCGTTTTCGGTGACAAAGATCTCGATGGAAGCAGAGCCCAGCAGATGCCCCGCGTCGATAAACCGGGCCTGAATTCCGGGGAAGACCTCAATGAGCTCATTGTACGGGTGTCCCACGAACAGTTTCATTGCAGCTGCGGCGTCGTCCACCGTGTAGAGCGGTACCACATCGTCTCGGCCGGCGCGGCGCGCCTTGCGGGTCTTCCACTCGGCCTCAAACTCCTGGATATGGGCGGAGTCGCGCAGCATGATGTCGCAGAGATTCTTCGTCGCCTCCGTGGAGTGAATGCTGCCGCGGAACCCCTGCGCCGCCAGCAGCGGCAGTTTGCCGGAATGGTCAATATGCGCATGGGTCAGAAAGACACAGTCAATATCTCCGGCGGGCAGCGGCAGCTGGCCGGATTCATAAATGTCCGCCCCCTGCTCCAGGCCGTAGTCGATGAGCATTTTCTTTCCGCAGGCCTCCAGCAGATAGCAGGAACCCGTCACCTCATGGTCGGCCCCAATAAATGTAAGTGTCATGGAATCACTCCCCTTTCTTCCTCTTCCACTTTACCACGGCCCAGAGGGAAAAAAAAGCACCGGACCTGACGATCCGGTGCTGTGTGCGCGATTCAGATGTTTATTCGTCTGCCCACTGATAAGTGACCGTGTAGTTGTCCGCGGTCAGATTTTCCAGACTGGCATTGGGGTCAAACTCGTGCTCGGCGAACGTGATTTTCTCTTCGTCATATTTGCCGGACGGAATGTCATATTCCTCGGACTCGGGAATCTTGGCTTCGCCCTTGGCGATGAGCTTGCCGTTGGAGTAGATGCGGATGATCTGGTCTCCGGTAATCCAAACCGGGCGGTCCATGCCGTTGATGACATAGACAGTGACGACCAGGGTGTTTTCTTTAAACTCCGCATGTTTGACAGAAAGTTTGACTTTGGCATTGATAGGTGCCGTGTCTCGGCCGTCAAAAGAAGTCTTTCGGGCACCAGATGCCGGGGCCGCGTTGGAGGAACTGGCGTTCCGATTTCCGCGGTTCAGCAGGCCGGCAAGGCCGCTGCTGTTCTGCGCAGCCAGAGCGGGTACCGCAAAGCTGGTCATAAAGACGGCGACCAGAATAGCTGCCAGAAGTCTCTTCCAGGTAGTTCGATTCATAATAGGGTACTCTCCCTTCCTTCTTTCATCATTATACCCGACTTTGGGAAAGTTGCAATGACCGGTCAGTCGTCAAATGCGTAGCAGATGGCGACGTCCAGGTCCGGATCTTCCAGACTGAAGTTCTCCGGATACTTTCCGGCCTTAATCGTAAAGGTATAGATCTTATATTTGCCGGGCTGAATGGTGAACTCGGAGCGCACCGTCTGACTGCACTTCACGGTCTCTCCGTCTGCATTCGTCAGGATAAGGCTCTGTTTTCCGGTAATGACAACTGGCTTCTTCAGACCGTTGATATAGTAGGTCTCAACCACAAGATTGCCGTTTTTGTAATAGGCATGCTTCAGTTTGGCAACGAGGTCACCCTGTTCGACAGAAGTATCTTCGCCGCGGACGTCGGTGACGATTTCCGACACGGCGGGCTCTTCGGTCTCCGGGATTTCCGTCTGTTCCGATTTCGGAGCCGTCGGCTCCGCTGCTGACGGATTCTCCTCCGGAGCTGCGTCCGGCGCCGTTTCCGGTACCGTGTGCTCCTCTGCAGGGCTGGGTGTCTCAGCTGCCGCAGGTACGGGCTGCGCCGCCGTCGATCTGGAAGCGGTCTGACTGCTGGCAGAACGTTCCGGGACGCCGGTGTAGTGACTGATTTCGCTGGAGACGGCGAAAGGATCGTCAGAATTGAAATTTGGGCTGGTGGCCGCCTGCACCGCCGCCGGGGCTGCCCCGGCCATAAGGAGTGCAAGCGATAGCGCCAACATACGCCTGGGTGCTTTCATAATAGGGGATCTCCTTTTACAAAATGTTGGTTCTTTTATTATAATTCATTTTACCCCGCCACTCCACTGTTTTTCCGCAAAAAGACCGCAGAACCCTTTTCTCCGGGTCTGCGGCCGCCGTTCATGCGCGTATATAGTTTGCCAGAAGATCGGTGGTAAATCGGATGATATCCGTTGGCTGGATATCCTCTGTAAAATTCTGGGTAATGCTGATGCCGGTGTAAACATTGTGGATCAGCTGATAGGCTTCATAGACATTGATATCCGGTTTCACGGAGCCGTCTTTCTGCCCTTCCTGCATAGCCCTGAGGGCCGGCATGGGAATCCAGGTATAGAATTTATCCCAGAAAGTTTTATCCCGCTTCTCCGCGTCATCTTCCGTCTCGTCCGGGCGACGGTGTCCGGCGAAAGAGATAAACATCTCTCTCGTATAGTTGAGCCATTCCGGGTGCTCCTCATAGATTCCTATATAGGTATCCATACATGCCAGAAACTGTTCATAGCCGTTTGTTGCCTGCAGAATCCTTTTCTTGTAGTCTTTCATGAACAGATCGTAAAAGTAGCTCAGCGACTCCTTCCAGACCGAAAAAATGAGGTTTTCCCTGGTTCCGAAATAGCGGTACAGGGACATGGCCGAAAGATTGCTCTCTTTGGCAATGCGGTTGACGGAAATCTGATCTACCCCGTATTCGATAAACAGTTCCTGTGCCTTTTTGATGACTTTGTTGATATTTCTCTGTCGTTCTTCACTCTGATGCATTGTGATCACCTCTCACAGTATGCCATATCCATTCACAATTGTCCAACAAAACCGTGAGGCCGGTTCGAAAATGCGAACCAGACAGCGCAGAAAAGAAAACTCCCCGGCAGAGTCTGTCGGGGAGTAAAATGCAGCGATATCAGTCCTGAGCCTGTGCCTGGACTGCGGTGATGGCAATGACACCGACGATGTCCTCCCAGAGGCAGCCGCGGGACAGGTCGTTGACCGGTTTCGCAATGCCCTGGAGCATGGGACCGTAGGCCTCTGCTTTGGCGAGACGCTGAACAAGCTTGTAGCCACTGTTGCCGGCGTCGAGGTTCGGGAAAATGAGGACGTTGGCCTGGCCGGCAACCGGGCTGCCCGGTGCCTTGGAAGCTCCGACCGACGGAACGATTGCGGCGTCAACCTGCATTTCACCGTCGGCGACAAGGTCCGGATACTCTTTGTGCGCAGCTTCAACCGCAGCAACAACCTTGTCAACCAGCGCATGTTTTGCGCTGCCCTTGGTGGAATGGGAGATGAAAGCGACCTTTGCCGGAGCACCGACAAGATGCTCAAAGCTGGCCGCACTGTCGTTTGCGATGGCGGCGAGCTGCTCCGGGTCCGGGTCCTGATTCAGACCGCAGTCGGCGAAGACAAACGTGCCGTTCTCACCGTACTCACAGTTCGGAACGTCCATGACAAAGAAGCCGGAGACGAGTTTGGCGCCCGGAGCGGTGCGGAGAATCTGCAGCGCCGGACGGAGCGTGTTGGCGGTAGAGTGGCAGGCGCCGGATACCATGCCGTCGGCGACGCCGTCGCGGACCAGCATAACGGCAAATGTGGTCTTGTCGCCGAGAAGGGCCTCTCTGGCGGCCTCAGGGGTCATGCCCTTGTGCTTGCGGAGCTCATAGAGCGTCTGAACATACTCGTCGAGCTTTTCATAGGATGCCGGCTCAATAAAAGTGGCAGCGGAGTTGTCAAGGCCGAGTTTTTTCGCCCGCTCCAGTCCGCGCTCGCGGTTGCCGACAATGATGATATCAGCTGTGCCCTCTTCCAGTGTCTTGGCGGCAGCACGGACGACGCGCTCGTCCTCCGACTCCGGAAGAACGATGGTCTTTTTCTCTTTCTTTGCCTGTTCTTTGATCTTGTCAATGAAAGCCATGTTCAGAACCCTCCTGAAATATTTTACAAAATACCAGAAATATTATCCGCTTTTGGCGGGCCGAATGCAACAATTATTCCGGCGTGTGACAGATTTGACAAAAGTTGGAAATACAGACTTTTTGTCACGGATCCGCCGAATCTTTGACAGGAACTTCAAAATACGGATATTTGTCAACCGGATGGCCAGAGTAATATTACAGCTTATTTAGCTTTGTAAGATAATTGTTTGGCAAAATCTTAGAATCCGCACATTCTGTCAAAAAAGCAGCTTCTGCGGCCCGATTTGCTTTGACAAAAATTGCAAATCGGGGCCAAATGTCAAAAAATACTCTTATGCGTGACAAAAGTTGAAAATACAGGCTTTTTGTCACGGATCCGCCGAATCTTTGACAGGAACTTAAAAACACAGATATTTGTCAACCGGATGGCCGGAGTAATATTACAGTCTGTTCAGCTTTGCAAGATAATTGCTTGACAAAATCTTAGAATCCGCATGTTCTGTCAAAATATCACTCTGCCGTACCTAGCCAAAAACCGAACATCAGGCAGAGCAATCTATTTTTTACTGCACAAAAAAAGAACCACGCAAACTGCGTGGTTCCTCATGGCGCGCCCGGAGGGACTCGAACCCCCGACCTTCTGGTTCGTAGCCAGACACTCTATCCAGCTGAGCTACGAGCGCATGCTTGTCAACGGCTGTTGTCGTTAACAGCAAGTAGTATATTATCACCAGTGTAAAAACTTTGCAAGGGTTTTTCTTAAAAAACACATATTTTTTTCAAATCGGCGGATTCGCCTCCAGATCGGCGCGAAGGCGCTCCGTGCCGGCGGCGTTCATGTCGTAGAGCCGGCTGCGGAGGGCGAGAAAATCGTCGAAGGCGTCGGGCATGCTGCCCGGGTTCCGCAGGAGTGCGGCGGGGTGAAACGTCCCCATCATCAGCAGTCCCTTTCGCTCAATGAACTGGCCGTGCTGACGGGTCACCCGAAAATTCGGGTCGATGAGCCGCTGGGCCGCAATGCGGCCGAGACAGACCAGCACTTTGGGGCGGATCAAGCGGAACTGCTCCCGGAGCCAGTGGATGCAGACGTCCTGTTCTTCCGGCCGCGGGTCGCGGTTCTGGGGCGGGCGGCATTTGACGATGTTGGCAATGTAGATGTTCTCATCCCGGCTCAGGTTGACCGCCGCCAGCATCTTGTCCAGCAGCTGGCCGGAAGGGCCGACAAAGGGCTCCCCCTGCAGATCCTCCTGCCGCCCGGGGCCCTCTCCGACGAACATGATATCGGCGTTGGGATTCCCGACGCCGAAGACCAGGTTGGTGCGGTCTGCGGCGAGGCCGCAGCGCGTGCACTGCATGCAGTCGGCGCGCAGATTTTCAAAGGAATCATACATGGTACAGGCCCCCTTTTTGTCTCAATTATTATAACATATGTGCTATACTAATGCCGAGGTGATACCCAATGTCTGACAGCAAAAAGCGGCTGGAAGAAGACAGAGAGAAAATAGAGAAACGACATCGTGAAAAGCAGCGGCAGCAGCAGGAGCACCTTGCAGAAGTATTTAAAGAGCTTCCGTTCCCCGATCCGGACGAGGGCTCATTCGCCACGCGGGACTCCTCTCCGGACTCCGGAGAATTCGCGGTTGCCGGAACGGTCCGGGACCAGGAGGACCGCAAACGCTACCGCGGCAAACTGAGAAAATCCATTCCAGTCAGTGCAAAGACCATATTCCACCAGGCGTTTTCCATCAAGGAGGACACCGCCGACTATGACACTATCCGTACGCGCATTACGAGCGGCGGCCAGGTAACCGGCACCAATCTTTCCATTTTACTGTGTGCCATCGTCATTGCATCTGTCGGGCTTAACATGAACAGCACCGCTGTCATCATCGGTGCCATGCTCATCTCACCGCTGATGGGCACTATTCAGCTCATGGGTCTGTCCATCGCTACGGCGGACAGTCAGAAGTTCAAGCGCTCCATCATCGGATTCCTGTTTCAGGTCATCACCGCGCTGCTCGGCTCTTCGGTCTATTTTCTGCTGACGCCGATAAAAGTGGCCACCTCGGAGCTGCTGGCCCGGACCCAGCCCACCGTCTGGGACGTCCTGATTGCCACCGCCGGCGGCCTGGCGGGCGCCATCGCCACCACGCGAAAAGAGGCCACCAGCAACGTCATCCCCGGTGTCGCCATTGCCACGGCTCTTATGCCGCCACTGTGTACCTGCGGCTACTCAATTGCCACGGCGCACTGGAGCATGCTGCTCGGTGCAGGGTTCCTGTTCACCATCAACATGTTCTTCATTCTGGTCGCCAATGTGCTGGTGCTCTATGTTCTGGAGGTCCCGGAAGTCAGCGACGCACAGCCCGGCATGAAACAGCGCATGCGGAAGAATCTTATCCGCAACGCCATTCTCATTCTCATTCCGAGCATTATCATGGCATCTTATGTCACCCACAATACCAACACAAAGGAAAAAGCGCAGAAAGTGGCACCGCAATCCGCCACTGCCCAGTCCAGCGTCTCTCCGTCTTCCCTGGAGCGCCAGATGAAAATTCTGTTCCCTGAGGTTGAAGATATCCGGTTCGGCACCGTGGAGCAGGAGAACCGGGAAGGCGATGTAGAGGAGCAGAAAATGATTCTCATCACCGTATCCGAGCCCCTCTCCCAGGAGGACGAGCAGCGGCTCGAGCGCTGGGTCAGCGACATTGAGCACAGCCAGTATCAGTATGAATTTCAGGTAAAGGAGTCCGCCTCATGAAACCCACCGACCGTCTCTACGAAACCGCACCGCATCTCAGCTCATTCACCGCGGCAGTTTTAGCCTGTGAGCCAGCAGGGGGCAATTTCAGGGTTGTTCTGGACCGCACCGCCTTCTTTCCCGAGGGCGGCGGACAGTATGCGGACAAGGGCCATCTGGGCGGTCTCCCCGTTCTCGATGTACAAATTCACGACGACATCATCTATCACACGCTTCCGGACGCACTCCCGGTCGGTCAGGAGACAGACGGCGTTCTGGACTGGCCGCTGCGCTTCAGCCGCATGCAGAGCCATACGGGCGAGCATATTGTCAGCGGCGTCGTCCACCGGGCCTTCGGGTACGACAACATCGGGTTCCACCTGGGCGACGACGAGGTCACCTGTGACTACAACGGCAGCTTCCGGGAAGAAGATCTCCGCACCGTCGAGCGCCGTGCCAACCATGCCGTCTTCTCCAATCTGCCGGTCATCTGCGAATACCCCAGCCCCGAGACCCTGGCAGACCTCCCGTATCGATCCAAAAAGGAAATCGACGGACCGGTCCGCATCGTCACAATCCCCGGCGTCGACATCTGTGCCTGCTGTGCTCCCCATGTCGAGCACACCGGTGAAATCGGACTGATCAAGATTACCGGTGCGGAGAAGTCCCACGGCGGCACACGTCTGCATCTCCATATCGGCACCCGTGCACTGACAGACTATCGGGAGAAGCAGAAAAATATTCTTCGTATTATGGATCTCTGCTCGGTCCCGCAGGGTGAAACCGCAGCCGGCGTTGAACGGCTCTACGATCAAATCGCAGATCTGCAGCACGAGCTCTCACAGGCCCGCGTACGGCAGGGCGAGCTGATGCTGGAATCGCTCCCGTCCCACAAAGAGGGCAATCTTGTGGTCCTGCTGCCGGACGCCGAGACGGACGCACTGCGCGCTCTGGCAAACGGCGGCAAGGAACACTGCACCGGGGCCTTTGTCGCGCTCACCAACCAGGGCGACGCTTTCCGCTATATGATCACCGCCCAGGGCCTCCCGCTCCGCAGCCTCGCAAAGGAGTACAACGATGCTCTGAACGGCCGCGGCGGCGGCAAAGACAATATGATCCAGGGGACCTTTCGCGCCAGCCTGGAAGATATTCAGTCTTATTTTGCGTAACCAGCCGCGCATTTGAGACTTTTTTGGCCTAAACCTGTTTTTTACGATTTTTGTCAAAAGCAGCGGCGACCCGCCTTTCAGACGGATCGCCGCTCATTTTTTTATTTTCTGTTTTTTCGCTCGTCCAGCATTTGGATGTCATCCAGATTGTAGGGCGTCTGCTGGTAGACAAAGTAGTTGATCCAGTTGGAGAACAGGAGGTTCGCGCTGGAGCGCCAGGTGACCGGCGGATGTCTGGTCACGCGGCCATGGGGGAAGTAGTTCACCGGCTTTTCGATGGGGAGGCCAGCGTCGAGATCCCGCTTGTACTCGTTGTAGAGAGTGTCGGCGTCGTACTCTGTGTGGCCGGTGATGAAGATCTGACGACCGTGCTTCGTGGCGACGGCAAATACGCCCTCCTCGTCGCCGGAGGCCAGGACCCGAAGCTCGGGCACTTTTTCAATGTCCTCCCGCCGGGATGTCGTGTGGCGGGACTGGGGGACCAGGAAGCGGTCGTCAAAGCCGCGGAACAGCATGGATTTCTTCCGGTCTACCTTCGTCTCATAAATGCCGAACAGCTTTTTGTCCAGGTCATACTTTGGAACGCCGTAATGGTAATAGAGCCCCGCCTGTGCGCCCCAGCAGATGTGGAATGTAGAGTAGACGTTCTGGGTACTCCACTCCATGATCTCACAGAGCTCATCCCAGTAGTCCACTTCCTCAAAAGGCATCTGCTCCACCGGCGCGCCGGTGATGATCATGCCGTCAAACTTGCGGTCGCGGACCTCCTCAAAGGTCTTGTAAAACGCAAGCATGTGCTCCTCTGAGACGTGCTGCGCCTTGTGCGTTTTCGTCATGATGAGCTCCAGCTCCACCTGCAGCGGCGTGTTGCCGAGTAGCCGGCACAGCTGGGTCTCCGTCTCAATCTTCTTCGGCATCAGATTCAGCAGAAGAATGTGGAGAGGACGGATCATCTGGCTGACCGCCCGCTGTTCCGTCATGACAAAAATATTCTCACTGTTCAACGTCCGTTTTGCCGGCAGATCCGTTGGGATTTTAATAGGCATGGTTCTTACGCTTTCTAATGATGAAAATACAGATGAACAAGTTTAGTCTTCGACGGCTTTGGCCGTGCCCTCTGCGGCATGGCGTTCATCAAGCGCCTCGTTAATCTCCTGCAGTTTGGCACGGTTGAGGAAATACTTCTTGGCGAAGATGAGCAGTGCAATGACAAGGAAGGCCAGCGGAATCAGCGTCATGGAAATGCGCAGTCCGTTTGTGGCCGCATGGGTCAGGACGACGGTGCCGGTCTCATTTTTCTGAATATGGTTGATGGACAGCGTCAGAGATGCGATGAGGGCCGCAATGCCACTGCCGAGCTTGACTACGAAAGTCTGCATACTAAAGATGACGGACTCATCGCGGGTACCGAGCTTCCACTCGCCGTAATCACAGGTGTCGGCGAGGAATATCGTGTTCAGGATGTTCAGGAAGCCCTGGGAGACAAAGATGAGAATGGCCGGGGCCGCAAGGACATAGATGCTCTTGATATCTACGGCATAGGGCAGGATAAACAGAAGCAGATAGCCGACTACGCCGGTCCAGATGCTGACATGGAAGACCTTGCGGGTCTCCATTTTGCCGCGGAGCAGCGGGAAGACGAGGCTCATGAACACGATCTGCATAATGGCGCCGAAGGCGTTATAGACGAGGACGTCCTTGCTCCAGTCTTTGTTTCCGATATCGTATTTAATAAAGTAGGTAATGAGGTTCGAAGTAATGCCGTAGGCCATGTTGATGATTACCGTGGAGATGACGATGAACAGCGCCTGGTCGTTGTGGAACAGAGACTTGAACATCGTGCCGACGGAGTTGGTCTTGACCTCGACCGTGGATTTTTCTTTGATGGTGACTGAAGTAATGATCTCGCAGACAACGAAGACCACAGCGACGATCAGGGCAAACCACTTGAAGCCGACCCGCTCACTGACGGTGCCGTCTGCCCGGCGTCCGAGCGCCGAGACAGACATCATGGCGAAGATGATAATGACGGCCTGGCCGACGCCGGAACAGGTACGGCCGAACTGGGAGAGACCCTCCCGCTCCCTGCCGCCTTTGGTAAAGGCCGGAATCATAGACCAGAACGGGATATCCATCATCGTATATGTGACACCCCAAAGGATATAGAAGGTAGCCGCATAGGCAATCATGCCGCCCGGCGTCAGGCTCGGGGGCGCGGCAAACATCAGATAGAGGACAAACCCGTTCAGGATCGATCCGAGAAAAATCCACGGGCGGAATTTACCCCATCTGGTTCTGGTTTTGGCGGTCACGATGCCCATCAGCGGGTCGTTCAGGGCATCAAAGATACGTGCCACAAGAAGGATAACACCCATAACCGCCGCACTGACGCCCATGACATCCTGGAAATAGTACAGGACATAGGAGGCGGACAGCATATAGCAGATATCTTTGCCGAAGGCACCGATTCCGAACGCACCTTTCTCACGCCTGGTGAGAGATTTTTTTGCTTCAGCGCTCATTGAATTTTGCTCACTCCATTCTGGTTCCCGGTCAGAATATTGTTTCTTTTGCTCCTGTTGAAAAATTCTCACAAAATAAGGCAGTCACGCCTTTTGCTTATTTCCAGGAAGATTTCAGATCGACGGTGCGGTTGAAAATCTTCTTTTCCTCTGTGCTGTATTTGTCTACCGTATAGTAGCCCTTGCGCATGAACTGGAAGGAGTCGCCCGGCTTTGCGTCTCTCAGGCTGCCCTCGACCAGTGCATTGGGGATGACCTCCAGAGAATTCGGGTTGAGCGCGTCTTCCAGCTTGCCGTCGCCCTCCGTCGGATTCTCCTTGTTGAAGAGCCGGTCGTAAAGACGGACCTCTGCCTCGAAGCAGTCCTCCTTGGAGACCCAGTGAATCGTGCAGCGGACCTTGCGGCCGTCCGGCGCATTGCCCCCTTTGGTCTCCGGGTCGTAGGTGACATGGATGGCGTCGATACTTCCATCATCGTTGGCCTCGACGCCGGTGCAGGTGGCAAGATAGGCGCCCTTCAGACGAACTTCGTTGCCCAGGAAGAACCGCTTATACTTTTTCACCGGTTCGAGCATGAAGTCCTCCTGCTCAATGTAGATCTCCTTGCTGAAGGTGACCTCGTGGGTTCCCATCTCCGGCCGTTTCGGGTGGTTTTCCACCGTAATTTTCTCGGTCTTGCCCTCCGGATAGTTGTCCACAATGACTTTCAGCGGGTGCAGAACCGCCATGGCGCGGGGTGCGTTCTCATTGAGATCGTCCCGGACACAGGACTCCAGCAGACCAAAATCTACCATGCTGTAGGCCTTGGAGATGCCGATTTTTTCGCAGAAAGCCCGGATAGAGGCCGGGGTAAATCCTCTGCGCCGCATGCCGGAGACCGTAACCATCCGCGGGTCATCCCAGCCGTCGACATAGCCGTTGTCCACAAGGTACTTGCACCAGCGCTTGCTGGTGACGCAGTAGTTGAGGTTCAGACGGGCGAACTCAATCTGCCGCGGCTTCGGGGCAGGAACTTCGCAGTTTTCAATGACCCAGTTGTAGAGCGGCCGGTGGTTTTCAAATTCCAGGGAGCACAGCGAGTGGGTGACACCTTCCACAGCATCTTCCAGCGGGTGTGCGAGGTCGTACATGGGGTAGACGCACCATTTTTCGCCCTGGCGGTAATGTTCTGCGTGAGCTATGCGGTACAGGACCGGATCGCGCATGTTCATATTTGGGGAGGCCATATCGATCTTGGCGCGGAGCACCTTTTCCCCGTCGGCGAACTCGCCGTTCGTCATGCGGGTGAAGAGGTCCAGGTTCTCCTCAATGCTGCGGTCGCGGTACGGGCTGTTGGTGCCCGGCTCCGTCAGCGTGCCGCGGGTTTCACGGATTTCGTCCGCGTTCTGATCATCGACATAGGCGAGGCCTTTTTTGATGAGCAGCACGGTCTTCTGGTAGATGTCATCGAAGTAGTCCGAGGCGTAGAAGACATTCGGGTAGTCGTAGCCGAGCCACTTGATGTCCTCCTGGATGGAGTTGACATACTCCGTGTCCTCCTTGCCCGGGTTGGTGTCGTCGAATCGAAGATTGCAGACGCCGTGGTACTTCTCAGCCGTGTAGAAGTTGATGAAGATGGCCTTGGCGTGTCCGATATGGAGATAGCCGTTGGGCTCCGGTGGGAAACGGGTTTGAACATGATCGTAGACCCCCTGATCGAGGTCCTCATCGATGAAATCGTGGATAAAGTTGGAGGAGGCGGCATTCTCCAGTTTTTTCTCTTCCATGTTTACTCTCCCTTGCAATTCAGAATGGCATCGTCCAGACGGCGCATGACTTCGCCGCGGCCGAGGATATGCATGATGGTGCAGAGATCTGGCGTGTTGGTACGAGAAGTGACGGCAATACGGATGACCGTAGAGACGTCGCCGACATGGCCCTTGTAAGCGTCAGGATTCTGCTTGTATTCTTTGACATTCGGGGTATAGCCGAACGGCTCGCAGAGGCTCTTGACCTTGTCGAACCAGACTGTATTGTCGTCATTCTCATCGTAGAGCGTCTTGTACTGCTCCAAAATGCCGGCGGCATCTGCCGCGCTGACCCGCTCCGGCAGCTCAAAATTCGGCTGGTAGAGCTCGTTATAAAAGTATGCGACATTGTCGGGGACATCCGACCACTTGGCAATGTCCTTCCGGGGCTTTTTCCCGCCGCGGCCGATGGCCAGAATGGAGATGGCCTTCTCTGGGTCGTTCTCCAGAAGAGCGGCGAAGTCCGGCTGATTGGCCTTTGCCCACGCCAGCGTGTCGCCGTAGACTTTTTTCGCATCCATCTTGGAAATGACATTTTTGCTGACGTCGTTGAGCTTGGCGAGGTCGAACAGGGCGCCGGAGACACTCATCTTCTTCAGATTAAACGGGAACTCCGAGAGCGGCGCCGTCTTGTTGGCCCGCCGCCAGTCCTCAAAATTGGAGTTGGCCAGTGTGAACAGATATTCGAGCACACTCTCCTTCGGATAGCCCTCCTCGGCATAGTAGCTGACAGCAGCCTCCGGATCCTTCCGCTTAGACAGCTTGCGCTTGTTCCCGTTGTCCAGTTTCATGATGGGGGCAATATGCGCATATTTCGGCACTTTAAACCCACAGGCGCGGAACAGCTGGATGTGGGTCGGAATAGAGGAGATCCACTCGTCGCCGCGCACCACGTGGGTCGTGTGCATGAGATGGTCATCAATGCAGTGGGCAAAATGATAGGTCGGAATGCCGTCGGTCTTCAGCAGAACGATGTCGATGACGTTCTCCGGCAGCTCCATCTTGCCTTTGATCATGTCCTGGACCTTAACCTTGCGGTCCGGCTGACCCGGGGAACGGAACCGAAGCACATACGGCTTCCCCGCCGCGATCTGCTCCTGATACTCGTCAAAGCTCTTATCTCTCCACTTGGCATAGGGGCCATAATAGCCCGGATTGACGCCCTCCTGCTCCTGCTGTTTCCGCAGTTCGTCGAGTTCCTCTGCGGTGCAGAAACACGGATAGGCCATGCCCTTGCGTACCAGGTCTTTGGCATAGGTCTGATAGATTTCTTTCCGCGCACTCTGGAGATACGGCCCGTAATTGCCGCTCCAGGTGTCCGGCCCGGTCATGCCCTCGTCCGGCTCAATGCCGAATGCGTGCAGACCTTCAATAATGCCGGTGACGCCATCCTCGACTTCCCGCTTCTTGTCGGTGTCCTCAATGCGCAGGAAAAACACGCCGCCGGTGGTCTGGGCCGTCAGCTTGGCGATCATGGCCGCAAACAGGCCGCCGATATGCAGATATCCGGTAGGACTCGGGGCAAACCGCGTGACCCGCGCGCCCTCGGGAAGATCCCGGGCCGGATACATGGCCTCATAGTCCTCCGGCGTCTTCGAAATGCCGGGAAACAGCAGCTCGGCGAGCTTCTCATAATCTGTCAAAAGAACCGCTCCTCTTTTTTTAGAATCTAGATTCTATTTATTATACGAAAATTCCCGGACGTTGTAAACGACCGGGGGAAGCGGGAAATGAGGTTTTGGGTCTTCGTTTCGTGCTCGTGCACGGTAGGCATTGTCATGTCTCTCCGCCCTGCCCTCCGCTGCGATTTGGCGGTCGAGCCGCAAAAGTGTATTCCACCGTAGTTGTCCTGTGGCGATTCCCCGCACGCGGGACAAAATGTTGATTTATAAATTTTAGCCCGGAACTTTCGTTCTATTTTGATACACAACAGTGGGCAAAGCTCAAATAAAAAATTAATTTGTCCCAAATTCTGCCAGGAATCAGAAAATCGTACGAAATGGAAGTATATGTATGCGAAGCTGGCTTTCCCATTTTGTAAGTCTAAAAACGGCAGATTTATGCGGAGACAGGAATCAGAAAAAGAGCCCGGAAAGAACCGGACTCTTCACTATATCAGAGATAGAATTTAATAATAACCTGCCGCATTCAAAGCTTCCTCTTCTGAGCTATATCCAGAAACTTTATGCTGTGAGCCACTTGAATCAGCTATATTATAATCTGCTCCTTTTGGAATCTGCATTTTATAATGTAATTTACCATTTTGAAGGTATACATTATTGAATCTTACATAAGTGAAATAATAGGTATGATAGCCATCATCACTTGGCCCCCACATAGTAAATTCTGGGTCATCCTCATATTTTGAAAAATCCATGTATACGACATACGTATAAATAATATCGTTTCCTACAAAAAATGGACCGTTATTTACAGAAATACTATCCCACAAGCTTCTGTCGTTCCACGAATTCTTCGTTTTTTCAATTCGAGCATATCCATCCGACTGAAGTCTCTCCAAATAATCTTCATCTGATGGCTGAGCGCCTTGAACATTTAGTCTTCTCGTTGGCGCTACTGCAGCTTCTCGCTCCTCTTCGCCGTCCTGTTCCGACTCCGAGATCGTCGTCACAGGCCGGTTCTGTGCATTGTTCGAATTCCCCTGAAAATGCAGGACCAGGAAAACCGCGACAGCAGCAATTGCCAACACCAGCAAAACAATAATTACAATTGTCAAAATGCGGTTGGTCTTCTTGCTTTTCTCCTCTTTCTCAGGCGGCACGGCCCCCTCATCTGCAGAGAAAGTGGCGTTCTCATTATTATTCTCTGCACTGGCATCATACGGAATGGGGCCCGTCACCGTAAGATTCTGAGCAGGCAAATTGATTTCTGACGTATCCTCTGCATCTAGCTGGAATGTCATGCCGTCTGGCGGAACCTCACCAGATTCTGCAGGCGGTTCGGTCGGTTCAGATGTGGAGTCGGGTACCGGTGTGCCGCAGGCAACACAGAATTTGAAGCCTTTCTGCAAAGGTGCACCGCATTTGGGACAGTAGCCTACCGCACCCGACTGCTCAGTCCGTTGTTTTTCGAGATCATTGCCGCAGTGTACACAGAATTTATCCGTGTCAGGTACTTCGGCGCCGCAATTGCTGCATTTCATGAACAACTCTCCTTCATTCTCATAAAAGCAAAACCTGTGCAGGCAACGCACAGGTTTGCTGAAAATCACATTGTCCAGAACCTAAGCTCCGGAAGCAATGAGGATTTTGGTATTCTGCGGCAAAGTTATTACGAAATTTGTTCAGAAGCCGCCGTTTTCAACTTACTCAGCATTCTGTTTTCCAGATTGACACCGCAGGCGGTACAAAACTTTGCATTGCCACCGATCTTTGCATCGCAAACAAAAATATCAGTTGCCTTTTCTTACTTTATGCATTGTTTAAGGCTTCCTGTTCTGTAGCATAGCCTGCAACCCAATGCTGTTCATCATATCGTCCAGTATCCGTATCATAAGAATTGCACAAATTCAGAATTTTCCCCTGTGGTTTTTTCACATCTTCGTAATGGACATCACCATTTTGGACATAGACATTAACAAACTTCACATAAGTATAATAGCCCGGAATATTGTCGATACAATCCCAGCCGTCATAATCCAGCTCTACATAATATGTATAAATAATATCATTGCCTCGTTGAATCGGACCGCTAACTGAAGAAAGAGTATACCAAAGGTCTGGATTTCTCCAGGAGCTTCGCGTTTCCTCTATTCTATTATATCCATCCGACCGAAGCTTATCCTCAAAAACCGTATCACTGTTCACATTTAGACGGCGTGTTGGGACAGTTGCTGTGCCATTGCTATCGTTGATATTCTGTTCTGCCAAGCTATTCACCGTTTTAACATTTGCATTCTTATTGTTTGGCAGAAAAAATACCAAACAGACAGCAATAATAGCAAGAACCAGAACTGCAATGAGAACGATCAGCCAAATTTTCTTTTTCTTCTCCTTTTTCGCCCCATATTCGGTAGCTGCTGTGCCCTCCTCAGCAGAGAACGTGGCGTTCTCGTTCTTGTTCTCTGCGCTTGAATCACATGGAATGGGGCCTGTCATTGCAAGATCTTGAGCAGGCACATTGATTTCCGAAGTATCCGCCTCTACATCTGTCGGAACCTCACTTGATACTGCAGGCGGTTCTTTCAGCTCGGATGCAGAATCTGGTACCGGCGCGCCACAAGCGACGCAGAATTTGAAATCTTTCTGCAAAGGGGCCCCGCATTCGGAACAGTAACTGGCCGCAGCGAATTGCTCGGCTCGCTGTTTTTCGAGATCATTACCGCAATGTACACAGAATCTATCCGTATCAGGTACTTCGGAACCGCAATTGCTGCATTTCATAAGAAAATCTCTCCTATTACATCAAAAAGGACATTAAGAAATTACAGAACGCTACTAACGTCACATTGCATAATCGCGAGCCTCTTCCTCTGTTGCAAATCCCTGAACTTTATGCATTGATCCTGGTGTGTTAAACGCGTTCAAATGGTAGTTCGGAGTTACTGCACTGTCATAATGCAATTTTCCATTCTGAACATAGACGTTCTTAAACTTTACATAAGTATAAAATTGTGTATATCCACCGTAATAATTGTAGTTTGAATAATCTATATTGACTTCATAGACCAGAATAACATCATCGCCATCTTCAATCGGACCATCTACCAAAGAATAACTTCCCATCAAGGATTTATCACGCCAGCCATCTTTCAGACTTCCAACTTTATCATACGCCGTTTGTCTCAGCTCATTGACATAGCTCTCATCTTCAGTGCTGTTCAGGTCAATCTTGCGCTTTTCATTGGCTTTCTGCGACATGCGGATAGAGGCATTCAGCGCTGCTTTCTTATCCTGCTGGTCTGCGACAATAAAATAGACCGCCGCTCCGATAATAGCCAGAACCAGGACAATGATAATGGCGAGGAAAATTCCTTTCGTCTTTTTCTTTTCTTTCGCGGCATCCGGTTTCTCTTCCGGCTCTTTGGTCTCCGGGGCAGAAACAGCTTCCGGTTTGGTCTCGCCCGTGGGAACCGGCAGGTCCTCTTTCGGTTTCGATTCGGCATTTTCCGAGTCCGGCGTCTCCTCGGCCGGCTTCTCTTCTTCCGCTGCATCCTCCGGAGCATTTTCCGCCGGCTTTTCTTCTTCCTCAGAAGCTGCCTCCGGCTCCGTTGTTTCCGTGTCCGCAGAAGTTTCGGCAGGCGTTGCGCTGGAGACCGGTGCGCCGCATGCTACGCAGAATTTGTAACCTTCTTGCAGCGGGGCGCCGCATTTCACACAGTAGCCGACGGCCGTTTCCGTCCGCTGTTTTTCCAGATCATTTCCGCAGAATGTGCAGAATTTGTCATCGTCTTTAACTTCTGCACCGCAATTGCTGCATTTCATATGAGAATCCCCCATTCTATTTTCATAACCTTTCTTACATAAAGACGCAGATTTGGAATGGACGGTTCAAAAAAAGATGCCTGACGAATCGTCAGACATCTTTCTCATTTTTTGAATCAGTGCCAGGGGTTGCGGGCATCGGGGTCTGTCGGGTCCCAGCTGTAGCGCGGGTCACTCGAAGTGACGGTGATGCGGCGGAAGGAAGGTTTGCCGAGCGGCTCTTTGACGCTTCCGTCATTGTAAATGGTAACGCAGGTACCGAGCGGGCAGTTGTCGTAGATCCATTTTACATCGGCGACGGTCATGCGAACGCAGCCTGCCGAAGCGACGGTACCGAGCTTGTTGTACTCCTCGGTCTCCAGCGTCGAGGGATCTGCCTTATAGTACGGAACCGAGTGGAACAGGATGCTGTCGTGGATACGCGTTGCCCACTGACCCTGGACGTTGCCGACGAGGGCGTGCCAGTGGCCGCACTTCTCGCTGGTATACCAGGTACCGGAACGGGTGCCTCCCTGCTTGCCGGTGGAGCAGATGAATGCCTTATAGGGGACCGTATATTTGCCGGTCCGGCTGTCACGTTTATAGACCGTGACGACATTCTGTGCCGTGTTGACCGCAATGGCATACGGATGGTTCTTTTCATAGCCCGACTTCAGTTTCGGGAAATAGTTGTCTTTCGACGGTTTTCCGCCTTCCGACGGTGTGGTCTTCGGCGGATTGGTGTGTTTGGTCGCACTGTTTTTCACATGTTCAATACTCATGCGGTGCCGGGGAATGCTGCCGTTTCGAGTACTATTCTGCGTGCTGAATACAACGCCCGCAATGAGAACAATCATGGCGAGCGCCAGGGATACAAAACGCTTGGTTCTGGAACTGCTCATTAGTATTACCTCAACAAGGGATAGAATTGCTAGATATTTGTATTATACGAAAGTCCTTTCAAAAAGTAAACCGAGATCGCGCAATGAGCGGACGCTCACCACGTTGCTGCCCCCGCACTTCACAAAAAATCACCGCATCTGTGAAAGCCACAGGTGCGGTGAAAATTTTGAATCGCTTTATTTGTTCCAGGGGTTGGCCGGGTCTGGGTCGGAGGGGTCCCAGCCATGGCGCGGGTCGCTCTTCGGAACTGTAATTTTCTGGGCGTTCGGCTTCTTGAGCGGCTCCTGCGTGGTGGCGTCGCTGTAGATGGTGACACAGGTACCGACCGGGATGTTGTCGTAAATCCATTTAACATCAGCAACTCTCATGCGGATACAGCCGTGGGAGGCGTTCTGGCCGAGCTTGTTGTACTCGCCCTCCTGAAGAGAGCCCTTGTCGCCCTTAATTTCATACGGAACCGAGTGGAACAGAATGCCGTCATGAATGCGGGTGCACCACTGACCATAGACGTTGCCGACCAGATTCCACCAGGCACCCATCTTGCCCGGACGGCCGCCCTCATTGTCGGGGACGTACCAGGTACCATTTGGCGTAGCACCGTTGAGACCGGCGGAGCAGATGAAGACTTTAACCGCCTTGGTATACGTGCCGTCTGCCGGGTTCTTCTCATAGACTGTGACGATGTTCTGTGCCGTATTTACCGCCACTGCATACTTCATGTTATAGGTCGAGGGAAGATTCGGAAAACGGTTGACCTTGCTGATGGCGGTCCCCGTTTCCTGCTGCGGCTGTTTCTGCTGCTGTGTGGTGGCAGTGATAGCCTGCCGCTCGCTCTCGCGGCGCTCGTTGGCCTTGTTGACACCGTGGACAATCAGACAAATGATGAGCACCAGCAAAAGCAGGCAGACAGCAACTGTGATAATGCGGCGAGTGCGGTTGCTCGGGCCTCTGTGCCCTCCGCCGCCACCGGACCTGCGGTTGCCTTCGCGGTCATAAGTTGCAATGCTGACGCGTGCCCTTCTGTTATCTGCCATAGCGGAAAATCCTCCCTTAGTTCATTTCGAATTAAAAGTATACCCCAGTTCTGAGAACCTGTCACCTTTTTTCGCACGAATTTGTCGAATCTCTGTTCGTTTTCAGTCCTCCGCTTCAAAATGGGCGGCGACCTTTTCCAGGGTCTCCATAATCGGCAGGTGTTGCGGACAGGCCTTCTCACATTGGCCGCACCGGATACAATCGCTGGCCTTCCCATATTTTTCCGTGAGCTGGTCGTAATAGAAGACATTGGCCGTCCAGCGCTTCTGTTCGACCTCCCGCATATCGGCGTTGTAGAGCGAAAAATACTGCGGAATACAGATATGCCGGGGACATCCGCCGGTACAGTAGGCACATCCCGTACACGGAACAGCAATGTGGCTGCGAATAACCTCTGCGGTTTCCAGGAGCTTCTCCGTCTCCTGTGCCGTGAGCGGGACGAAATGGCGGATCGCACCGGCGTTGTCGCAGATCATGGCAGGAGAGCCCATACCGGACAGAACGCGCTCAACACCCGGCAGGGATGCCGCAAACCGGATGGCCCAGGAGGCCGGGGAAGCGGAAGGATCCATCTCCCGGAGCATCGCAGCCGCGTCATCCGGAACCTGCGCAAGCGTGCCGCCCTTGACGGTTTCCATCACCGTGACCGGGATCCCGTGCCGCACGGCAGTCTCGTAGCATTTCCTCGACTGGATCCAGGGGTCTTCCCAGTCGAGATAGTTAATCTGCAGCTGGACGAAATCGAAAAACGGGTATCGGGTCAGCACCTCATCGAGCAGGTCTGCGCTGTCGTGGAACGAAAAGCCGATTTCCCGGACACCCCCCTGCTCCTTCTTTTTTCGGATCCAGTCAAAGGCGCCGATCTCCTCATACTGCCGGAAGTAATTTTTCTCCACACTATGAAGCAGATAACGGTCAAAATAGTTGATGCCGAGACGTTCCATCTGGCCCTGGAAGACAGTATCCATATCCCCTGGCTTTTTCGCATACAGAATGTGCATTTTATCCGCAATCTGAAACCGCTCCCGCGGATAGCGGTCGACCAGGCAGGTCCGGATCACCGACTCGCTGGTGCCGCCATGATACATGAGCCCAGTGTCGAAAAAAGAGAAGCCCTGGTTCAAGAATGCATCGACCAGACCGGACGTCTTCTGCAGATCGACGGAGGTCGGATCTTTCGGGTCGGTCAGCGGCAGCCGCATCATGCCGAAACCAAGATCTGTTTTTTTCATAGAAATCATCCCTCAGATAAGAAAAAGCACCTGGAAAACCAGGTGCTTTGAAAAGTTTGAGTCAAACTTATGCGAGCTCGACGACAGCGCCAACCTCTTCGAATTTGGCCTTTGCAGCCTCGGCGTCGTCTTTCGGAACGCCTTCCTTGATGGTCTTCGGAGCAGCGTCAACGAGAGCCTTAGCGTCGGCAAGACCGAGCTGAGTGAGCTCACGGACAACCTTGATGACCTTGATTTTGTTCGGGCCGATCTCTTTGAGGACGATATCAAAGTCAGTCTTCTCCTCAGCAGCGGCACCGTCACCGGCAGCCGGAGCAGCAACTGCAACAGCAGCAGCAGCGGATACGCCAAACTCATCTTCTACAGCGTGTACGAGCTCAGAAAGCTCAAGAACGGAAAGCTCTTTGATGGAATCAAGAAGAGCGGTAACTTTCTCAGAAGCCATGATTTTTACCTCCAATAGGAAATTTTAAAAATAGTAGTTCAATTCGTTGGGAGCGATGCAGAACTTATTCTGCGGCCGGAGCCTCAGCCTCTGCAGCCGGAGCTGCCTCAGCCTCTGCGGTCTCCTCCGCCGGAGCGTCGCCCTCTTCGTTCTTCTTGTCAACAACGGCCTGAATGACACGTGCAAAAGATGCGATAGGCGCATTGAGTGCGGCGCAGACAGTAGACATAAGAACATCGTAGGTCGGGAGATCTGCAAGCTGGTTAATGGTGTCAAGGTCGATGACCTTGCCGTCCAGGTAACCGGACTTAATCTGGAAACCCTCGTGATCTTTGGAGAATTTCTTTGCAATGCGGGCTGCAGCTGCGTGGTCCTCCGAAGAAGCGGCAAGTGCGGTAGTACCGGAGAGAACGTCTTTCAGCTCTCCAAGACCTGCCTCATCTGCTGCGCGGCTAAGAAGTGTATTCTTAACGACGGAGTAGTTGACGCCTGCCTCACGAAACTCTTTGCGGAGCTCAGTGTCATCTGCAACACTTACACCGCTGTACTCAACGAGAACGCCTGCAACGGAGTTGTTGAGCTTGTCGGTGATATCGGCAACAGCCTGTTTTTTCTGTTCGAGAATCTTTTCGCTAGGCAAATGATTTCACCTCCTAAAAGAATAATGCCCTTCCTGTTTCCGCAGGAAGGGCATGAAAAACCACATAATGGTAATGTTTGGAAATTCAAACGCTCCCTCGGCAGGTAAGGAAAACCTGTTACGCCCATATGGGCACCTGCTGTCTTTGGCAACAGCATTGGATATATTACCATGACAGCATTACGCTGTCAAGGAATTTTTATTTTGCGCCGGCGTATTTGCTAACGCTGAATTTGACGCCAGGGCCCATGGTAGAAGCAACTGTGCTGGACTTGATGTACTGGCCCTTTGCAGCAGCCGGTTTTGCCTTAACAATAGCCTCCATAAGGGTGTCGAGGTTCTCGGTGAGTTTCTCAGCACCGAAGGACGCCTTGCCGATGGGGCAGTGGATGATGTTGGACTTGTCGAGACGATACTCAATTTTACCGGCTTTGGCTTCCGCAACAGCCTTTGCGACGTCCGGAGTAACGGTGCCGGCCTTCGGAGAAGGCATGAGACCGCGTGGGCCAAGGATACGGCCGAGACGGCCGACAACGCCCATCATGTTCGGGGCTGCAACTGCAACGTCGAAGTCCAGGAAGTTCTCATTCTGGATGCGTGCTGCGAGGTCCTCAGCGCCGACGATGTCAGCACCGGCCTCTTCTGCAGCCTTTGCCTGGTCGCCTTTGGCGAAGACAGCAACGCGGACTTTCTTACCGGTACCGTTCGGGAGAACGACTGCACCGCGGACCTGCTGGTCTGCATGGCGGGAGTCAACGCCGAGACGGATATGAGCTTCGACAGTCTCGTCGAAGTTTGCTTTTGCGGTATCAATTACAAGCTGAAGCGCTTCTTCGGGTTCATAGTTTTTGGTCTTGTCGATGGCTTTGACGCTGTCGACATATTTCTTACCGTGTTTCATGTATCTGTTCCTCCCTTAAGAGTGGTAAATTCGGATTCTTCCTCCCACTTGGGAAGCTTAATCTACGACTTCGATGCCCATGCTGCGTGCCGTACCGGCGATCATGCTGGTTGCGGTGTCGATGTTGGCAGCATTGAGGTCACGCATTTTGGTTTCAGCAATCTGTTTGCACTGCTCGCGGGTGATCTTGCCGACCTTATTCTTGTTCGGCTCACCGGAAGCCTTGTCAATACCGATAGCTTTCTTGATGAGAACCGCTGCCGGAGGGGTCTTGGTGATAAACGTGAAACTGTGGTCTGCGTAAACCGTGATGACGACCGGGATGATCATACCCATGTCATTTTTGGTACGCTCGTTGAATTCTTTCGTGAAAGACATGATGTTGACACCATGCTGACCGAGAGCCGGGCCTACAGGCGGAGCAGGAGTTGCCTTGCCTGCCGGGATCTGGAGCTTGATGTAACCAATTACTTTCTGAGCCATATTTGCACCTCCAAAAAATTGTGGTAAATGGCGGAACGGTCTCTCCGTTCCTCCCACCGGAACGGCCCGCCAGGGGACGTCCCAATAGAAAAGCGTGGCTGCGCCTTACTACCTTAATACAAGTCTGTACAGAGCGTGTCAGTCGTCCAAGCCGGCCTCAATCTGGCCGAGCGGAACTTCAACGGAGGTCTCACGGCCGAACATGGAAATTTTGACGTTGGCCTTGCCCTCTTCAATATTGATGCTCTCCACAGTGCCGGAGAAGTCCTTCAGCGGTCCATCCGCAATTTTGACGAAGTCTCCGACATTAAAGTTGACTTCCACAGTCCGTTTGTCAACGCCAAGGGCTTTGACTTCCTCATCGGACAGTGGGACCGGTTTGCTCTCCGGGCCGACGAAGCCGGTGCAGCCGCGGGTATTGCGGATGACATACCATGCGTCGTCAGACATAGAGTATTCGTCGCCGTCTTCTTCGACAGCAACTTTGACGAGTACATAACCGGGAAACAGTTTGCGGACCACTTCTTTGGCCTCGCCGTCTTCTTTAATTTCAGTTACGGTTTCAGTCGGAACACGGACGTCCAGGATTTGGTCCTGCATACCGCGGTTGTTGACAACCTTGATGATGTCGTCCATGACTTTGTTTTCATAGCCTGAATAGGTGTGAATGACATACCATTTGGTAATTCCTGCCATTGAAACAAACCTCCGTTACTTATCCCGTAAATCCTATACCCACATAGCTGACAAGGGCGCGCAGTGCCATTACGGCCTGCTGTGCCTGGTTGGCTGCGGAATCATAGATACCTGTTCTGGCTTTGACGAGAAGCCAGTCGACAATCCATACGCCGATACCGATAACAAGGATAACAAGGAGAACTATAAGGGTGTTCTTAACGGTGTCCTTGCCGTTCGACCAGTGGATTTTTTTCATCTCGGCTCCGAGCTCTTTCCACCAGCGTACGAAAGCATTCTGTTTTTTCGAATCTTTGCCGTTCTTGCCTTTTGCAGACTTTTTATCCTTCGACTTGTTCGCATAGTCCGGCTGCTTTTTCGACTTTTTCTTTTTCTTGTCGTCTTTTCCTGCATTCGGAGCAATTCGGGCAGCTTCTTTCTTCTCCTCGGCAGCCTGCTGTTTGGTGACAGCGGCGGCTTCGGCAGCTGCCTCAGCGGCAGCTTTTTCAAGCTTCGCCTTTTTCTGCGGGTCGATGTCTTCGGCGTTTACCTCCGGGGCAATGGTAGTGACCTCCGGCGTCTTGGCAACAGGATTCTTTTTCTTCTTGTTCGCTTTAGACTTTTTCGCCATACGATACTTGCCTTCCCTTACTTGGTCTCTTTATGGAGAGTATGTTTCTTGCAGAATCTGCAGTACTTGTTCATCTCCATACGCTCGGGATTGTTTTTCTTGTTCTTAAACGTGTTGTAGTTGCGCTGACCGCACTCTGTGCACGCAAGAGTAACTTTTACTGTCATTTCGGCACCTCCAGTGTTCCGGGTTTTCCGGATTGTAATGTGTTTTTGCCTCCCTCTCTGGCCGGTTCTCTTAAAAATAGACACAAAAAAAGAACCCTCCATCAAGAGGTATTAAAGAGTTTATCACAGCGTGTAAAGGGGGTCAAGGGAAAATTCCCTGACCCCCAAAATTCATATTATTTGACTTCAATGGCCATCTGGCCAAGCAGTGCGTATTTCGACTCAAACAGCTGCCGGTCAAAGGTTTTATAGACGGCATGGTAAGGATCCATAATAGTAATGGTATCCTCCTCATCGTCTACGCCGCAGAGCACCAGGACATGGGTTCCGCGGGGATACTCGAAGTAGTACTCACCGTCCGGCTTGCTGGCATCTTTGATGTACCAGGCGTTCTTCTTGGTCGGCGTCTTCATATTATAGGTGGCCCAAATGACAACCGGCTGTCCGCTGCGGACGCGCTTATAGAGGTCGGCCGGCTTTGTACCGGTAATGTCATAAGCGCGGTACTGGGAATTGTGCTTCTTCAGAACACTGTTCATGGCCTTCGTGACAACCGGCGCAAATGCTCCATAGCCCGGATGCGGAGAGGTATAGGTCATGGTCGGGTCGCCGACGAATTTCTCATAGATGCTCGGGCCGTAGTCCTTGCCGTCTACTTTCTCAATATTCTGGCGCGGGATGGCCTCAATCATCTCGTCCACCGTCGTGCCGACGCCGTAGTAGTTCAGCAGACTGGTGGAGGAAGCGGCCTCACACCCGGTGGGATACTTCGGAAGCTGGTCGACTTTCGGCACCTCAATCATTGTCTTGGTAACCTTGCCGTCTTTTACGGTCCAGGTAACCTTGTGAAGTGTCTTGGTACCGTTGAAAGTCTCATCGGCTTTGCCGTACTCGACGTACCAGTTGCCGCTGTTTCCATTTATGGTTCCATACTTGGCACCGACATAGCTGGTGTCGCACTTTCCGTTTTCAACATAGTACCAGCCCTCTGCGCCGTTCCAGACCGCCTTGACGAACCCGGTCTCATTGGACGCTCTCCCGTCTCGATACAGCCGTACGGTACCGTCCGACTCCGTCTTCAGTTCCGGACCGGCTGTCTGCTGATTCTGGCCCAGGCCGAGCAGTCCTGTGAGGGACGAGCCGCCCGCTGCCATTGCAGAAACCGGGAATACCGTGCAGGCCATGAGGACGGCGAGCAGGATGCCCAGAAAACGATAGGTTTTGGATTTCATATATGACGCTCCTTTTGGTATCGAATCTCAGAATGCTCTTATCATACCGCAATCATTTCTCCAATTCAACCAAAAGAGCGCCCGCCTTCCGGCGGACGCTTCTGTATTCGAATTAAGCAAAGATGCTCTGCAGTGCACGGAGCAGGCCGGACACATTGTCGGGCCGCTGCCCACCAGTGGAAGTGCCGGTATTCCGGTTCGTATTCCTGCTGCTGGAAGACGGCCGTGAGGTCTGCCGGCTGGAGCTGGAAGAGCTCGTATTGCTGCTGCGGTTGACATTGACCCGCGGGACAATTTCTTCGACCGCCTGTTCAAACTGACCGGAGTTGACCCGGACGGTAATGACGTCGAAGCAGCCATTGGTCAGATAGGCGACGATTTTGGTCGTGCCTGTGCCGCGGCCGGTGACGACGCCGTCTTTGCTGACCGTCGCCACACGGGTATCCAGTGACATGTAGGAAGGCGTCTCCCCGCCGCTGACGCTGACATTCAGCCGTAAGGACCGGCTGCCGCTGATGGAGGCGGAGGCCGAGACATCGACATAGTCTTCCAGAATATATCCGACCGTTCCGTTCGAGAGACGAACCCGGTACCAGAGCGGCTGGAACATGCGGTACTGCGTAGCATTGTAGCGGTAGTTCGAGTCATAGGTGACTTTCGTGTCCCGATACCCGCCGAGCACCGTGACCTGGGACCCCTGGCCTGCCTGCGTCAGAACGCTTCCCGTAATAGACGGGCTGCTCCGGACATTTGCCGTATGGTTTACGGTGCCGCTGCCGGAGTTGGTGTTCAGCTTCAGATACGTACCGGTGCCGCTGGGCATGGACCGGAAGACCGGGATGATAAAGGTGCGGTGACGGTCCAGCAGACCGCCCTGCTTGTAGCCGTAATAAGTCATGTACGTAGTGTTGACCACTCCGTTGACCGCCGTCATATACTGGTGGCTGTAAGTATTGCGGTCCGTGACATTGAATTTCTGGAAATATGCGGTGTTCTGACCGGCGGAGACGTAGGACTCCGAGATGATTTTTGCCGCTCCGTAGATAGAGGCCACAGGGTTTGTCCAGTTCATACGTTTTGCGTAGGCCAGGCCGTTGACAATGGCTTCACCGGATGAGTTGTCGCTGGCGCCGATATTCAGGTAGTTGTAGTAGCCGACGTAGCCGTTATAATTGCCGGACACGCTGCCGCTTCCCTTCGCGCCGACCTCACCGACAATTTTGGAGGCGAGGTAGCACGGGTCCAGATCGTAGGCTTTTGCCGCGCCGCAGATGGCCGTGGCATAAGTCATATTCAGCGTCTGAACGTTCCCGGAGGTGTCCAGGTATTTGATGTTTCCGTCTGACGTAATATAGCTGCCATTGTAGGCATTCGACGACGAAGACATAAAGGAGTTGCGGATGGAAGCTTCAACCGCGGTGTAGGCCTCCCGGTTTCCATCGGCGTCGTCGGAGAAGCTCCAGTTCAGGGATTCAAACTGAAGCAGTGTCACTTCATTCCCAATAAACGTAAGCGGATTCATGTAGTAGGAGACCGCCATTTTGGAAGCGTCGATCCATCCGCGGGACTGGGCGTCCGAGCCGTCTCTTACAATATAAGTATAGGGGAACCCGTTTTTCGCCTGATAAGAACCGGAAGACTGGTCCCGGTACAGCCGGGTCGCCGAGCTGCCGCCCGCATTGATATAGACAGTATTTTTATGGCCGGAGGTCTCGCTGCTCAGAGCCGTGTTCCAATCCAGCCCGGTGTCATAGGGGACAAAGCGCCAATTCGGATGATTTGCCTTGATAGGTGCCAGCTTCTGCGCGTATGCCGCGGGAAAACCATCCTGTTCCAAAGAAGAAACATAGCCGGACGTCTCCGCGGCCCTGGCCGCGATGGGCATGCCGCAGAATACGGCACTGAGCAGCACTGCGAGACGAGGATCAGCGTTCTGCGGCTGCGGGATAAAGTATTCACAATAATGTAATTTCCTGCCTTTCCCGGATAAACCGTTCTTGTGTTTATTATAAGGAACCGGCCAAATCTTGTAAACGACATTCGTCGGGATTTACTGGTAGACACTCTTTCTCTGCACAGGATATAATAAATTTGATAAGAAAAAAGGAGGTATTACTATGACCGACATGGAAGCCATCCAGGCGCGTCACGCCGTCCGCCAGTACGAGACAAAGCCCCTGGCTCCTCAGGCAGTCAGCGCCATCAAAAACCGAATTGGAGACATCAACTATGCATCCGGATTGCATCTGCAGCTCGTCACCGGTGAAAAGCAGGCCTTTAACGGCGGCCTTATGCACTTCTACGGCAATTTCAAAGGCGTAGACAGTTACATCGTCGTCGCCGGCCGGCGCACAAAGAATCTGGAAGAAGCTGCCGGCTACTACGGAGAACGCCTTGTGCTGGACATCCAGAAAATGGGTCTGAACACCTGCTGGGTCGGCGGTACCTATCGCCGTATGCGCTCCGCATGGAACCTGAATCCGGACGATCATGTTGTCTGCGTCATCGCTGTCGGCTACGGCGCAACCCAGGGCGTCGCCGTCCCCGTCAAGCCGCTGAAAGAAGTCACCCGTGACGCCGACCTCGACCGTGTTCCGGCCTGGTACTTAAACGGCGTCAAAGCCGCTCAGCTCGCCCCGAGCTCCATGAACCAGAAGAAATACAGCTTCTGCTACAACAGCGACGGCACCGTCAATATTGACCCAGGTATCGGCGTCATGACCAAGGTCGACATGGGTATTGCGAAACTTCATTTTGAAATCGGCTCCGGAAAAGACCGCTCCATCTGGGCATAAAAGATAATACAGCAAAAAAGACCCGCTGCAAAGCGGGTCTTTTTTTGCTGTACCGGACATGCCGTTCCCCTCTGATACCGAGTTCTCATACGGAACCTGCCCGGTACCGATTGATTCGGCTGCAGGTTACCAGATCTGAGCAATGACTTCCTTCGCTGTATCCTCACTCTGCCCGAATCCGGCGTAAAAGCAGTAGTGGTACTTGCCGAATGTCCAGCGAGCCTGACGGACGGAGCTGTTCTGCTCATAAACGGTAACTGTACGCGGGCCGACCTGCCAGGTGGTGGTGGAAAGACCGGCTTCCGGGGCAGGGAATGGATCGCCCGTGGACTTCCAGACGGAGAGGCCGTTGAAGCAGCCCGAATAGGATATGCAGATGGTGCCCGGTTTTGCCGCAATATTTCGGTATTGATATCCGGTGACGGACTCCGGTGCCAGCATAGGGAAGCCGGCCGTCACTGCCGCCTCGGGAAGGGTCTCACATGCTTCGTACCCGTCCTTGTCCCGCGGCAGTCCGGTCATTGTGTCGAACGCCTCCATTCCGGGACTGATGCATACCGGGCCGGGCCCCATGTACAGCGGCATTGCGGCGGAAAAAGCCGGAACCGCAAGGGCGGCGATGAGAACCAGTGCAAAGCCAAGTGCAAGAAATTTACGACGCATATCGATTTCTCCTTTTATACTTTTACATAAATATGCCGGCGGTACAGCGGCCAGCTGAGGCCCATCATCAGCAGGACGAACAGTACAGCTCCGAGCAGCGAAGCTCCATAGGGACTGCCGGGTACGATGCGGCAGCAGAAGGACCGGTAATAGTGGGACCAGAGAGACACGCCGTGGAAACGCACCGCATTCAGTACAATTCCGAGCAGCGTGCTGACAATAAACAGCAGCATGGCATTGCTGCCGAGCGATTCAAAGAGCCGCAGCCCGCGGATCCTTCCACGTTCGTCGACGAAGAAGAGCAGGACCGCGAGACACAGCAGACAGGCACCCAGCGTCACGAGAACAAAGGTGGGCGACCATACTTTCTTGTTCAGCGGGATTCCATAGCTGAGCAGCCATCCCACGGCCATCAGCAGCGTACCAGGTACCGCGAGCGAACGGATGCGGTCTCTGGGGAGGGCCTGTTCAAAAATGCAGAATCCCAGCAAGCACTGGGCAATGCAGGGCAGCGTACTCAGAATGCCCTCTGGATCCAGGAAATCGCCCTGATAGAGATGGGCCGCCGGGACAACTGCGCAGTCCACACGTCTCACAACATTCGCAGAAGTGGCCTCAAATCCATGGCCTGCCAGGAGCATCACCGCATAGCCGGTCAGCAGCACTGCGCAGAAAATGGGAATGGCTCTCCGGAACCGATGCAGCGCAAAGACCAGCAGAGCGGCGAAGAGGTAGACGAGTGCAAGCCGCACCATTACGCCGAAAACCCGTGCCGTGTCGAAATTCCAGAGCACATGGGAAACCGGCTCCCCATCCGCCGCGCGATTCAGTGCCCGCGACACCCATCCGGTGACGTATCCAATCAGGGCCAGAACCGCTGCACGTCGGAGTACTTTTCCAACCGCCTTCCACGAAAAGCGGTAGTCAAATTTGCGCAGCGAAAACACCATGGACATGCCCATGATGGTAATAAAAAAAGGAAAGATAAAGTCCGTCGGCGTAACACTGTTCCAGACCGCATGGTCCAGCGGCCGATAAATATAGTCCCAGCAACCGGGATTGTTCACGAGAATCATGGCGGCAATGACGATGCCGCGGAGAACATCCAGCGACCGCATGCGCTGTTTGGCAGCCAAGGCGCAGCCCCCTCTATAGTAAAATACGATTGGTTGACCCAATTTGTGCCATTATAGCAGAAAAAAAGGCACACCGAAAATCGGTGTGCCTTTTTGTACCCTGAAAACTAAACAAAGAGCATTGATTTCAAACGCCTAATACTTAGAAACGCTAGCTTGAACTTGTTTAGACAAGCCCTCGACCTATTAGTACTGCCTGGCTGAACATGTC